>NZ_JBEOYU010000002.1:0-295652 GCF_040297265.1 Streptomyces sp. NPDC001832
GCCGGACTGGCCGTGTCAGCCCGTGGAGCGCTGGTAAGACCGGGACTCGTCCCGGCACCGCGCAGCGAAGCGGGAACCCACCCGACACCACAGCCCTCAATGGCACGGTAGACGGGAATCGCCGTCCCTCAGGGCGGCGAGGATGTCAATCGTTGGGGAACTCCTCGACCACAGTGGCACCCAGCTCGCGAACGATCAGGTCGTGCCCGGAGAGCGCCGAGTCGACGAGATCCGGGT
The DNA here is from genome assembly GCF_040297265.1 of Streptomyces sp. NPDC001832. NCBI lineage: Bacteria > Bacillati > Actinomycetota > Actinomycetes > Kitasatosporales > Streptomycetaceae > Streptomyces > Streptomyces sp. NPDC001832. The sequence goes on from NZ_JBEOYU010000002.1 coordinate 238, forward strand.
CGTCCGCCTCCGGGGTGTCGTCCTCGGGAGCGACCGACCGCAGGGGTTCGGGCGCGGAGTACGGCTGAGGCGCGGGCTCCGCGGCGGGTGCGGCGCTCGGCTGCTGGTACGGGGCGGGGGCGGGTCGGGGTTCGTAACTCTGCTGGGGCGCGGGGGCTGGACGCTGCGGCGCGGGCGGTACGGCGGAGGGGCGGCCACCACCGGTCTGCGGGGGAGCGCCCGCACCGCCCGACGGGTCGACGACCGCCTCGATCTTCCACTGTGCGTTGAACCGCTCGGCGAGGGCCTGCTTCAGCACATCCTCGCTGCCGCTGCTCGCGAAGTTGTCGCGCGCGCCCGCGTTCAGGAAGCCGATCTGCAGGGTGGTGCCGTCGAAGCCGGTGACCTGGGCGTTCTGACTGAGCAGGATCCAGGTGAACCGGCGACGGTTCTTCACGGCCTCCAGGATGTCCGGCCACATGTTCCGTACCTGGCCGGCGCCCTGTGCCATTCCCGGGCTCGGTTCGGCGGCGGGCACCGGTGCCGGGGGCGCGGCCTGGGCCGGGGCGGTGGCCGGGGCTGCCTGCGGGACCGGTGACTGGCCGGGGGCGGAAGCGGTCGGCCAGCCACCGGGACGGCGGCCCGATTCCGGCGCGGCCGCGGTGGGCCAGGCACCGGGGCGCTGGCCGCCCGCGGGAGCCGTGGCCGGGGCATGGGCCGGCGGCTGCGGAGCCACGGGAGCAGCGGGTGCCACGGGCTGCGCGGGTGCCGGGGGCGCTGCGGCAGGTGCGGGCGGTGCGGGCGGTGCCACGGGGGCGGGCGCCTCTCCCCGTACCGCCGCACGCGCGGCAGCGGGTCCGGCGCCGGGATGCACGGCGGCCGGGGCAACGGCGACGGGGGCATGGGTCAGAGCCTCCGGCCCCGGTACGTACCCCATGGCGGGCCCCGTACCGGCGGTCGCGAAGGACGCGCCGCGCTCCAGCCGGTCGAGCCGGGCCTGCAGCGAACGCTCATCGTCGAAGGCCGCGGGCAGCAGCACCCGGGCGCAGATCAGCTCGACCTGGAGGCGCGGCGAGGTCGCCCCGCGCATCTCCGTCAGCCCCTCGTTGACCAGGTCGGCGGCGCGGCTCAGCTCGGCGGCACCGAAGACGGACGCCTGGGCCTGCATCCGCTCGACGACATCGGCGGGGGCGTCGATCAGGCCCTTCTCAGCGGCGTCCGGCACGGCGGCCAGAATCACCAGGTCCCGCAGCCGCTCCAACAGGTCGGCGACAAAGCGGCGCGGGTCGTTGCCCCCCTCGATCACCCGGTCCACAACCTCGAAGGCCGCGGCCCCGTCGCCCGCCGCGAAGGCGTCCACGATCGAGTCGAGCAGCGAGCCGTCCGTATAACCGAGCAGCGAGGTCGCCATGGCGTATGTCACACCGTCGTCGCCCGCGCCGGCCAGCAGCTGGTCCATCACCGACATCGAGTCACGCACTGACCCGGCCCCGGCCCGCACGACGAGCGGCAGCACGCCGTCCTCGACGGGGCTGTTCTCCTTGCCGCAGACCTCGGCGAGATATGCGCGCAGCGTCCCCGGCGGCACGAGACGGAACGGGTAGTGGTGTGTACGCGACCGAATGGTGCCGATGACCTTCTCGGGCTCGGTGGTCGCGAAGATGAACTTGAGGTGCTCCGGCGGCTCCTCGACCACCTTCAGCAGGGCGTTGAACCCCGCCGATGTGACCATGTGCGCCTCGTCGATGATGTAGATCTTGTAACGACTCGACGCGGGCCCGAAGAACGCCTTCTCCCGCAGATCACGGGCGTCGTCAACGCCACCGTGCGATGCGGCGTCGATCTCGATGACATCGATCGATCCCGGCCCGTTGCGCGCGAGGTCCCGGCAGGACTGGCACTCCCCGCACGGCGTGGGCGTCGGCCCCTGCTCGCAGTTCAGGCAGCGGGCGAGGATGCGCGCGCTGGTCGTCTTGCCGCAGCCGCGCGGACCACTGAACAGGTACGCGTGATTGACCCGGTTGTTCCGCAGGGCCTGCTGCAGCGGGTCAGTGACATGCTCCTGCCCGATGACCTCGGCGAACGACTCGGGGCGATAGCGGCGGTACAGCGCAAGGGACGACACACATACGAGGTTATCCGGGCGGACCGACAACCGGCCCCGGACCGGCGAAGCGCCGCCCCGCACCCCCGGAAACACAAGGGCCCCCCACGCACCCGCCAGAGCCGACCTACCCTTGCTGCCTTCCGGCCCTGGGGGAGTTCAGTCAGATAGCGCCACGTGAGGGGCTGAAGCCCACCTTAGCCGATCCCCACCCCTGCCAGTCCACTGCCCCACCATTCACAACCACTCCGGACGAGCCGGAGGGGAGCCGGAGGGGAGCCGGAGGGGAGCCGGAGGGGAACGGGTTCGCGAGCACTCCTCAACGTCTTGTATTGTTTGCCGCGGAGGATTCGCCTAGTGGCCTAGGGCGCACGCTTGGAAAGCGTGTTGGGGGCAACCCCTCACGAGTTCGAATCTCGTATCCTCCGCACCCGCCTGAACAGGCGAAACGAAGGGTCCCGCTGAAGTTTCAGTGGGACCCTTCGTCGTTCCGTGGTCTCATTTTTGGTCTCAGTTGCGCCCCCTTCCGCGAAGCCACCCGGCAGGCCAGCGGCGCGCTCCACGGCGACCACGCGCTCCCACACCTGGCCGTGTTCGCTGAGCCCAACCTCGCCGAGGCCCTGCTGCCCCCGCCCCGCCCTGGAGGGCGAGATCACCGATCACCTCGGGTACGAGAAGCACGACACCGAGGGCCGTAACAGCGGCAACAGCAGGAACGGAACCCGAGCGGAGACCGTGTCACCGACGTCGGCCCGGTCGAGGTGAAGGTTCCCCGGGACGTGGCCGGCACGTTCGAGCCGACCGCAAGCGGTGGACCATGCGCTGGAAGGCGCCCTTGAACGCTTTCCAGGTCGCCTTCGAGGGTCGCCTGACCCCCACCGACCACTGACCAACTCAACAACCAAGATCAGCCGTTAAATTGACACACCCTCGGCGAGCAGTTCCCTGGTTGCGTAGTAGGCGTGTAGCGCAGCCTCGCTACCGGACCCTGAGGCGGTCATGATCCGTTGGAAGCGGGCGAAGCGGAGGTCGCCGGCCACGATGACGCGGGGGTGCTGGTCGGTTGGCGGGCAGTATCCGTCCGCGCCACGGACCAGGTCGCCGGACGGGGCGGTGGGCGCGTTCCCGATGCTGAGATAGGCGGCGTCTGCCGTGACCGTCTGCTGTTCGCCGTTCCGACCCAGCACTTCCGCTGACACCGGGGAGTCCTCCCCACAGCTCAGCGTCAGGTGCTCGACGGGGAGGAGGACAACTCGGGAATCTTCGCGGATCTCCTCGATCTTGTACGCGTCAGCCGCCGGGTACGCCACGAACAGGCGGGTGTCTGTAGTCGGGTTGGCGCGCAGGAAGGTGCCGATCGGGCGGTCGCCGCCGAGGACGAGGAGATCGCGGCCCTCGGCGGCGTCTGCCTCGGCTTGCCAGAGCGGAGGCAGGGTGAGGCCGTCGGGGGCGGTGATCCATGCAATGTCGCGTGGCTGGAGGGGGCCGACGCCGGTGGCGACGATGGCGTACCGAGCCGTGAGCCGGGCGCTGGTGTCGACCGTGACGGTCACGTGGTCCTTGTCGGCGTGGAGTTCGGTGACGTGTCGGCCGAGTTCGAGGCGGCACAGCTCCGTGCTCTTCAGTTCCGCGACGATGGAGTCGGCCAGTTCGGGGCCGCTGGCGTAGCCGCCGAGCACGTTGTTCAGGGCCGGGATCCGGTAGAGGTTGCGGCACAGCCGATCCGGCTCGACCAGAATCGAGCGCATGCCGACGCTGGCGGCCATGCGGGCGGCGGCGCAGCCAGCCGGGCCGCCGCCGATGATGATCAAGTCCGCGTCGTGGATGGTGGGTGAACCGGTGCGGGGCGGTGTGTCGACCATGGGGCTATTCCAGCACTGCGGCCCCGGCGTACGCAGTGCGCTGTCCTACCACATGTTCGCTGGAGACAAGTTGGCCAGTTCCGATCAGTCAGCGGGCGACGACGAGCCCGGCGCCGTGAACGTCGGGGCCGGCGTCGCTGGCGCAGGCATCGGGTGGCGATCCAGGGGGCGTAGCCGTGCTCGAAGGCATCGGTGGCGGACTTCAGAACACAGCTCTCGGTGGTGATTCCGCTGCCGCAGCTGGCAGACCTCGTCATCTGGACGTCGCACCTCATGGGCAAGGCGTGGCTTGCCGACGCATGCACACAGCCGAGATCCACAGTAGTAGGAGTACGTTTTATGGAGGCGTACTTCTATCTCTGGAGCCCAAGGCCCATACCGGCCACGAGGTCGACGTGGCGGTCATCGGAATCGCAGATGGCAGCAAGCCACCACTGCTGGCCATCGGAGAGGCCAAGTGGAACGACACCATGGGCGCCGCCCACATCGAACGTCTCCGGCACATCCGCGATCTGATCACTCTGGCAGGCCGCTACGACGCCACCAGTGCCCGGCTCGTCTGCTTCAGCGGAGCCGGCTTCAATGACAAGGCACGCGCCATTGCCGAGGCCGACCCCGGCGTCCGGCTGGTCGACCTGGCAGCCCTCTACGGCCAGGTCTGACCCATGCCATCGCCCGTCCCGTTGCCGACGCGCCCCTTGGGTCGGCACCGCTCAGTGGCCACCGGTCGATGGGTCGTCGCGGGTCCCGCGCCGGCTCTCCGCGAGCGCCTGTTCGAGCTGCTCCTGTGCTCGCCGTTCGATGCCCTCACTGTCGTGCAGCAGCTCGTCCATCTCCGTCGCTGTGAGCCGGGCAGGCGGTGAACTCTCGTCGGTGAGGCGTTCGTAGAGCCATGCACAGGCCCGGCTTTCGTCGGCGAAGGTCTCCAGCACCTCGCGTCTGCCACGCTCGTGGACTCCCACGATCCACTCGCCCTCGCGCTGAGCCAGGTAGTAGCCCTCAAGCGGGGGGTGGTCGCCCGGGCAGCCGGGGATCTCGTAGTGGGCATCGGGGACTCCGGCTGCCCGCAGCGCCTCGCACAGCTGCTTACGGTCCACGGAACCAGTCTCCCATCCGGGGCGATCTGTACGAGGCGTGCGCCAGCCGTCGCAGCCGGGAAGCTACGAGGTCGCGAGCCGCACCAGGGTCCCGTTGCGCACCAGGTCCAGCACGGAGGTGCGCGGAATGTTCGGGCAGTACGAGCTTGACGTCACGTACTGGACACCCAGGCCGGGCTGCTCGAACGCCGGGGCGATCGGCCCCGCGCACACCGTGACGTCCCTGGTCACCCGGTACAGGTAGTAGTTGTACGAGTGGCGCGGATCGGCGGTGTTGAGGCTGGACGGCGGGATGCTCCGCTTCCCGTACTTGGTGCCGGCGGGTGCCAGGTAGCGGCCTGCCTCATTGCCGAAGCGGTCGACCTTCTGGCCCGCGTGGAGCACGAGTTCGGCGGCGACCGGCTGTCCCTGGGAGTCCTTCGCGTAACCGTCGGCGTCCGGGTAGCGCCAGTCGCCCTGGCCGGTGTCGGCGGCCGGGTCCCACCACCGGTTCAGGAACTGGGTCGCGGTGAGGCGGCCGAGGCGCTGGTAGCCGTCGAGGGTGTTCGCCACCAGCCCACGGGTCGGCAGCTTCTTGGGGCCGAGCCGCCAGTCGTCGCAGAAGTAGCTTGAGCGCAGGGCGTACGGAATGGGGTCCGGTACCAGGCCCCGGCAGACGTATGGCCGACTGTCATCGGCGGCCGTTGCGACCGGTGCCGCCTGGGTGGCCGGAGCGCCGAGAAACAGCGAGCCCAACAGGGCAGCCGCGGCGGCAAGCCCGGCACACCGTCGTGGTGATGTCACTACAACTCCTGGTGATCGTGTCTGGGGACGCCGTCACCGTGCGGAGTGGCACGGGAACAGGGGCCGTGCGGACCAGCCCCGGAAGGACGCATGACGACGTACGGAAGATCACCCAACCCACAGCGGGGAGTGAGAGGGAGTGACGGCGCGGGTGATGCGCCCGAATGAGTGCGCGCCGCGCCCCAATGGGTGATGACCGCGCGCGTGTGTACGGATGGGACCGGGCTGCCGCGGCAGGGCTCATCGCAACCTGCTCGATCACCGTCGGCGGCGCCGAAGGCCGTCCCCGCGCACCGGCCGACGTTCCCGTTGCGGGCCCTGACCGCCCTGCGGGTGCGGCCTCTCGTTCACCCCTGGCCGCCGTCGCACGAGCAGAACGCGCCCAAGAACCGCGGCATCTGCCGCGATATACTTAATGCCACAGTTGATATCTCAGAAGGTGTCCGGATGAGCCGAACTGTGATCGACCTCGACGACGAACTGCTGGCTGCCGTGGCTCAGGCGCTGGGGACCAGCACCAAGAAGGAGACGGTCAATACCGCTCTGCGCGAGGTGCTCGAGAACCGCCGACGGGCCCTCGCTCTCACTCGGCTGCGTGCGGCAGCGGACGACGGGGGCTTCGACCTGGACCTGTTCACGGACAAGAGGGACTACCGGCGATGAGCGCGGCCCAGTTCCTGATCGACACCAGCGCGCTCGCCCGATTCCTGCGTGGCGATGCCGAACAGTACGGATGGGACCAGGCCGCCACGGCGGGGCTCATCGCAAGCTGCCCGATCACCGAGCTGGAGTTCTTCTACAGCGCCCGCTCCGCCGCAGACCGTACACGCGGCATTGACGACATGCGGCTGCTGTTCGGCTGGGTGCCCGTCGATGACCGAGCGTACGACCGCGCCTGGCAGGTTCAGGGGCTGCTCACCCAGCGCGGTCAGCACCGCAGGGCGGGAGCTGTGGACTTCGTCGTTGCCGCCACTGCAGAACTCCAGGGCCTGACCCTCCTGCACCGCGACCACGACTTCGAATGCATCGCCGCAGTCACCGGTCAAGCTATGCAGTGGTACGGCCCGGAGGCCGGCAATTGAACGAGCGCCCGGGAAGCACCGCCATGGCTTTCGACGGCTTCGCCGCCTCCCAAGGGTCCCGCTCTGTGCGTCTGTCGGGTGCGGCGGTGTGCGTCGCGAGGCGCCCAGGTCGCATCCTCTTCATGCTGAGCACGGCCCTGCTCGTGGCTATGACCAGCAGTTACGTGTTCTTCAAGGATTCCGGGCCGCTGCCGGCCGATGGCTTTCCGGAGGAGAACAAGAAGCGGGGTGAACGCGTGTCATTCTGACCCACCCCAGCCGATGGACCACATGACACACCAGCCGCGAAGGACCTCATGACTATCCATCAGGTATCCACCACCGACTACCACACCGGCGGTGAACCATTCCGTATCGTCCCCGAGCCGCCGGTCACCATCGAAGGGGCCAACGTCGCCGAGCGCCGCATGTTCGCCATCAGCGACCCCGAGGTGGACAACCTGCGCAAGCTGCTGTGCTTCGAGCCCCGCGGGCACGCGGACATGTACGGCGGGTTCATTACCCCGCCCGACGACGAGGACGCCCACTTCGGGGTGCTGTTCTGGCACAAGGACGGCTTCTCGACCGCTTGCGGCCACGGCTCCATCGCACTCGCTGTCTGGGCCGTGCAGACCGGCCGCGTCGCCCGCGATCCCTCCGGAATCACCATGGTCGTCGTGGACGTCCCCTCAGGCCGGGTCAGCATGCGCGTGCACTCGGCTGACGAGCGGATCATCGGCGTCGACTTCGTCAACGTCCCCAGCTACCGGCTCGGCGAAAGCGTCACCGTCGAGACCTCGCGCGGGGACGTCCTCGTCGACATCGGCTACGGCGGTGCCATCTACGCGCACCTGAACGCCTCCGACGTGGGCCTGGCCGTCACGCCCGAGCACTACTCCGGCCTCATCGCGATCGGACGCGAGGTGAAATGGGCGCTGAACGGGACCGAGCACGCCCGCCACCCCGTCGACGACCGCCTCAGCGGCATCTACGGCACCATCCTGTACGACGACCTCGGCACCGACGAGGACGGCAACCCGCACCAGCGCAACGTCACGGTCTTCGCCGACGGCCAGGTCGACCGCTCCCCGTGCGGCTCCGGCACCTGCTCACGGGTCGCCGTGCTCGCGACGACCGGTCACCTCAAGCAGGGCCAGAGACTCGTCCACGACTCGATCGTCGGCACCCGATTCCACGCCCGGTTCGTCGAGGAACTGACCGTCCACGGCTACCCCGCCGTCGTTCCGGAGGTCACGGGGACGGCGTACCGGACCGGTGAGCACCGCTTCGAGATCGATCCCGCAGACGGCCTCGGCACCGGGTTCGTGCTCCGGTGACCGGCCTGCCGGCTGACTGAAAATAAGGCCGGATCGATCACCTTGCGTCCCGGACGAAGATGCCGATGACACGCAGTTGGGCCCCACCGCTCGCGGTGGGGCCCAACTGCATTCCGTTCGTGGGTGCAGACATGCAGTCCCCGGTAGTCCTTCTTGGTTCCATGAGCTTTCAGCCGTCGCTGAAAGTTCTGGGACCGAGAGGATCCGCCGGGGGCCTGGCCAGAGCCAACGAGTGGGTCACTCGGATCGGCGAACGTCTTCACCGACTGGTGCGGCTCGCTCTGGTTTTCTGGTGTATTGAAGATTGTCCTCCCTATTTCTCACAGGTCAAGGGTTTTCATCCCATTCCGGAAAAAAATCCAGGTGCCGATGCGCAGGGCCTCCGGTCAGCCGTGGCCGGACGGGCCCGGCTGGCCGACGGGGACGAATCGGAGTACAAGCGGGCCATGATGGGCGGATGCCGACGCATGAACCGGACCGGCGCGACACCGGGCCCTCGCTGGAGCAGATCCTCGGGCTGATCGCCCCCGGAATGCTCGAAGTCGTCGCAGCACCGCGCGGTACCGGCGTGCCGGTGGCCGATGTGGTGCTGCACGATTCCGGTGAGGAACGGGACGACGATGCCTGGACTGCGTCCGGGCTGATCCTGCTCGCCGTCGGTGTGGAGGTCGCCTCGCCCGAGGCGGTCGACGTGCTGCGCGAAGCCGACCGGGCGGGAGCGGCGGCCGTGGTCATGCGGCGGGGCAGTCGCGGGCCGCGGGCGGCACTGGTGGAGGCGGCCGGTCAGGGGCGTACGGCGTTGCTGACCCGGCAGCCGGGGCAGGGTTGGACGGAGGTGCTCGGTCGGTTGCGGACCGCTCTGGTGCACAGCTCCCCGGTCTGTTCCGGCATCGAATCGGCCGACCCCGACGGGGTGGGCGGCCTGCGGCTCGGCGACCTGTCGGGGCTGGCCAATACGGTGGCCTACCTGGTCGGCGGTGCCATCACGATCGAGGATCCGCAGTCGCGAGTGCTGGCGTACTCGCGGATGGACCACGAACCCGATCCGATGCGCCGGCTGACGATCCTCGGGCAGGAGGTCCCCCGCTGGCGGGTCGACGAACTGCGCGAGAGCGGCTTCTTCCAAGCACTGTGGAGCACCGACGACGTGGTGCGTCGACCCGCCGACGGCCGGTCCGCCGAGCGGCTGGCCATCGCCGTGCGCCACGGGTCCGAGGTGCTCGGGTCCATCTGGGCCGCCGCCGACGGCCGACCGCTCGCCGAGAGCGCGGCGGAGGCGCTGCGTACGGCAGCCCGGGCCGCCGTACCGCATCTGTCCCACCATCGGACGTGGGGCCGCGCGGCGGCCAGGGCGCGGGAGGGGGCGGTGCATGCGGTCCTGGACGGGGCCGCGCACGCGTCGCAGGCCGCGCACGATGCCGGGATCGCGGAAGACCGGCCGTACGCGGTGATGGTCGCGGAGGCGTACGTCAGCAGGTGGTTCGGCAGCACGGCCCCGGGCGCCGCCGAGCAGCGGGTGCTGGATGTGCTCGCCTTGCAGGCCGCAGCGTACCGGCCGGAGTGCGTGACCGCGCGGTCCGGGCGGCGGCTGTACGTCCTGGTCCCTGCGGCGGACGGTGAGGCCGGGCCGGCGCGCACCCTGCTGGCGACGGCTTGCTCGGTGCCGCGCAGTGTGGTGTTCGCGGGCGTCGGGCCCGTGACGACGGACCTGTCGGGGCTGCCCGCGTCGCGGGAGGCCGCGGAGCTGGTGGTGCGGGTGCTCCGGGAGCGGGCTGCGCGGCTGCCGGTCGCAGAGGTGGTGTCGGCGGTGGCGTCGTTCGGCGAGGTGGTCGCCGACACGTCGGTGCTCCGGGTGCTCGATGGGGTCGAGCCGTTGTGGAAGTCGCTGTCGGGGCCCGTGCACACGATGGTGGAGCACGACCGCGCACACGGTTCGGAGTACGGCGAGTCGGTCGCCGCCTACCTCGACGCGTTCGGCGATACGGGCACGGCCGCACAGCGCCTGAATGTGCACCCCAACACCTTGCGGTACCGGCTTCGCCGGGCCCGGGACCTGTTCGGCGTCGATCTGGCCGACCCGGCCGTGCGGCTACTGGCGGACATCGGGCTGCGGATCGCGGCTCGCAGAGTGCACGGGTCGAGCAGCCGTTGATCGTCGAGCTGTCGGGTGCGACAAAGGAGTCGGGCAGGCGTCGTCGTGTCGGTCGAAGACGCGTCCTGCCCTCCGCGTCGAAGCTGTCCCTACAGCCGACGTGACAGATGGAGGGGTTGTTGTGGTTCACATGACTTCCGGCTCGGCAGATTCGGCAGAACGCTCGGCAGCCAAGCAGCGCGGCACCCGGCGTGCGGCGGCGCTGGCGCGAGCCGTCGAGGACGGGCTGCTCGGTCCGCACTCCCCCGTGGTCGGCCTCTTGGATGTAGACGGTGTGCTCGCCGCCGTCGACGCACTGAACGAGGCGTTCCAGGGGCCCGCCCCGGTACGGCACACGTTCGCGGCCAAGGCATGCGGCCTGGTGCCCGTGCTGCGGCTGCTCTCCGAGGCCGGGATGGGCTGCGAGGTGGCCTCGCCCGGTGAGCTGGAACAGGCGCTGGCAGCCGGGTTCACGTACGACCGGCTGGTCTTCGACAGTCCCGCGAAGACGGTCGAAGAGCTGGAGTTCGCCCTCACCCATGGCATCGCGATCAACCTGGACAACTTCCAGGAGATGGCCCGCGTCGACCGTCTGCTGGCCGGACGACCGGCCGCCGGGCCGATCGGGCTGCGGGTGAATCCTCAGGTGGGGGCGGGTGCCATCGATGCGATGAGCACCGCGACAGCGACCTCGAAGTTCGGCGTCGCGCTGCGCGATCCGGGGGCGGTCGACTCGGTGATCGACGCCTTCGCGCGCCGGCCGTGGCTCAACCGCCTGCACGCACACGTCGGTTCCCAGGGCTGCCCGCTGCCGCTCATCGCCCAGGGCATCCGCGTCGCGTACGAACTGGCCGAGCGCATCAACGCACAGCTGGGCCGCGACCAGATCACCGGGCTCGACATCGGCGGCGGCCTGCCCGTCAACTTCGACAGTGAGGACGACCGTCCGACGTACGCCGACCATGTTGCCGAACTCCGTGGCTCCGTACCCGGGCTCTTCGACGGGCGCTACACCCTGATCACGGAGTTCGGCCGCTCCCTGCTGGCCAAGAGCGGAACGGTCGCAACGGTCGTCGAATACACCAAGTCGGCCGGGGGGCGGCAGATCGCGGTCACGCACGCGGGGGCCCAGGTCGCCACCCGTACGGTGTTCATGCCCGGTGCCTGGCCACTGCGCGTCGGGGTGTTCGACGCCGCGGGCCGCCCCAAGCAGGGCCCGACCGAGATCGTCGACATCGCGGGCCCGTGCTGTTTCGCGGGGGACCTGACCGCGACCGGGCGCGCGCTCCCGGTTATCGAGCCCGGCGACGTGGTGGCGCTCCACGACACCGGGGCGTACTACTTCTCGTCGCACTTCTCGTACAACTCGCTGCCGAGGCCGGCCGTGTACGGCTACCGGACGGGTGCCGACGGGCGGGTGCACTTCGCGCTCGTACGCGAGGCGCAGAGCGTGCGCGAGGTCGTCGAGGAGAGCGGCCTCGCGCACGCGGGGGCACTGGTGGCACTGCGCGCGACCTGAGCCTCGCGAGCTGCGGCCCCGTCTGCGGCTCCTTTCCGGGTCAGGGCCTTCGGCCGAAGAACTCGACCTCGGCAACGGCAAGTCGACGGCCGGGGCCCGCACCATAGGTGGTGTCGGTCGTGAGGCGGACCCGGACGATCTCCGAACCGCGCAGGTCGAAGGTCTGCTGACCGGGCTGGTCCTTGACCCTGATCTCCTTGCTGACCCGGCTTCCGTCGGCGGAGGTGAGCAGTACGGTGATCCTGGCCGGGCGGGCCTGGGTGAGGAACTCGTCCTTCTTGGCCGACGTACCGGAGAAGACGACCAGCTTCAGTACCCGTACCGGCTGCTCGAAGTCGCACTCCAGGTACTGGCCCACACCGGTGTCGGAACCTGCGGCCGAGGGCGCCCAGTAACGGTTGTTGAAACCGTCGAATGCCACACTCGCCGGGTGGCCCGGAGCCGTGCTGGAGGCTCGGAACCGGGTGGGCGGCACCGCCTCCGGCGTCCCGGTCTCGTCCTTGGCGAAGCCGAACCAGCCCGGCACATGCGGAAGCGCGAACCAGACGCCGCACACCACCAGGATCAGCACGATCGGAAGCGCCAGGCCGGGGCCGCGCCACAGCCGGCGCCGCGGCCGGGTACCGGCGGTGGGCGCCTGACGCGGTCTCCTTCGGAGGATCCGACGCCACCAGGGGGGCTGGACCTCGGGCGGCGGACCCGGGTCCAGGAGCAGGGCGCAGCGGATGCACAGGGTGCGGTCCGGGGCGTTCTCCGTGTGGCAGTTGGGGCAGCGAAGTGGTGGGGCGGCAGGTGGACCCAGGGGTGTGTCCGGGGGGCCCGGCGGTACGTCGGGCAGCGCCTCGGGCCCCGGCACCGACTCGTCCGGCTCGTCACCGGGGCGGCGTGGGGCGGCCGCAGCGACAGGCGGCTGCGGTTGTGGGGACGGCTGCGGTTGTGGGGACGGCTCAGGCGGTGACGCGGGAGGCGGTGGTGGGGACGGCTGAGGCCTCGGCGGCGGCTGTGCGGGAACAGGAGAAGCAGGAGAAGCAGAGGGAGCGGGAGAACCACCAGCCCCCGGCGTCCCCTCCCACTCCAGGAACGCCCGGCACGAGGTACAGAACTGTGTCCCCCGTGCGTTGCTCTGCCCGCACGCCTCACAGATCACGAAACCTCCAGGTCAAAGCCCACATGCGCCGGTATCTCCGTACGGATCAGCTCCTCCAGCCGCACCCGGTCGACCTGGTACGGCTGCGAGGCCCGGACCCGGACCGTCACCCACGGCCGCGGGCCGCCCGGGAACTGTGTGTGCGGCGTCGACGACCACGCCGTGCCGCCGCTCTCGACGATCTCGGGCTCGATCCCGGTCTCCAGGAACAACGCCTCCGCGAGACCGCGCCGGGTACCGCGCCTGCTGTGCCGCTCGACCGCGCCCCGTACCGCCGCGCGCCGCTGCTCTACCGGTTGGTCCGCACGGGGGTCGACGGCCACCCACTGGGCCAGCCAGGAGAGGAAGTCCTCGGGCGCGCTGCGGGGGTCGAGGTGGGCGGGCAGATTGTCGATGGAGAGCAGGACCGGGGCGAGTACGTCGTCGAGCGCCGCGAGGAACCGTTGCAGGAAGTCCTGCTCGAGATAGACCGCAGGAAGCTGCTCGATCAGCGGGTGCGGTGTCGGCAGGCCGGTCACGGCTGTACGCATGGCGGTCAGGCCTCCTGTACCCGGAGCTGGTGCTCGTAGCTGAAGACCAGTGCGTGCCGGTCCAGTGCGATCTTGGTGGTGGGTTCGCCGCGCTGCCCGGTCACGGGGTCCGCGGGGAAGAGTCGTACGTCCTCGACCAGATCCACCCCCGGTACCTGTTGCAGTACGGCGAACGCCTCACCCGACTGGATCGGCCGGCCGAACGGCCAGCCCTCGCCGCCTGGTCCGCCACTCAGCGGGTTGAAGTAGCTGTAAAGGGCCTCCAGGGCCTCCTCGCGTACCCGTTCCAGCACGACACCCCTGCGGGCCTGGACCGAGGCGACCACGGTGACCCCCTGGTAGTAGGGCGGTTCGACCACCAACCGGGCGCCGATGGGCCGCCGTTCGTCCAGATGCCCCGCGATCAGGGCGAGGGTGTGCTGCGGCGGGATGAGTTCGTTGAACCGGATCCGGCCCTGCTCGTCGCTGCGTCCGGCCGGTACCACGAGCAGCCGCACCCCGCCCGCCTCGACGTCCGAGTCCCCGCCGGCCGGGATGCACTGCACCCGGGATGCGTCGGGTGCGACCTCGCGGGCCAGCAGTTCGTAGTCGTGCGGTACGACGGCCCGGTGCAGAGTCCGCAGCGTCATCGGCCCGCGTACCCGTGCGCTGTCCACCGTCTCACCGTCGACTCCGCCAAGGGCCGGCCGCCGGTTCTCCACCCGGGCCACGTACGGGATGGCGCTGCGCAGCACCCGGAGCGTGGAGCGGGCGACATTGCCGCGCAGCCCGCCGCCGGTGCGGTACGCGCGCACGCGTACGGTGGCGCCCTTCGGCGGGACCGCGCCGTAGTAGCGGATGGAGCCGTCCCGTTCCCGTACTGCCGGACCGAATTCGACCCGCCCCGAGTTGGGGTCGAGTGTGATGTGCCGGTCGTCGGGTCCGGAGTGCGCGAAGTCGTCGACGCGGGTCCACTCCGTGCCCTGCGGACCACCCGCGGGGTCGGCGACCTCGACGACGAAGTCGCCGGGCACGACGGGCGGGCGGCTCACCATGAAGGTCTGTCCCGGTACGCCCTCGGCCGGTCCGAGCACCTCGTCCGTCACGGTCTCGGCATGGACCGCCCCGACGGTCGCACCGATCGTGAACGCCGTGATCCGGCGCACCACCGGAGACGCCATATAGGTGGGCTGCCCGGGGGTGGCCTCCACCAGGCGGCACCGCAGCCAGCCGCCGGTCCGGCGCACGACGACGGCCGGAGTGTGTCCCTCCGGAAGGTGCAGGATCAGCTCTCCGGACCGGTTGAAGCCGCCGGTGTCGTCCTTCTCGACCTCGCAGACCGTCCAGGCGCTGCCGTCCCAGGCCTCCCAGAGCAGTGGCGGTCGCAGCGGGTCCACGCCGACCCCCTCGACCGCGCAGTCCAGCCGCAGCACGACGACTCCCGACGGAACGGCGGCCGACAGGCCCACATAGAGGGCGTCGCCGGGCGCGGGCGTGGTGTCGAAGCAGGAGACGGCCCGGCCGAGCGTGAGTTCCTCGGTACGGTCGACGGCGTCGCCGGATGTCGGCCAGGTGGCGAGGTGGGCGAACTCGCACGGCACGATGGACAGTTCGCGGCCGGTCGTGAACACGACGGCTTCCTCGGTCTCCGTACGGACGGTTGCCACCTCCGTACCGGCCCTCACCCGTACCGGTTCGGGCTGCGGTGCGGAGAGCCTGAACGTCACATCGGTATGGGCGGCCGTGGGCGGGTGGAGCCGGACGCCGATCAGGTCGAGGAAGGTCAGATAGCTCTTCTCCGGCACCCGGTTCACCCGGTAGACGAGTTGGTCGACCATGGTCGCGAAGGCTTCGATGAGGGTCACGCCGGGGTCCGACACATTGTGGTCGGTCCACTCGGGGCAGCGCTGCTGGACGAGCCGTTTCGCCTCGTCGACCAGGCCCTGGAAGCGACGGTCGTCCAGATGCGGACTGGGCAGCGTCACGCGCCGTCCCCCTCCTCGTGCTGCGGGATCACATAGAACGGAAAGACCAGGTTCCGGGGGTCGTTGGCGCCCCGGACGGTGTAGCCGATGTCGATGTACAGGACCCCGTGGTCGACCTCGTCGAACCGGACGACGACCTCGGTGACCTCGATCCGGGGCTCCCACCGGTCCAGCGCGAGACGTACCTCGTACGCCAGCTGCCCGGCCGTGCCCGCGTCCGCCGGGGCGAAGACGTAGTCGTTGATCGCGCAGCCGAACTCCGGGCGCATGGGCCGCTCGCCCGGTGACGTCGCCAGGATCAGCCGGATCGACTCCTCCAGCTCGTGCTCGCCGCGCACCAGGGCGATGGAGCCGGTGGCGTCCGTACGCGGTGGGAAGGCCCAGCCCGCACCGATGAACTGCTGCCCCATGGATGCTCAGCCTCCGATCAGCACCGTGGGGCAGCCGGACACGACGGGTGAGCCGCAGGCGGCCAGGTCCCCGACGCGTGCGGCGGGCTGCCCGCCGATCAGCACCGTGGCGCTGCCGGGCGGCGCGATCGCAGACGGCGGGTGGACTGCGGGCGGGGGCATCGCGCACAGGTGCGGGGTGCCGACCGTGGCGGCGGGGAGGCCGCCGATGAGCACGGACGGGACACCGGGCGGCCCGACCGTGCCGGGGTGTCCGGTGGGGTCGCCGACCCGTGCGGCTGCCGCCGCGGCTGCTGACATGGAAGTCCGTTCCTCTCGCTCAGCCCGCTCGGCGCTCGGGCGCCGTCAATTGATCCTCACCAGGGGTGCGTTGATGGCCAGGGAGCTGCCGCCCTTGATGTCCGTCCGCTGTGTTCCGTTGACGGCGACCTGGGCACCTTGGACGTCCACCGTGCCGCCGGTGGAGAGCTTGACCTCGCCGTTTCCGCCGTCGACCCGCACTCCGCTGCGGGATGTCAACGTGACGCTGTCGCCGCTCAGTTCGAGCGTTCCCTGTCCGCCGTCCAGCGTGACGCCGCTTGCCGCCTTGATGGACACCTGCTGCTTGGCCTCGATGTTCACGCTGCCGTCGCTGTTGATCACGATCACGGTGCCCCTGCGGTCGAGATCGATCTTCAGCTTGCCGTCGCCCGTGAGGAGGCGTACGCCCTGCGGTCCGCCCGCGCCGTCCAGGAGTTCCAGCTGGTTTCCGCTCTTGGAGGCGATCGAACGCCGGTTGACCGCCCCGGTGGTCGGGTCTACCAGCCCTGGGGCGGGGGGTGCGGCGGGCGCCGCGCCGGTGGACGGGCCGGCTCCGGCGGGCGGCGCGGAGACACCCGCCCCGGAAGCACCACCAGCGCCCCCGCCCGACCCGCCGCCGCTGCCCTGCGACGGCCGGTCCTTCCCGTTGTACAGACAGGCGAGGACGTACGGACGGTCCAGATGCCCGTGCTCGAATCCCACCAGGACCTCGTCCCCGACCTCGGGGATGAACGCCTCGCCGCCGCTCGTCCCGCCCGACTGCGCCGTGCGCGCCCAGTCGCTCGCGTACTCGTCCGACAGCCATGGAAACCGCACCTTGACCCGGCCCGAGCTCTCCGGATCATGGGTGTCCGTGACCGTTCCGCTGACCAGCCCCACGCAGCGCGACCCGCCACCGGACGCTGCTCCGGACCCGCCCGGACCCGGACCTCCGCCGGTCAGCCCGAACAGCGAACGCTCCTGTTGCCCGGAGACCGTGAGCCATGTCTCGTAGCCGCGGACCGGGTCGAAGACATGCCGCGACGACGTGACCGTGTACCGCCCCTCGAAAGGCGCCCCCACCGCGTTGAGCGCCACCGCACTGCCCGCCCGCACCTCCGGGTTCCCCCGGATCACCGCCTCCAACTCCGCGAACGATCCGGCGATCCGCTCCGCCAGCGCCTTCGCCGCCTGGTCCACCTGTGCCTGCGCCCCGTACGCCGTGTCCGTGACCACGAAACGCGCCTCGCCGAAGGGCGCGGACACCTCGGCCGCGCTCACCCCCAGCTCCAGCGTCGCCGACTTCCCCGCAGGCGCCCGCCCGACGAGCGGCTGCTTGGTCTTGATGTCCCAGCCGCGCACCTCGACCTCGGAGACCTGCTCCGCACAGGACACCCCGGCCCGGCAGCGCAGCAGGTTGCTGCCCATCTCCAGGACCAGCGGATTCCGGTCGGCGCGCGCCGAACCGTCGGGAGCGCCGCTCGCCTCCGCGGGTCTGGTGATGTGCAGCTGCCCGTCGAGTACGTACGCCTGGGCGCCCGCCTCCTCCGCGAGATCGCGCACGAACTCCCAGTCCGTGACATTGGGCTGGGCGATGTGTTCGAGTACAGGGCCGGTCACGTCCACCGTCCCCGGCTTCAGCCCGGCGCGCTGGGCCACCTGGGCGCAGATGTCGGCGAGCGTCATGTTCTGGTAACTGGCCACCCGACGGCCCCGGAACAGCCGGTGCGACTCGTCGAGCCCGCGTACGACGGTGAAGGTGCCGGTCTCGTCGAGCTCCACCTCCAGGGCGGTGACCACCCCCTTCAGCAGCGGCTTCAAGGCCGTGTCCCCACCCGCGCGGGCCAGCAGCCGGGCCTCGCTGCCGATCTTCAGTCCGGTCTGCTCCAGCAGTACCCGGTCCGGATCGCGGAAGCGCAGGAGGAACAGGTCAGGGAGCGTCCGGCTGTCGTCGACGTACCCCTCGACCAGTGTGTTCACGAACTTGGGCGGCAGCGGGCGGCCGCCGAACTCCACCACCAGCGCCGTTGCGACGCCCGGCTGTGCCATCAGGGCCGCCCCCCGTCCCGTTCCTCTTCGAGCCGGTTCAGCTCGTCGAGCGCGGGGAGCAGCAGCTGCTGTCCAGGGGCCAGCCGCATCGGGTCGTCTATCCCGTTCGCCTCCGCGATCACCCGCCAGGCCGCCGGATCGCCGTACTCCCGCTGAGCGAGCGACGGCAGCGAGTCCCCGGCGTCCAGCCGGTGCACCCGGCGGGCCGCGAGGGCACCCGAGGTCGGGTTCTGCCCCGGGGTGTCACCACTGATCTCCTCCATCGTGACCTGGCAGACGGCCCGGATCGGCACGCCCGAAGTGGTGAACAGGGTGTACTTCGCCTGCACTTGACTGACATAGCCGGGGAACCCGGTCAGCCCGCCCCAGTGGAAGACCACCCACGGCGGCGACGAACGCTGCTGCTGACGGGTCTCGCTCGTCGGCACACAGCACGCGAAGAGCTGCTCCACCGAGGTCACAACCCGGGTGTCCTGGGTGTCGCTGGCGTCGAAGAACATCTCCACGGTGAGCTTGCTGGGCTGCGATCCCTGATATTCCGGTGGACCCGAGCTCTTGGCGCCCTTGGCCGGACTCCGCTTCCAGGAGGCGGCCTTGGTGAGGCTCAGCTCCTTGGGGTTGAACTGGAAGTCGATCCGTCCGCACGGACCACCGGGCGTGAGGCCACCGCCGGTCGGCGGCGTCCGCAGTTCCAGATAGGCGTGCTCCAGCTTGGGCCGGGCCGAGCCTCCCTTGCCCACCTTCGCCGCCGCCCCGGACGTACCGGCGGCACTGAACGCGATGGGACCTGCGCCACTCACGACTCTCAGCCCTCCATCACATAGCCGTGATGGGCGATCTCGATCGTCTCCATCGCGACCTTGGGCGATTCCGGGGTGAAGGAGGGGCCGGTCCATCGGACGGGCACGACCTCCAGCAGCCCCCACTGGGCCACCTTCTGCCCGTCCCCGGTACGCGCCTCGATGTGTGCCGTCTTGCGGCTGAACCCGGTCGTCATGGTGGCGAACCAGCGGGCCACCTTCTCGGTCTCCTTGGTCAGCGGCCTGGACAGCTTCACGTTCGAGTACTTCAGGCGGGTCGGAAGCTGCCACAGATGCCCGTTGTTGCCGCCCTCCTCGCGTGTTTCGAGCACCACTTCACAGCCCAGCCCGTCACATGTGTTGAACGACCCGAGCTCGATGTCGTCGATCGTGACGACGAAGCAGACGCTGACGGCGGGGTCGTTGTCCTGGGCGGTGGCCATGGCACGTACCTCTCAATTCCCTGTGTTGTCGCTGTCGCTGCCGTTCATCAGTGCCGGGTGTTGATGAGAAATCCCGCTCGTTCGCGTTCCAGTCGCAGATCCGCCTTGAAGAGCCTGCTGAGCGGTGTGTACAGGGCGCGTACCAGCTCGTCGGTGACGACGGGTGCCCCGCCACCGCCGTGACCGCCGCGCTGATCGGGCGGGCCGCCGGGGGCGGCCGAGCCGTGGTCCTCGGCCGTGGGGCCGGGTTCCGGATAGGGCTCCGGGTCGGGTTCGGGCGCGGCCTCCTGGGGCGGATCCGGTGGCGGTGGCTCCTCCGTCTCGGTCTCGCGCTGGACGACGGGCGGCGCGTACGACGGTGGCGGCGACCCGAAGACGACGCTGCCGTCGGCCATCCGCTGAGCCACTCCGGCGGCCACGGCGACCGAACCGGCCGAGGTGAAGGAGGGCGCGGAGGGGGTGGAGGGCGCGGAGGGGGCGTGGGCGGCGGACGGTGCGGTACGGCTACCGGAACCCGGCAATGAACGAGGCACCGGCGGCCCCCCGGCTGCCTGCCGCTGAAGGGCGGGAAGCGGCGGGGAAGCCGCGCCCGCCTCCTGCCTCGAAGCTGTGACGGCACGTTGCAGCTCCGCCGGTACGGACGGTGTCGCCGTCATCGCCGGTGCCCCCGCCCCGCCGGACGTCCAGCGCACCGGAACGGCATCGGCCAAGGACACCTGCTCGGGACTCGGCACCGGTCCCGCGCCGGCCGGCAAAGACGGTGCCATCCTGTCCACTGCGGAACGCTGTACGGCCCTGGGCCCACCACCACTCACGTTCTGCAGCGTCACGGGCCGGTCGGCGAGCAGCGGCGCGACCGGGGCCGTGCTCGGGGGCGGCGCCAGGGGAGACCGCGGCTCCACGGCAGGAGTCCGCTGCACCGCCGGCGCGGGGCCCGGCGCCGCGGGGAGCAAGGGAGAGTCACCAAGCAGCGGCGCGGTGGGCCCCCCGGAGCCGGGTTCCGCCTCCGGGGCCAAAGGCACCTGAGCGGCCTCGGCAACCTCACCGCCCCCACCGTCCACCACGCTCCGGGCAACCAGAATCTCCCTGGACTCCGCACCGGGACCTTCAACGGCGGCCTGTCGCCGTGCCGTTGGCGGCAGTGCGGACATGGGAGCACCAAGACCGGGCGCACGCCGAGCTGGACCGGGGGCGGGCGGCACCGCCGATCGCTGAACGGGCGGAGCCGGGGACGGGGACGGGTTCCGCGTCGCGGGCTCGGGCGCAGCCGATTCGGATGCCGCCGCAAGGGGCTGCTCGCCCACCAGTTGGCGCACCGGCAACTCCGCCGCGGCCACCTCCCCGGCCGACGTCATCACAGGCGCATCACCCGGAACGACGCGCTGCATGGGCACGGACAGGGATACGGGCAGGGGGACGGACCTGGCCTCGACCGGCAGCTCCGCCGAACGCTCCACGGACCGCTGCACCGGTGACGGACGGTCCGTGGTGACCGGGGCGGTGATCCCGTGCACCAGCCCGGTGGGCGCGTCGGGGCTGACCAGATGCCCGAGGGGTGTCCCGAGCGAGGCGTCCTGCCGAGTGGAGAGCGAACCCTGGAATCCGGAGGGGTCGATGACCAGATCCTGAGTGCCCAGAGTCCGCTGGATGGGCGGCAGTTCGGACAGGTCGACCCGTTCGCGCAGCGACGCCTGCGGGGCGGCGCCCGCACTGCCCGCCTCGGCGCCCGTACTCGCCTCCGTGCGCCCGCCACCGCGCAGCCAGGACATCAGGCCCATAGATTTTCCCGCCCTCCCTGCGCTGTTCGCTACTGCCCGTTGAGGCGAGCGATCTGTGCGACGAACCTCAGTCGTTCCGGGTGCTCCAGGTCCAGCAGCTCATCGAGCGGCCAGTGGAAGTGATAGGCGAGGTACGCGACCTCCTCGTAGAGCAGGTCGGCCGCGTACGTCACGATTCCCCCAGGCGGCCACCGGCGAGATTCACCGCGAACTCCTCCTGGCAGGACGGACAGGTAACAGCGGCGCGGGTGTGTCCCTCGGCGTTGATCCGCCGGTAGAAGTCCTGGAGAAAGGCCAGGTCGGAGGCGAAGAGGTCCTCGATGATGCCGGGGTGGATGTCGTCGATCGTGCCGATTCGGGTGACGACCCGGGCAATGAGCACGACCGAGAGGTACGCGGAGTTCTCCCGCACCCGGTCGTCCCGCAGCGGCACGAGTTCGTCGCGTGCGGTCGCGAGCCGCATGACGCCCGTATGGTGGACGACGCCCGCGTCGTCGACGTACCCGCGCGGCAGCTCGAAGGTGAACTCGGTACGGAGCGACTCCCGTTGACCGGGCCGCCCACTGCCGCCGGCCGGAAGGTGCGCGTCCGGCCGCTCAGGGGCCTGGGCCGGAGCCGTACGCCGCATCAGTCGAGTTCCATGCTCTCGTAGGTGATCGCGAGCTTCTCCGTCAGGACCGAGGTGTCACCGGCCTTGAGAGTGCCGATTTCGAGGGACTTCGGCCAGGCGTTGATGAGTTTGTAGCGCTTGATGGCGATGCCCTCGTGGTCGTACACGATGACCGCACCGTTGCGGCGGGCCGTGGTCATCCGGCCGAACCGGGAGTCCTTGATCCACCGTTCGAAGCTGTTGTCCTCAGTGAGGCCCCGGGTCACGGTCACTTCACCGGCCTTCGGTCGGCCCGGGAGCTTCTTGATGGCGTAGCGGCCGTCGGCGGTGTTCTGCTTCAGCTCGATGACGTCCTGCTCCATCTTCAGACCACTGACCTCGGTGATCTGCTTGATGACGACGCTGTCGAATTCGAGGCCGAAGGAGGCCCCGACGGTGCTGTCGAGATCGGGAAGTGGCACAACAGGCTCCTTTACGGCTTTTACCGCTTGGTGGACCTCAGGACGGCCGCGCTGCTCGGCCCGGCTCCGGCGGTGCTATTCGTCAACGCCGCCGGTGCCCCCGGTCAGCTGGGAGAGGCGGAAGACGACGAACTCGGCCGGCCTGACCGGTGCCACCCCGATCTCGCAGATGACCTGACCTGCGTCGATGCTTTCCGGCGGGTTGGTCTCGCGGTCGCACTTGACGTAGAACGCCTCTTCCGGGGTGAGCCCGAACAGCGCTCCCTTGCGCCACTCGTTGACCAGGAATGCCGAGACCGTGCGCCGGATACGGGCCCACAGGGCGTCGTCGTTCGGTTCGAAGACGACCCACTGCGTACCGGCGAGGATCGACTCCTCCAGGTAGTTGAAGAGACGCCGGACATTCAGATAGCGCCAGGCCGGGTCCGAGGCCAGCGTGCGTGCGCCCCAGACCCGGATGCCGCGTCCGGGAAAGGACCGGATGCAGTTCAGCCCGATCGGGTTGAGCAGATCGTGTTCGCCCTTGGTCAGCTGGGTCTGCAGGGCCACCGCCCCTCGTACGACCTCGTTGGCGGGGGCCTTGTGCACACCGCGCGACTCGTCGTTGCGGGCCCAGACCCCAGCGATGTGGCCGCTCGGCGGGACCAGTTGCGCGCGCCCCGACGAGGGATCGGCGACCCGGATCCAGGGGTAGTAGAGCGTGGCGTACTTGGAGTCGAAGTTCGCCCGGTCGGTCCGCCAGGCGCGGATCTGCTGCGGGCTCAGTCCGGGCGGCGGGTCGAGGATGGCGACACGGTCGCCCATCAACTCGCAGTGACTGACCAGCCCCTGCTGCACAGCGATGACCGACTCCAGGTCCAGCAGCCCGCGTTCGTATGCGCTCATCAGGTCCGGGACGGCGATGGTGGTGACCTCTTCGACGGCTTCGAGCCCGCCGAGGCCGGTCCGGCGGTCGGGATCGCCGACGTACACCTCCGGAGTCAGCGCCCCGGCTCCGGGTGACGCGGGCGCCGCCGGAGCCAGGGTCACGGTCTGCGGCTCGGGCTTGGCCGGGGCGGCACCGCGGGCCGTCTCGCGTATCTCGATGAGCTCCGACTTCGCGCTGACCCGGGTGGCGACGTTCTCCTTGCTGCGCTTGGTCGTGACGCCCGGGTACGTCTCCGCGACCTGCCCGTCCCGCTTCACGATCAACTGGAAGACGTCGGAGGGCGGATCGTCCCCCTCGACCTCCGTCACCTCGACGGTGACCTCTCCCGTCACACCGGGGCGGGGCTTCACCGCGTACGGCCCGAGCTGCGTCTCCGACCCCGCGGGCAGCTGCCCGGCGCTGGGCTCGTCGTCCCCTTCCGCCTGCGGCTCGGTGCCGTCACCGATACGTACCACGTAGCAGACGCCGCCACCGTTGGCGAAGAACCCGTACACGGCCGACGCCAAATACGCACCGTCGACGAAGTCACCGAACGTGCCGGCGAACTGGCTCCAGTTGGTGATCAGCGTCGGCTCGTCGAACGGGCCCTTCTGGGCGAAGCCGACGAAGGCGGCGACCGAGGTGCCCACCCCTTCGATCGGCCGGGACCCGGACTCGATCTCTTCGACGTAGACGCCCGGGGACAGGTACGACGGCATATGAGTCTCTCCTTGGCCGGGGAACGCCCGCAATTCTCGCGACAGCCGCGATCACCGGGAACGGACACACGGCCGCCCACCCGTGCACCGGCTGCTGCCCGATCAGGCAATGCCCACGTGCTGTACGTGCCGGTGGGCGCTGCCCCCGACCGCGGTGCGCATGCCCTGCGTACTGCGCAGGTACTGAACACACCCTGGGACGGCGACAGGGCACACGTTTGGCCGGGAGGGCGGATGAAGGCGGTTCCGGAGAAGGACCCCGCCTCTGTCCGTAGCGATACCACTCCTCCTCGTACGGATGTCTCACGTACGACGACACCCGCACCGGAACGCCCGCTCGGGGACCGCCCCGGCCCCGACCCCCGCAGCCTGCAACGACTGCAACGCGCGGCGGGCAACGCCGCCGTGTCCCGCCTGGTCGCCCAGCGCTACACGGCCCCCGTGAAACCGTCCCCGACTCAGGCTCCCGGATTCCGCAAAGTGAAAGCCGATGTCGCCGCCAAACGCACCAGGATCGCCGTCCATGCCCCGGCCACCGCCGAGTCGAAGTCGGCGCAGGACGCGGCCGTTGCACCACCGGACGACAAGGAGGCGCAGGGCAAGGCGGCGAACGCGGAGAAGATGAACGCGGCGAAGCCCGGCGAGTTCAACAAGCAGGCGTTCATCGACGCGGTGAACAAAGCGATCGACGCCCAGGCCCCGAAGAACCTCGATCAGGCCGACAAGTTCTCCAAGTCCGGCAAGGCCGACCAGATCAAGGACGAGGTCGACGGAAAGGTCAAGGACGGCAAGGAGTCCTCGGCCAAGGACATCGACACGGCCACCAAGGCCCCACCCGACACATCGGCGGCCAAGGACAAACCCGTCACCCCGCTCACCCCTGACCAGCCACCCGCCAACCCCGGGGCCCCGTCCGCGGCAGACGCCGTCCCCGCCCAACAACCCGCCTCCGTCACGGACTTCTCCGAGGGGCCGGCCGCCAACGACAAGGCGATGGCGGACGCCGAGGTCACCGAGGACCAACTCGCCAAGGGCAACGAACAGGAGTTCAACGAGGCCCTGTCCGCGAAGAAGACGGCGGAAGCGGACTCCGCGAAGGCCCCCGCCAAGGGCAAGGCAGCCGAAGCCCAACAACTGTCCACGGCCAAGGCAGGTGCGGCGGCGTCCGGCGCCCAGGCCATGAACGCCCTCACCGCAACCCGCACCGCGGCGGGCAAACAGGTCGACGGCGGCAAGGGCGAGACGAAGTCGAAGGACGAGAAACGGCGGGCCGAGGTCACCGCGAAGCTGCAGAAGGTCTACGACGGAACGAAGAAGGACGTCGAGACCACCCTCTCCGACCTCGACAAGAAGGTCGACACCGCGTTCACGTCGGGTGAGAAGGCGGCCCGGGACGCGTTCACCGCCGACCACAAACGCCGCATGAAGGCGTACAAGGACAAACGCTACTCAGGCATGCTCGGCCCGGCGAAATGGGCCAAGGACAAGCTCATGGGCATGCCGGAGGAGGCCAACAACCTCTTCCAGGAAGCCCGCAAGCTCTACGTCGCGAAGATGCAGACCGTCATCTCGTCAGTCGCCGACATCATCGGCGCTGAACTCGGCAAGGCGAAGGCACGCATCGCGAAGGGCCGTACGGAGCTGAAGGCCGAGGTCGACAAACTCCCCGCCGACCTGCGTCAGTTCGGCGAGGACGCGGCGAAGAACTTCGCGGGAAAGTTCGACGACCTGGAAGCCACGGTCAACGAGAAGTCCGAGCAACTGGTCCAGGACCTGGCCACGAAGTACACCGCAGCCCTGAACAAGATCGACGAGGAGATCAAGAAGCTTCAGGAAGCCAACAAGGGCCTGATCGACAAGGCTAAGGACGCGATCGTCGGCGTCATCAAGACGATCAACGAGCTGAAGAACCTCCTGCTTGGCATCCTCGCCAAGGCCGCCTCCGCGATCATGAAGATCATCAAGGACCCCATCGGGTTCCTCGGCAACCTCGTACGCGCGGTCGGCGCGGGCCTCAACCTCTTCATCACCAACATCGCCGAACACCTCAAAACAGGCGTCGTGTCCTGGCTGCTCGGCACCGCCGTCAAGGCCGGCCTCGAACTCCCCCAGAAGTTCGACCTCAAGGGCATCCTCCAGCTCATCGCCTCGCTGCTCGGCCTGACCTGGGCCAACATCCGCGCCCGCATCACCCGCAAGGGCATCCCCGACCAGGCCATGACCGCGGTCGAGTCCTCCGTCCCCGTCGCGAAGAAACTCGCCGCGGAAGGCCCCGCAGGCGCCGTCAAGGAAATCGAGTCCGAGGCGGGCGACCTCAAGGCCACCATCCTCGAAAAACTCACCAGCTACCTGATCCCGACCGTCATCATCGCCGGGATCACCTGGATCATCTCCCTCCTCAACCCCGCCTCCGCCTTCGTCCGCGCAGTCAAGGGCATCATCG
Source organism: Streptomyces sp. NPDC001832 (assembly GCF_040297265.1). Classification (NCBI taxonomy): domain Bacteria; kingdom Bacillati; phylum Actinomycetota; class Actinomycetes; order Kitasatosporales; family Streptomycetaceae; genus Streptomyces; species Streptomyces sp. NPDC001832. Next base: position 26,651 of record NZ_JBEOYU010000002.1, read on the forward strand.
ACATCGTCACGTTCATCGTGAACCAGGGCGCCCAGATCGTCGAGTTCGTCAACGCCGTCCTGGACGCGGTCATCGCCATCGCCAACGGCGGCTCGGCAGGCGTCCCCAAGATGGTCGAGGCCGCCCTCGCCGCCAGCGTCCCGCTACTGATCGGCTTCCTCGCCTCACTCCTCGGCATCGGCTCCCTCGCCAACAAGGTGAAGTCCGTCTTCCACGCCGTCTCCAGGCCCGTCAACCGCGCCATCAACAAAATCGTCAACTTCATTGCAAAAAAGGGCAAAGCCCTTTGGGGCAAACTCAAAGGGAAAGACAAAAAAGACGGGAAGAACGGGAACGGCAAGGGAAAGGAAGACCAAAAACCCTCCAAAGAATCAATGGAGCGACTGGCCGCCAAAGCCGTCCGAGAGGCATATCGAGAGATATCTGGAGGGAAGAGCAAAGACGATGCCACCGGCACCCTGAAAGACATATTTAACAGATACGCAAGCCGCGGCCTCAAGAGTTTGAAGTTCGTTCGAGGCGGCAAGGGCGGCAGCCTCAAGATTCAGGCAAAGGTAAACCCGACACACGAAAGCGGACTCATTGGAAGAATCTTCTTCAACGCAAAGAATAAAGTAATCCCCGCACTCATCCATGAAGCCAGGAGCTGGACCGTACTAAAGGGTCAGAGCCCCACACGAAACATGCATGACAAGACCAAGAAAGAAACTGATGCCAAGAAAGAATACGACATACCGACATTCTCGCGCGGATTCATAGGGTGGGAAGCCTCAGGCGAAGCAGTTTCCTACTACAGTAAAATATTTCAGAGCTCAAGCTTGGCGAAGCGCGACCAAAAACTCATAAACAGCAGCAGCGACGCCCACGGAGAGGAGAAGGTCGCGGACGCAATGAACGCCCTCGTCAATGAAAGATTCGGATCAGAGGAACCACTGGGGGGAGTGGTCTTCAATATATCCATATTCATCAACCGAAGCTCTTGCGTGAACTGCGCATTACACATTGCAGAATTCATCAAGAAACTCAGGTCTCGAGGTGCGACCATAAGCGCGAATGCGCTGGCTGGAACCTTTTATGAAGGTCGGGCAAATATTGCAAACGACGCATGGGAATCAAATTCAGACCTTATCGATAAATACATTACACAGTCTCACCTTATAGACCTTTCAGACACCCAGAAGACTCTCGATGACCTCACTAAAGGAATCAAGATTCGCCGCTGGGGACAGAGCTCGGAAGACACCCTGAAGCAGATAGAGAAAGCCCGAAAGGAGTACCAAAAGGCTCTGTCGGCCCAAGGTGCGTCATCAAAAGCACCGGCCGTGCCAGAAGAATCTCAGTGGCACAGCGTCAGTGGCTCCGAGGCCGGGCGACTCGGCATTGCCATACTGGCGGCCGCCGGCGTGGTTTCCGAGGCAGCCACCATGGACTCTCTCCGGAGTTTGAATTTCAGCTCGTCCGAGGTGGCGCAAATTTCGGGATCAAAAGAAGAAGAGCACAAGCGACTGGCCGAAAATAAGCCGAACTACCGTAGGCGCGACGATGTCGGTGGTGTCGGCAAAGTGACACAGCAAATGGATCTTCTTGACAAAAGGTTCCCGGACAAGCTGCTTCGCGACCAGTTGGCCGATATCGACGAGCTTCAGGAACTGATTAAGAAGCGCGAGTCCGAGTCCGATCAGCAGACCGAATCACTGGCCGGCCAGGGTGGTGGAAGCTAACGAGCCGAAAAGGTTCAGTCCCGATACTCAGGACCAGTGACCTCTTTCGCCAGGACTCGCCACGGGCTATCCACTGGAGAGACTGCTGGCTCGTCGACTGCAAGCAGTTTTTCCACAATCGCCTCCCGCTCAGCCATGACTTCGTGTGAAGGCAAGAAGTCGCTAGCCTGACCGTCCTTATGGGCAATCATCATACATTCACTCAACTGAGCGGGTGATGAACTCATAAGTTCTACTTCTGTGGCCTCATAGGGAGAAACATAATATACTGCCCCACTGGACGGAGAAAGGCAGATGCTTCCAGCGTGCCAATATCCGATCCGCAGCAGTTGACCTGCCTCAGGCGAAAACGAGAGATTTCCGCTTTCGCACCAGTCACCGTACGTCGGGATACCCGACACAATATCGCGATCGATATAAACGGCGGAGCGGACCACCGAAGGAATCCCGATTGAGATGAGTTCTGCACGCGGAGCATCGGGAAGCGGAATTTCTGCAAGGGTCGCAGCGGGTACGAGAAATGTGTACTTCACCCCAAATACACTGACCAGATCGGCACGTGTGACCATTTTTTCTTCCTCTCTCGATATATCGCCAAGCGCAATCTTAGATACTACGCGTCCGAAGGCGGCCGTGATTGATGATTCTCCGCATTGCGCGATTCGGTGCGAAGCATGAAGGGCTTGCGCTCGAAGGCCGTGTCCAATGGACGCTTGGGTCATGCTCAGGGTCAGAGGTGCGAACGTCCTGGTTGTCAGGCGTCAAACCACCAGCACCGGCAGCGACTTCAACCCATTGATGAAGTTCGATACCAAGCGACTTGGCGGGTCTGCGAGTTGGAGTCGACCGGGTGGCAGGGCGCGGCACACCTCCTCGTACAGCGCCCGCAGTTGCAGCCGCGCGAAGTGGGCGCCCAAGCAGACATGCGGGCCGTCGCCGAAGGAGACGTGGGGGTTCGGGGTGCGGGTGAGGTTCAGGGTGAACGGGGCGGGGAAGACGCGTTCGTCGTGGTTGGCCGAGGCGTGGAAGACGACCACCTTGTCACCGGTGCGGATACGGGTGCCCGCCAACACCGTGTCCTGGGTGGCGGTGCGGCGGAAGGTCAGGACCGGGGGGTGGCGGCGGAGGAGTTCATCCACGGCGGTGGCGAACCGCGCCTCGCCGTTGCGCAGGCGGCCGTACGCCTCGGGGTTCTCCGCCAGGAGGTGCAGGCCGCCGGGGGCCGCGCTGCGTACGGTGTCGTTCCCGGCGATCACCAGCAGGAAGAAGAACATCTCCATTTCGGGCGCGGTCAGTTCGGGGTCCGTGGCCAAGGACGTCATCACGTCGTCGGCGGGGTGTCGGCGCTTGTGGGCCGCCAACGCGTGGGCGTAGTCGAACATGTCCCGCAGGGCGGATGGGGAACGGGGGTTCAGCGGTCGACCGTCCGGGCCCAGTTCCGGTGTTCCGGCCTCGTCGGGGTCCTGGTAGCCGATGACGCGTCGGGTCCAGTGGAGGAGGAGCGCGCGGTCGGTGTCGGGTACGCCTAGCAGGTCGGTGAGGTTGAGCAGGGCGTAGTCGTCGGTGACCTGGGCAACGAGGTCGCAGGTGCCGTCGCCGGCCCGTGCCTCAGTGACCGCCCGGGTGAGCAGGGAGCGGGCGCGTTCACGGACGACAGTCTCGAAGCGGTCGATGCGCTTCGGGGTGAAGGCGCGGCTGACAAGTACGCGCAGGCGTCGGTGGTGCGGCGGATCCTGGTTGAGCATCATCCGGCGTATGAACGGGAGGTCGGCGGGGACCGGGTCGCGGATCTGGGTGGCGCCCAGGTACGAGGAGTAGGTCGAGGAGTCCTTCAGGACCCGGACCACGTCCTTGTGCCGGGTGACCGCCCAGAAACCGGGGCCCGCCGGCCAGCCGAGCACCTCCGGCTCCTCCTGCCATGCCACGGGGTGGTGGTCGCGCAGGAGGCGGTAGCGGTCGTGGGGGATGCCCCAGCCGTACAGCCTGGGATCGAAGACGTCCGGCACGGCCCCGGACCCGGTCATGCCTCCGCCTCGCCGTCCTCCGCGTCCGCCCTCAGGAAGTCCTCCATCACGCGGATCAGGTCGAGCGGGGCCTCGTCCATCGCGTAGTGTCCGCACGACGGCAGCTCCACCAGTTCGGCCCGGGGAAACCAGCGCATCCAGGTGGCCCGCTGCAAGTTGGCGGACAGGGCCGGGTCCAGCGCGCCCACGACGGCGAGAGCGGGTACGGGTGAACCCTCGATCTGTTCGTGGAAGTCCTCGCCCGCCCAGGAATCCAGCCAGGCCCGGAACGCCGTGGCGTCGCTGCATGCGACCGAGCGGCGCACCATGCGGTCTAGCCAGCCCGCGGGGCGACGGCCTCCGGTGGTGGTGTCGAGGATGATCCGCCGGTTCTGCGGGGTGTGTGCCGCTGCGGCAAAGAGTTCCCACTGCTCGGGCGGAAGGGGCAGGCCGGACGCGGGGACTGGCGAGATCCCGACGATCCTGCGCACCCGCTCCGGCGCGGTGGCCAGCGTCCGCTGGACGACGGAGCCGCCCATCGAGTGACCGATCAGCGAGAACCGCTCCCAGCCGAGCCGGTCGGCCAGCGCGAGCACGTCCTCGGCCCCCTCGGCCGTGGTGTACGAGCCGTCCGCGTCCCGCGCCTCGCCGTATCCGCGCAGGTCCACCACCGCGTACTGGAACGAGCCGAGATCGAGGTCGGGCAGCACGGGGGCGTACGCGGAGCGGTCGGCGAGCCAGCCGTGCACCGCGATCACCTTGTGCGGGCCGTCGCCGTGCAATTCGTGGGGCAGAACAGGCAATGCGGTCACGCTGACTCCCGTCGCCGTACAGAGAGGAACCGGTCGGTCACCGGCCCGACCCTGACCACGGTGGCGGCAACCCCGATCTCGCGCAAGGCTCTCGACGAGCAGGCGCGACACCAAGGCACTGAGACCATGCCAACTTCTGCGGGGCCCGACGCACCACCCGTTTGAGGGACAGCTAACACGTTTCCGCCTCACCTCGCCATGGAGCCTTGAAATGGTGGGCGAGGTTCGCGAGTGGCTGCTCGGCCTGCGAAAGGATGAGCGGGACACGGCTCGGCTTGTAGGGCAGGCGCTCCAAGCGCTAGTCGAGGAAGGGCCCAACCTTGGACGCCCTCTGGTGGACAGGATCAAAGGGTCGTCGCTGCACAACCTCAAATAACTGCGGCCCGGCTCTGGCGGGAGGAGCGAAATTCGCATCCTGTTCGTCTTCGACCCTGACCGCAATGCGGTTCTCTTGGTAGCCGGCAACAAGTCGGGAAGGTGGCATGAGTGGTACAGCCAGTCGATCCCCGTGGCCGAGGGGCGGTACGACGACTGGTTGGCACGCTTGGCTCAGCGGCAGAAGGGCACATCGAAATGACTACTTTCCACTCCTGGGACGAAGTGAAGAACGAGGTCTTCGATGCCGAGGATCTTGAGAAGATCGAGCGCGGAGCCCATCGCATGGTGGCCGAGGCGCGAGCACATCGACTGGTCGAAATGCGGAAACAACTGGGTCTGGCCCAGAGCGAGATCGCTGATCGTATGCACGTGCGGCAGGAGCGGGTGTCGGCCATTGAACGTGGGAGGACGACAGCTACGGAGGTCGGAACCATCGCTGCGTACATTGCCGCACTCGGTGGGCAACTGGAGATTGTTGCCAACTTCAACGGCTCCCGCGTCGTGATCGCCTGACGCTGTGCCCGACCGGCTCGTCCGGGCACAGCAAGCCGATCTTCCAGGTGATCGACAGATGTCGGGCGCTCACGCCAGCAACTCCAGATACGGGCCGAACTCCGACGCCAGCGTCAGCCGGCCCAGCTTCTGGTACTCGCGCTGGATCGCGTGGATCAGCGTCGGCATCGTCACCGGCTCGCCCGTGTCCGCCGCCAGGTACGCGGACGTCACCGCGATCGAGCGGATGTTGCCGCCCGCCAGCTCGAAGTTCTCCGCGCAGAAGGCGAGGTCCAGGTCCTTGCCCCGGGGGAGTACGGGGCCCAGGCAGCGCTCCCAGAGGACGAGGCGCTGTTCGGGGTCCGGGACCGGGAAGTCGATGACGAGGTCCAGGCGGCGGGTGAACGCGTCGTCCAGGTTGGCCCGGAGGTTGGTGGCGAGGATGGCCAGCCCGTCGAAGGACTCCATGCGCTGGAGGAGGTACGCGCTCTCGACGTTCGCGTAGCGGTCGTGGGCGTCCTTCACGTCGGAGCGCTTGCCGAAGATCGCGTCCGCCTCGTCGAAGAGGAGGACCCCGTTCACGCCCGCCGCCTCCGAGAAGATGCGTTCCAGGTTCTTCTCCGTCTCGCCCACGTACTTGTCGATCACCGTCGCCAGGTCGACCGTGTAGAGGTCCAGGCCGAGGTCCGCGGCGATGACCTCCGCCGACATCGTCTTGCCGGTGCCCGAGTCGCCCGCGAAGAGGGCGGAGACGCCCCGTCCCCGCCCGCCGCCGGGGCGCATGCCCCACTCCCCAAGGACCCGGTCGCGATGCCGCGCGCGGGCGGTGAGTTCGCGGAGCTGGGCGTGGGTGTCGGGCGGGAGGACCAGGTCGTCCCAGGTGACGGTGGGTTCAATGCGGCGGGCCAGGCGGTCCAGGCCCGCCGCGTTCTGGGCGCGGGCGCCCTGGCGGACATGGTCGGGGGTGAGGGTGCCGCCATCCAGGTGGGTGGTCTGGGCGGCGCCCCGGGCAGCGCGGGTGATCTGTTCCGGGGTGAGGAGGAACGGCGAGAGCAGCCGGTCCACGTCGATGGTGTCGGGGACGGGGGCGTCGTACGCGTCGGTCCAGAGGGCGGCCCTGGTGGAGGGTTCGACGCGTGGGGCGTGCAGGAGGAGTGGTGGGGCGGCGGACCAGGCCGCGTCCCAGGGGGCCCGGCCCACCAGGATCGTGGGGACCGGGGTGCCGGTGAGCAGCCGGAGGAGCTCCGGGTGGTCGCGGGAGACCGCATCGAGCGGGGCGCAGACCACGCCGGCGCCGGTCAACCGGGCCTCGCGGACCAGGGAGCGGACCGCTTCGGCGGGGGACGGGTCTTCCGCCAGTCGTGCCAGGTCCAGGCCCAGCACCCGGTGGCCCGCGTGGGTCAGCGCGGAGGCCGCGAGGGCCGTGCCCGCGCCGCCCTGGTCCTCGCGGAGGTAGGCCAGCGAAGCGCCGTGGGCGAGCGCCCCGGCGAGCGGGGCCGGGTCGCCGACTCCCGGGACGGCGCGCCAGGGGGCGAGGAGGTCGGCCAGCCGGGGGTCGGGGGTGTCGTCGCCCAGGAGGTGCGCGGTAACCCGGTCAGGGACGCGCAGTGCTCGGGTCAGAAACGGCCGGTCCAGGTCCTCGACCAGGAGGAGGCGGCCCTCGCGGAGCGGGGCACGGGCCGACAGCCGGCCGCGCGCCACCTGGTCGGCGGGGGACAGCCCGCACAGGCCCAGGGCCAGGCCGATGGACGGACGGCGGCGGGTGACGTCATCGTTCAGGTAGCCGTAGAACGCCTCGAAGCGGTCGTCGAGATCCGGTACGAGGGTGATGAGGAGGATCTCGATATCGAGGGCGGTGAGGCCGAACTCGCGCGCCAGGGACGTGAGTCTGGACCGCTCCGCCGACGCCTCCCCGGAGACCGGCGCCTCACCGGAGTCCGGTACGGGGTACGGAAAGGCGCGGGCCTCGGTCTCGTCCAGCAGGCGGGCGATGTTCTCGTCCGTGAGGTAGAGGCCGCGGAAGGCGTCGTCCGGGTCCGGATCGGTGAGCTGCCGGGCCTCGACCGCCCGTCGGATGCGCTGCTCCACCGCTACCGAGCGGGCGAGGAGATGGCGCAGGTTCGGATCACCCACGGTCGTCATTCGGCGCTTTCCTCCGTACGGGCCGTCCGGTCTTCCGTGCGCGTGTCCCGGGCCTTCCGGGTCTCCGTGATGCGGAGGGACAGACCGCGCCGCCGTTCCGCATCGGGGACGCGCGAGGCGGCGCCCCCACCCGGCCGCCCCGGACGGCCTCCGTACACCGGAAGTCCCCCGCGCCCCGGCATCGGTTCCGACACCGGCTCGGCCGCCTCAGGCACGTCCCCGAAGCGGGCCTGCAGCCCCTCGTCGCCCACCGGCGGGCCAACCACATAGCTCGGCGACGCCGTCACCGGCACGCTGATCACCAGGTCCAGCGAGGGCTTCAACTCGCCGCCCAGCGCGCTCCATACGTCGGCAAACGAGCGGTCCTCCGGCGGCGGCAGCGCGATCGACATCGGTACGGACGCCCCGATCTCTGCCAAGGTGCCCGTCAACCGCTCCGGAGGCAGAGCCTCGTACCGCAGCAGGCAGCCGAGCAGCGACGAGAGCAACCGGTGCTCGTCCTCCGGGCGCTTCGTCCATGCCGTGATCAGGTACGACAACTTGAAGAAGCGGGGCGGGCGGCGGCGCGCGATGATCGTGCCGCGCTCGTCGTACTCGTTGTGCAGACCTCGCTCGCGCCTGCGCATGTCCTCGCGGATGTCGTAGAGGTAGAGATTGACCATAGGGGCGTTGACCTTCGCCGCCCACTCCCGGGTCGGGGCGTCGAAGACCACCGCGATCTGGCCGCCTTCGAGCACCTCCGCCCTGATCAGGGCCCGCAGTACGTCGTCGACCTCGTGGATCATCCGATCACTCCCGTACGGTCGACGGCGCTCATGCGCGGCCTGCGAAGTCAGGGGGCTGCAGGTTGAGTTGAACCACCAGGACCGGCTTCTGCAGTCGATCGATGTCGCGGGTGTCCACCCGGAGCTTGCGAGGGCCGAGCTTGTCCTTGCGCAGGACGGGGATCTGGACCTCGAAGCTGCCGTCGCGGCTCACGGTCACACCGGTCATCTCCGCAGTGATCCCGATGTTCCACGTGAAACGTACGGTCTGCCCCGGCGGATAGTCCTTGCCCCGCGCCAGCACCACTTGCCCTGGCTTGACGACCTGCGGCGTCACGGTCAGCGAAGGCTTCAGCACACGCAGCCGGTCGGTGTCCTGGTTATTGGTCTTCCGGCGGTCGGGCAGCGTGCCGCGCACGGTGGCCCGTACGTCCCCGGTAACCGCCGCGCGGTATGTCGCCGCCTGTGTCACCTCGATGCGACCGCCGGCCGGGATGGTGCACGGTTTGGCCGTCGTGCAACTGGTCAAGCCAGGCAGGCTGCGGTCCTTCGCCTTGGACGGTTTCGGCCAGGCCGAGCCGATGACCACGCCCGTCGCCGCATCCGGGCCGGCATTGGTGACGGTGAAGCGGGCACGGGCCGGGCGGCCGGTGTACGTACGGTCCGGGCTGACGTCGACCTGCATCGCCACATCGGCCGAGGGCGGCACAGGGGCCTCAAGGACCTCGATCTCTGCCGTGTCCGTCCCGGTGTTGCCCGCCGAGTCCGTGGCCGAGCAAGTCACCGTGGTGCTGCCGACCGGGAAGAGCGAGCCGGAGGGCGGGGTGCAGGTCACCGGGAGCGTGCCGTCGGTGGCGTCCTGGGCGGTGGCGTCGTACGTCACGCGCGCGCCCTTCTTGTCCTTGGCCCGGATGGTCAGATCGTCCACGGTGACGACGGGCGCGTCGATGTCGTTCACATCGATGCTGATCTGCTCCTGGAAGTCCGGGTCGGCGGCCGCCGCAGGTCCGATGGCATCCGTGCCGGGAGCCTGAGTGCCCAACAGGAACTGGACGGTGCAGGTCAGGGTGGTGCCTTGCGGTGCGTCTGCGGCGACGTCGATGTTCTCCGCGAACGTTGCGGTTTCGCCACTGGTCACGTTGCGGGTAGGGGGGTCGAGAGCGACGGTCAGGGACGGATCGCAGTTGTCGAGCCGGTAACCGACCGTGGTGGGGAGGTTGTTGAAGCCTTCGGCGATCGCCTCCGCGACCTTGTCACCGTCGATCCCCTCCAGCAGGCGGCCGTTGGTGGCGTTGATGATGCGGGTGGCCTGGCCGGGCGTGGTGGGCGGGTCCTCGACATATTCGGGGTCGCCGGCATCGCCGTTGCCGTTCAAGCCGTCGCCAATTCCGCTCGCCACATCGACACCGATCACCCGGACGCTCCGGTCCTGGAGATCGAAGATCGTGTCGTCGATGCTGTGACCGTTGCTGGGGGCGTGGCTGGACGCATCGCCGACCAGCACGATGACCGGACTCGCCCCGTCACGGAAGACGGTCTGGCCGCCGGCCCCGTTCGCGATCTCCCACAGCCCGTTGATCCAGTCCTCGGACGGGCCGCGGCTCTTGCCGCCCAGCGTGGTCTTCAGGTTGTTGACACCTTTCTGCACCGCTGTGAGGTCGTACGTCAGCCCCTGAAGCACGCTGAAACCGGCGTTGACGTCGCCCTCCTGGTCGCCGAACGTGGCAACGGCGAACCGGGAATCGGGCTGCTCGGCACGGATCTTGTCGGTGATCTTGGGCAGGTTGTCCCGCACGCTCTTGATCGGGTCGACCATGCTGGCGGTGCCGTCGACCAGCAGGATCACATCCGGCTTCGGTGGAATCGCGGGCGTACGCACCTGCTTCGCCACACCCGTGGAGCCGCCCGGGTCGACCGCGTCGGTGAACTGGGCGGGCGTGACCCAGGGTTCGGGCACCGCCACCGCCGGCGCCCCGGAGGTGGCGGCCGAGCCGGGGGCGATGCCGGTGGCCACGAGGAGAAGGGCCAGCACCGGGACACGGAGCACGACGAGGGTCCTCCGCGAGGCGGAGGACCGGGGCCGGGCCACCGGACCCGTCCACGACCGCGGCGCCCGCTGAAGCGGCTGGAACCAGCGCACGGAAGTCCTCCCCCACCCTCGGCCACGATCGGCGTACCGGACACCACGGTCCGGTACGCACAGTCGGCCCGCAGCGGTACGGGAGCCACACCCTCGGGAAGCCCCTGCTGCCCTTTCGGGCAGCCGAGGTATCTACCGCAACTGCCAGAACTGGCGGATCTGCCGTGGCCCTCAGAGCGGCCGTACGCGTCCGCACCAGACGGCTCACGTCCCTACCGGACGGCTCATGAGACAGCTCACGTCCGTAGCGGACGGTTCAGATCAGTCCCTGTCGCATCGCGTACGCCACCGCGTGCGACCGGTTCCGCAGCTGCAGCCTGGTCATCACCGAATGCAGCACGTTCTTGATCGTGCGCTCGGAATAAGCCAGCTTCGTCGCAATGTCCGCAGTGTCGTACCCCTCCGCGACCAGGCGCAGCACATCCACCTCACGCGCCGCCAGACCGGTGAAGTGCAGGCCACGAGGGCCGAGCACCTGTCCCTGGAGGCGACCCACCTCTTCGAGCAGCCTTCCCAGCAGGTCGGAAGGCAGATGGCCTTCGCCCCGCGACACCGTCCTGATGACCTGCACCAGATGCTCCGGAGTCGACTCGGCGCGCCTGACCACGCCGGCGACACCGCACTCCGCGGCGCTCACCAGTTTCTGCTCGTCGATGTCCGTGGTGACGAGGACGGTGCGTGAGGTGCTGGTGCGCTGAATGTGGCGCAGCATCGTCAACACCTCCTCATCGACCGCGTCCACGACGACGACCACGATCTGAGGTGAGGGGTCACTCTCCCCCCACTCCGTCACGCTGACTTCGGGTCGGGTACGCAGCTGACTGGCCACGCCCGCCTGTGAGATCGGATCCTGGGCCCGTAATGCGACAGTGATGCGCTCCATGGCAATGCTCCCCCTGGGCAACAGCCGATGGCATCACAGCGGGCACAACCATCACGGCTGCATTCGTGTGCCTCATTCGCTTTGAGGCGGTCAAACGATTCCCGCGTATACCTACAGGGAAACAGAAAAGCCGATCCGGGCACAGAATCTGCCCGGAAGTGTTCCTTCACGGCCGGTGTCGGCGTTCGGCGCCGACCCTACGGTGCGCCCTATGAGTCTCACGGCAAGCCTCGACGTTTCGTCCGTCACTGCCGCACCGGGCGAGGAGACGGCTCTCCCTCTGCGGATCCTCAACTCCGGCAGCACCGTAGAGGAATACCGCTTCGAGGTGGTCGGTGAGTGCGCCGCCTGGTCGACGGTGGAGCCGACGACCCTGTCCCTGTATCCGGGCGACTCGCAGACGGTCTCCCTCATGCTGCGTCCGCCCCGCGACTCGACCGTACTCGCAGGGGAGACGCACTTCGGGATCCGGGTGGTGCCCACCAGCGAGCAGGGCGACACAGTGGTGCCCGAAGGGCGGGTGACCGTACTCCCGTTCACCGAGACGACCGCCGAGCTGGTGCCGCGCAGCTCGCACGGTGCCTGGCGCGGCAGGCACCAACTCGCCGTCGACAACCGGGGAAACACCCCGGCTACTGTGCGGCTGGGGGCGCAGGCCGGTACGGAGCGGGTCCGGGTCACGTTCGCGGCGGACACACTGCAGATCGCTCCCGGGCGGGCGGAGTTCGGGAAGGTGCGGATCCGGCCGGCCAAGCGCGTGTGGCGCGGTACGCCGGTCACGCATCCCTTCCAGGTCTCCGCAACACCGGATGTGGCGGAGGGTCAAGCCCCGCTGGCACCGGTGGTTCTGGACGGCTCCTACCAGCAGGAGCCGATCCTGCCGCGCTGGCTTCCCCGGGCGCTCATCACCGCGGCCGTCCTGCTGATCGCGCTGGTCGGGCTCTGGTACGCGCTGCTGCGACCGGCCGTGAAGTCGGCGGCCCGGGAGGCGATCACGCCGGAGGCGGTCCGGTCCGCCGCCGCGGCCGACAAGAGCAAGGCCCCGGACAACGGCTCGACGGCCGGAACCGGATCGGGTGGAGGGGACTCCTCCGGTGCGAACGGGGGCTCACCGAAGCCCAGTCCCTCGCCGAGCCCCGGCGCATCCGACGGCGCTGCCGCCGCGGCCCCGACCAGTGCACAGGTGCAGGTCAGGGACTCGGTGGGGGGTGGGTCGAACACCTCGACGGCCCTTCAGGTGCCCAGCGGGCACACCTTCCAGCTGACGGACATCGTGGTCCAGAACCCGCAGGGCGACGCGGGAACGCTCGTGGTCTCCTCCGGCAGGGACGCGCCCGTCCTCCGGCTCGCGCTGGAGAACTTCCGGGACTCCGACTACCACTTCGTCACACCGATCCAGGTGCCCGCGGGCGGCAAGGTCACAATGACCGTCGACTGCCGGAAGGTGGGCAAGCCGGTGAACGCGCCGACGCCCTCGCGGTGTGCGGAGTCGCTGTTCCTGGGCGGCACGATGCGGACGGACACCGCGGGCTGACACCACGGATCGGGCCGACCGGTCAGCGGGCCCGTCAAGCAGGCGGAGCCTCTTCCTCCTCGGCCCCTTCCTCCGCCCGTTGGACGAAGGAGCCCTGCACATCGGCAGGTTGCTCGTCCTCGTCCTCCGTCGCCGCCCTTTGCACAGCAGGCGTCGCGGCGGGGGACGAGTCATGACCGGCCACCCCTGTCGCAGCCGCCGGAGCCGGGGCCGGGGCCGAGAGCACCCGGTCGGCGTTCGCGACGGCCTCCCGCTCGAACCGGTCGGACGGATCGCTCACCCGGATACCGCCCGGTGCCTCCGTACCCTCCACCGGGCCGTTGCGCTGCTGCATCACATGGGTGAGCTCATGGGCCAGCGTGGTGCGGCCCTGCGGCGAGGAAGGATCGTACGCGTCCCGCTGGAAGACCACGTTGTTGCCGACCGTGTACGCATGGGCGCCGACACTTTTCGCCGACTCGTGCGCGGCGGAGCCGGTGTGGATTCGTACGTCGGAGAAGTCCGCGCCCATCCGGCCCTCCAGATCAGTGCGGGTATCGGTGTCCAAGGGCTGCCCTCCGCCGGACGAGACCACGTCGTGCACGGGGGAGCGCTCTTCCTCCTCCCGCCTCTGGAGCATCGACCCCACGGCGCTGTTGCCGACCGCCCGTTGGAGCACGCTCATGCCGCCGGCCCCGACCACATCGGCCCGCCCTGCGGCCGCCGCGCGGTAGAGGTGCGGGGTGTCCACCGCTTCGCGGCCCTCGGTCGCCCTCGACGCGTGGAGGGCTTCATCGTGCTCCTGCCCGTGCCCGTGATCCCGCTCGTGGTCGTGTTCCTGGTCCCGTTCCTGTGCGTGCATCGTCATCTCCCCTGGCCGCGCCCCGGTCGGAAGCGCGTCGTGATGGCCCCACCACTCCACCTTCACGACGTGCCACTGCCTCGTCCAGCCCGGACCCCGCCGGCCAGGGGCAGCCGGCGCTGCCCCTTCGGGCATCAGAACCGTTCGTACGGTCCAGCGAAGCTTTCGGGGTGCCCCACCGAGCGGCCTGGTGGGAACAGCGGGAAGAGCCTTCGGCGATATCAGCCCGTGCGGGTGCGCAGGAAGACGAGGACGCGCCGCTCCCAGAGCAACACGCCCAGATCCAGGGCGGCCTGCCGGAACCGCCGCCGGTACCCGAACTCGCGTCTGGGCCCATGTTGCCGCTGTTACTCATCACGGCCCTTATTCCGGAATGCTCGCTTTTGTGGCGTTCTCGCCAGCATCGCAGTCCCACCCCATGGCTGCGCCCGGAGGCTCTTGCCCGGTAGGCTTTCCGTGTGATCTTCAAGCGCATCGGAAATGGGCGGCCTTATCCCGACCACGGCCGGGAAAGCACCCGGCAGTGGGCGGATGTCGCGCCGCGCCCGGTCCGCCTCGATCAACTGGTGACCACCAAGGGCAATCTGGACCTGGAGACGCTTCTCGCCGAGGACTCGACGTTCTACGGCGACCTGTTCGCGCACGTCGTGAAGTGGCAGGGCGACCTCTACCTGGAGGACGGACTGCACCGCGCGGTCCGCGCCGCACTCCAGCAGCGCCAGGTACTGCACGCCCGGGTACTCGAACTCGGCTGACGGAGCCGCGGGTTCCTTCCACGGACTCGCAAGCCCTGCGGGCCGCTCGGGGTTCGTTCGGGTGCTTTCACACCCGGACAGCTGCGATCCATTGATCATTTAGTAGGCATCATCACCGGGTCGCACTACGCTGCGCCCATGAGCATGCTCACTCCCCCCGGCATGGGCGGAAAGTACCGCATCACGGGCGACAAGTACCCGCGTATGCGCCGTCCCCGGCGTCGCGGCAAACTGATCCTCACTGCCACCGCTTCCGTGGTTGCCCTCGGGCTGGCCGGATGGGGCACGCTGCAGCTCATCGACGTCTTCACGGGCGGCAACAGGAAGGCCAGCGCCGCCCACCACACGACGGACTGCGCGTCAGCCAAGGCGTCCGCGCCCGCCAAGGCGCTGCCGAAGCCCGCCAAGATCACGGTCAACGTCTACAACGCGACGCCGCGCAGCGGACTCGCCAAGAAGGCCGCCGAGGAGCTGAAGAAGCGCGGCTTCACCATCGGCAAGGTGGGGAACGCCACGGCCGCGTACGACAAGAAGGTCCCCGGTCCGGGGGTGCTGCTGGGCGCTCCGTCGGCCACGAACGGCTCGTTCCCGGTCCTCGGTACGCAGTTACAGGGGGCCGTCGCGAAGACCGACGCCCGCAAGACGGCGGACGTCGACCTGATTCTCGGTACGAAGTTCCAGGCGTTCAGCACGCCCCAGGCGGCCGCCGCGGCCCTCGCCGCCCTGACGAAGCCGGCCCCCGCACCGTCCTGCTGACGGCTGCCGGGACGTCCCCGGCAGCCCAGCGCGTCCTGGCTAAGTGCTGTCCCGTAATCCGTGGCGGGCGCGCGACGACAGCTACGGATTACGGGACAGCCCTTAGTCGACCGTGCCGTACATCCGGTCGCCCGCGTCACCGAGGCCCGGGACGATGTAGCCGTTCTCGTTGAGCCGCTCGTCGACCGAGGCGGTGACCACGGTGACCGGCGTACCCGCCAGCTCGCGCTCCATCACCTCGACGCCCTCGGGTGCCGCGAGCAGCACGACCGCGGTGACATCGTCCGCACCGCGCTTGATCAGTTCCTGAATGGCCGCGACCAACGTGCCGCCGGTGGCCAGCATCGGGTCGAGGACGTACACCTGGCGGCCCGAGAGGTCCTCCGGCATCCGCGTCGCGTAGGTGGACGCCTGCAGCGTCTCCTCGTCGCGGATCATGCCCAGGAAGCCCACCTCGGCGGTCGGCAGCAGCCGCACCATGCCGTCGAGCATGCCGAGACCGGCCCGCAGAATCGGTACGACCAGCGGGCGCGGGTGCGACAGCTTCACACCGGTCGTCGGTGTGACCGGGGTCTCAATGCCGACCTGCTCGGTGCGCACATCCCGGGTGGCTTCGTAGGCGAGCAGGGTGACCAGCTCGTCGGCGAGCCGCCGGAAGGTCGGGGAATCGGTGCGCCTGTCGCGCAGGGTGGTGAGTTTGTGCGCGACCAGTGGGTGGTCGACGACGTGGATCCGCATGGGCTCAACAGTAACCGGGCCTCCCGCACCCGTGCGCTGGCATCAACCACACGTTCGGAGGGAAGGTGGGGGCATGCGGACCCAGCCTTGGGGTGATGAGCCAATGCCGGACGGAGAACAGCGGAAGCGGGAACAGCCGGACACGCCAGACACACCGGACATACCGGCCCCGCAGGACACGGAGGAGGCCGCCGCGGCGCGCCGCAGGAGGCGCGCCCAGTTCCTGCGCGAGCTTCATGAGGCGAAGGCACTCCGCGACCGGGTCCAGCCCCGCCGGGCCAGGGCGGCCCGGATGCGCCAGGCCATGCGGATGCGGACCTTCCGCTGGTAGGTCGGACGGCGGCACGGTGTCCCTCTGGTGGCGGCGTCCAGGAGAACTGATGGCCGACGCAACGGCCGAACTCCTCTCGCAAAGCCTATGTTTCTGCCACGATTCCGATGGGCGGGAGGACAGCCGGGCCACCGACTGCCCTCCCGCCGGACCGACACCCCTATGACCAGTGGGAGAGTCACGGTGTACTTCGCCGCACTGCTCGCGCGCACCGAAGACGGGTGGGAAGCGAGCGACACGGAACTCGACGATGTGGAGACCCTTTCCAACCTGACGGATCTGGCCCGTGAGGCCTCGGTGGACGAGGACACGGTGCTCGTCTTCATCGAGCAGGAGGACGCCTGGTTCGGCGTCGTCCGGGTGGACGGTGAGGAGGACCCCCGGATTTTCATCTCGGACGCCACCGCCGCCGCACGCTCCTCATACGGGGAGATCCTGCTCACCGATGAACTGCTCGGCCGCGAACCCGGGGCCGAGGACACGATTGCCGCCCTCGAAGAACTCGTCGGCCTCGACGGTACGGAGGACGGCGAGCCGGACATCACCCCCGACAACGACGATGACGACGAACTCGATGCCGACGCGGTACCGACGGGCCCGCTCGGTGACACCGCGGTCCTGGCCGACCTCGGGCTCCCCGAGGCCGGGCTGCTGATGCTGCGCACGGACGCACTGGTGGAGATCGCGGACGCGCTGGGTGCGGCCGAGGTCCTGGAGTCCGTCCGTTAAGGTCCGCGGGTGAGCGAAGCACCGCACCCGCAAGGACCGCCGGAACCGCACGAACCCGTAAGAGATCCACACGATCCCGTGAGAGACCCGTGGCGGGCGCATATGCGCCGCGCCCTGGCCGAGGCCGACCTGGCGGCGCGGGCCGGCGATGTGCCGGTCGGCGCCGTCGTGCTCGGCCCGGACGGCTCCCTGCTCGCCACGGGGCACAACGAACGCGAGGCGACCGGCGACCCGACCGCGCACGCCGAGATCCTCGCTGTCCGCCGGGCCGCAGCAGCGCTCGGTCAATGGCGGCTCTCCGGATGCACCCTGGTGGTCACCCTGGAGCCCTGCACCATGTGCGCGGGCGCGCTGGTGCAGTCCCGCGTGGACCGGGTGGTCTACGGGGCGCGGGACGAGAAAGCAGGTGCGGCGGGCTCGCTCTGGGACGTCGTACGCGACCGCCGGCTCAACCACCGCCCCGAGGTGATCCAAGGAGTGCTGGAGGACGCCTGCGCCGATCAGCTGACAGCTTTCTTCCGCGGCCGCTGACCAGGCTTCCGCGCGTCCCCGGCCTGTTGCGGCGAATCGGATTTCGGCGAACGACCGAGATGGTCTAAGCTCTCTCTCGGTAGCGTGTCCGAGCGGCCGAAGGAGCTCGCCTCGAAAGCGAGTGTGGGGAAACTCACCGAGGGTTCAAATCCCTCCGCTACCGCCAGCAAAACCGCCTCCGACCTGCAAGGACAGGTTGGGGGCGGTTTTCTTCTACCACTCGTGCAATACGCCGTGCCACACCGAACCCCTGAGATCTTCGACCATGGCGACCATCACGCCTCGCAAGGCGGGCACACGGGGAGACGCGTCATTCCGGCTGTTCAGCGGGAGGGCGGCAAGCGCACCAGCCCCTGACAAGGCGAGCACTTCGATGACGCGCAGCCGACCGGTGAACCGTTGGTCGGGGGAAGCGGCATCGGGGGGACAAGCCGCTCCCCCCGATGAGAACAGGCTCCTCAAGCCCTCGCCGCAGTCGGGGGAAAGCTCGCGGCGAGAACCCCACAGTGAGGTCCTGTTCCTCGCCCCTCGGATTCCTGCCAGATCCGCTGGGCTCACCGTCCATCCTGCGGCCGAGCAGAAGCCTTACGAACGGACAAACGGCCCCGATCGCCGGGCCCTTGGTCCTTAAAGGCTGTGTGAGCGGTCGGAAACATCAGCGGGATACGGCCATTCGTGCGGATAGAATCGCCCGACTGCGCAGGGGAGCAAAGGGGAGGCAGGGGCTGATGGTGCAAGCGAAGAAGATAGCTCTCTACGTGATAGTCGGCTTCGTCGCGTACACGATCATCACGTCCCCGGCCCGGGCGGCGGAACTTGTCCAGGTAGGGTTCGAGGGCATTTCGAGTGCCGCACAGGGCGTCGGCGACTTCATGTCCGAGCTCGTGAAGTAGGAGTACCCCATGATCCGCCATCTGGTCCTGTTCAAGCTGAACGACGGCGTCGAGCGGGACGACCCGCGGGTCGTCGCCGGGGTGGAGGCCTTCCAGGAGCTGGCGGGGAAGGTTCCCGAGCTGGAGTTCTGGGAGTGCGCCTGGAACATCACCGACCGGCCGATCGCGTACGACTTCGCCATCAACTCCGCGGTCGCCGACGAGGGCGCTCTGAAGCGCTACATCGAGCACCCTGCCCACCAGGCCGCCGCCGGGCAGTGGCGCGCGTTCGCCACCTGGGTGATCGCCGACTATCCGTTCTGATTCACCTGGTCCGCCTGGTCCAGTCGGCCCCCTGAGCCCCTCGCCACCACGGCGAGGGGCTCTTTTTGGCGTTTAAACCAAGTTGAACCCAACACGACGCTATACGGTGCTTGCACACAGTGGACATGTCTTGTGATGCTATGACCGCTTTTGACGGATGAGTTGACCGAAGTTGACCGCAAAGGGGTGGCGTCACCGTGCCGGCCAGTACAGCGCCTCAAATGCCTCCCCAGACCGCCCAGACTGTCCAGCCGGTAGAGGCTGTCGAGACGGCCCGGACCGAGAGGCCCGACAGCACGACGCCGCCCGCCAGGGCCAGGGGCGCGGACACCAGGGCGCTCACTCAGCTCCTTTTCGGACAGCTCAAGAACCTGGAGCCGGGGACCCCGGAGCACGGCCGTGTACGGGCGGCGCTGATCGAGGCGAACCTCCCCCTGGTGCGGTACGCCGCGGCGCGCTTCCGGAGCCGTAACGAGCCGATGGAGGACGTCGTCCAGGTCGGCACGATCGGCCTGATCAACGCCATCGACCGGTTCGACCCCGAACGCGGTGTCCAGTTCCCGACCTTCGCGATGCCGACCGTCGTCGGCGAGATCAAGCGGTACTTCCGGGACAACGTACGGACCGTCCACGTCCCGCGCCGACTGCACGAGCTCTGGGTCCAGGTCACCGGCGCCACCGAGGACCTGACGACCGCTCACGGCCGCTCTCCCACCACCGCGGAGATCGCCGAGCGGCTGAGGATCTCCGAGGACGAGGTGCTGGCCTGCATCGAGGCCGGCCGCTCCTACCACGCGACCTCACTGGAGGCCGCGCAGGAGGGCGATGGACTGCCCGGCCTCCTGGACCGGCTCGGCTACGAGGACCCGGCCCTCGCCGGGGTCGAGCACCGCGACCTGGTCCGGCATCTGCTCGTACAACTGCCCGAGCGCGAGCAGCGCATCCTGCTGCTCCGCTACTACAGCAATCTGACGCAGTCACAGATCAGCGCCGAACTGGGTGTATCCCAGATGCATGTGTCAAGGCTTCTTGCCCGTAGTTTCGCCCGACTTCGATCCGCAAACAGGATCGAGGCATAACCGGAACGGGTAGAGAACTCGAAGTCCGGTTCGGACGGCAGAAATGCCGCACACCCCCTGTTAACTGCGCACATTCCACAAAGACTTGTCGACATGTCACTACAGCGTGTTGCCGACATGTGACATTCTGCGGGAACCGCGTTTGCCGTGGCCTTGCCTCCGGTATTCAGGTGGAGGCTGCGTTCCTCCGATGGTCGCGGCTCAATACGCGACCGTCCGCGACCTCAAGGGGGTGGCATGTCCGCAGAACAGGGCAGCTCGAAGGTGCTCACGCTCACGAAGAGCGCACCCGCACCCGTTGTGCTCACCAGCTCGTCGGAAGCCATCGACACCCGCACTCTGTCCCGCTCCCTGTTCCTGCGGCTCGCCGCACTGGGGCCCGCACCGGGCCCCGATGGAACGGACAGCCCGGAGCGTGCCTACGTACGGGACACACTCATCGAGCTCAACCTTCCGCTGGTGCGTTACGCCGCGGCGCGGTTCCGTAGCCGTAACGAGCCGATGGAGGACATCGTCCAGGTCGGCACGATCGGCCTGATCAAGGCAATCGACCGGTTCGACTGCGAGCGGGGCGTGGAATTCCCGACGTTCGCGATGCCCACCGTCGTCGGGGAGATCAAACGCTTCTTCCGCGACACCTCGTGGTCGGTGCGCGTCCCGCGCCGCCTCCAGGAACTGCGGCTCGCGCTGACCAAGACCAGCGACGACCTCGCTCAGAAGCTCGACCGCTCGCCGACCGTGCCCGAGCTGGCCAAGGCGCTCGGCGTCTCCGAGGAGGACGTGGTCGACGGACTGGCCGTCGGCAACGCGTACACCGCCTCCTCGCTGGACTCGCCCTCGCCCGAGGACGACGGCGGCGAGGGATCCCTCGCGGACCGGCTCGGATACGAGGACTCGGCGCTGGAGGGCGTCGAGTACCGCGAATCGCTCAAGCCACTGCTGGCCAAACTTCCGCCGCGTGAACGCCAGATCATCATGCTGCGGTTCTTCGCCAACATGACGCAGTCCCAGATCGGCGAGGAGGTCGGTATCTCGCAGATGCACGTCTCACGCCTGCTGACCCGTACGCTCGCCCAGCTCAGGGACGGGCTCATCGCCGACTGACCGCCGTGAACTGCCGTGCCGTAACACGAGGGTTCCTATTTGACGGACCGTCAGCCACACTGGCGCGATGCGACGTCAGATACTCGACTCGACCGGCCGCCGGGGCACCGTGATCGCCGCCTCGGCGGCCGTGCTGTGTCTGGGCGGCGCGCTGGCCGCCTGCGGCGGCGGGACGGCGGACAACGGCTATGTGGCGGTCGGCGCAGCGGGAACGGGCCCCGGGAGAACGCCGTCGGGGGCGGTGGCGCCGTCGGGGAAGGTGACGCTGGTGCCACTGGACAGGGGCGGCAAGGACGGTGGGGATGCCAAGGGCGACAAGGGCGGCGGGAGTGCCGGGGGCCGGGCCGACGGCGGCGGGCCCTCGCCAGACGCCTCCGCCGACGGGGGTACGGGCGCTGCGGGCGGCAAAACCGGCCGGACGCCGGGGGCTGCCCGCACGGCCGGTGCGGGCAGCACGAGCAGCGGTAGCAGCGGGGGCGGTGGTACGGGCGGCTCAGGCGGTATGGGAAGCGGCTCCACGGCCCCCGCGCCCCCATCCGCACCCGCCCCCGGCTCCACCCCGCCCGCGCCTGCCGTGCTGGTGTTGGGTGTCCCCGAGCGGGCGGCCGCGGACGAGCGCTGGTGCGAGAAGGTGACCGTGGAGTTCCGGAACACCGGGGGATCACCGGCGCGTTCAGGGGCCGTAACCTTCGCCACGCACATCATCGACGGGCTGGGCATCGACTGGGCGACCATCGAGTCGTCCGAGCCGCTGCCCGCGCCGATCGACGCGGGAGCGGCACGGACCAAGACGTACACCGTCTGCGTGGACGCCTGGCGGGTGCCCCTGGGTATGCACGTCGAGACCCGGGACGTCACCGCCGTATTGAAGTGACGGGTGGGGGCAGGAGGTACGGAGGAACTGCTGCGCCGGTCAGCCGAGCGCGAGCCAGGCGACCGCCGCGAGGACGACGATCACCGCGACGACGGTGACGATCACCCCGGTCTTCGGTCCGGACGAGGCGGCCGGCTGCTGCCGACGCTGCGGCTCGCCGTCGTCGACGAAGGCGCGGAACATCTGAGTGCTGCCCGCGGGGTCGTAATTGCCCTCGGGGCCCTGGGGGTTGCCATTTACCGGCGGCTGATTACGCATGAATGCATTCCCACTCGATCGGGTGAAGTGCTCGTCGGATACTGAGATATGAAGTCTGTGGAACTGTAGCGTCGTCACTTGGGAGAGGACCCTGCGGCCAGCGCTCGGCCCCTCTCGCCTCAGGGACTCTGCTCGCCACGGACTGGATCACGCGCGTGACGCGTGCCGCCACCGGGGTGCGAAAGCGGAGAACCAGGCCATCCAAGACCGTTCGGGATGGCCCGCCAGACGCACAGCACCTCGCGCCGGGTGCCAAGGAACGGTTGTATGCCATGGGTCAGGACCCTAGCGGTCCGGCGGCACCTTACGCCCCTGCGGGGCGACGGCCGGGCCCCGAAAGCGCTCGGGACCCGCGCTGGGCGTTTGACCCGAGCCCTGCACAGCCTTTTGCTTTCCTTTACTTCTGCAAGGCCCGTTTCGTTTGTCTGCGGCAACCAGCAGTTATATGGTTGCCCTAAGCAACAAGATGACGGTGGGGGGACCGTGGCCTTACGGAGTCAGTACGAAGAACTGGCGCGGCAGCTCAGCGCCATTGGGGCTGTCAAACGGGGTCTCGCCCGCATACTGCCTGCCGAATGCCCTGGCGGCTCCGCCGCGGTACTGGCACTTCTCCGTGCGCACGGCGAAATGCGAATCAGCAGACTGGCCGAACTGATGGCCGTCGACATGTCGGTGACCAGCCGTCATGTCGCCCATGTGGCAGAGCGTGGCTGGATCGAACGGTCCTCGGACCCAGCGGACAAGCGGTCCCGCATCCTGCGGCTGACCCCCGCCGGGCACGATGTGCTCAACGATCTGAACCGGCGGACCACCGACATGTTCATCCACAACCTGTCCGACTGGTCCGACGACGACGTCGGACAGCTCAACACGCTGTTGGCCCGGCTGCGTGACAGTTTCGCCTGTCGCGGCCCAGGGGGGTGCGCCCCCGGGAAGCACGTCGGTGACTGCCATTTCCGACCTGCCGACAGCGACAACGACTCGCACACCCGTACACCTGTGTAACAAAAGCAAAGACAAGGAACTCAATGGCTACGACCACACCATCCGGTGTGCGGGGCGGCCACGCCAAGCACGGGGGATCGTCCGACGCCTCGTCCGGCGCGCCGATGACACACCGACAGATCATGGAAGCGCTGGCCGGGCTGATGCTCGGCATGTTTGTCGCGATCCTGTCGTCCACGGTCGTCTCCAACGCTCTTCCGGAGATCATCTCCGACCTCGGCGGCGGGCAGAGCGCCTACACCTGGGTCGTCACGGCCTCGCTGCTGGCGATGACGGCCACGACCCCCCTGTGGGGCAAGCTCTCCGACCTGTTCAGCAAGAAGCTGCTGGTCCAGATAGCGCTCATCATCTATGTCGCGGGCTCGATCGTCGCCGGTCTGTCGACCAGCAGCGGCATGCTGATCGCCTGTCGTGTCGTCCAGGGCATCGGTATCGGCGGTCTCTCCGCCCTCGCGCAGATCGTGATGGCGGCAATGATCGCCCCGCGCGAGCGTGGTCGCTACAGCGGATACATCGGTGCGGTGTACGCCGTCGCCACCGTCGGTGGTCCGCTGCTCGGTGGTGTCATCACGGACACCAGCTGGATGGGCTGGCGCTGGTGCTTCTACGTCGGTGTGCCGTTCGCGGTCGTCGCGCTCATCGTGCTCCAGAAGACGCTGAAGCTCCCGGTCGTGAAACGTGAGGTCAAGGTCGACTGGTGGGGCGCGTTCTTCATCAGTGCCGCCGCGTCGCTGCTGCTCATCTGGGTGACCTTCGCGGGCAACAAGTACGACTGGCTCTCCTGGCAGACCGCCGCGATGCTCATCGGCTCCGCCGCGCTCACCGCCATCTTCGTCGTTGTCGAGTCCATGGCCGCCGAGCCGATCGTCCCGCTGCGCCTCTTCCGTAACCGCACCATCACGCTGGCTTCGCTGGCCTCGCTGTTCATCGGCATCGCGATGTTCGCGGGCACTGTCTTCTTCAGCCAGTACTTCCAGCTGGCACGCGGCAAGTCGCCGACGATGTCCGGTGTCATGACGATCCCGATGATCGCGGGTCTGTTCATCTCCTCGACGGTCTCCGGCCGGATCATCACCAGGACGGGCCGCTGGAAGGCCTGGCTGGTCACGGGTGGCTTCCTGGTCACCGCCGGGCTCGGGTTGCTGGGCACCATCCGGTACGACACCGAGTACTGGCACATCGCGGTCTTCATGGCCGTGACGGGTCTCGGCATCGGCATGATGATGCAGAACCTGGTGCTCGCCGCGCAGAACCAGGTCGATCCGTCCGACCTCGGCTCGGTCAGCTCCGTCGTCAACTTCTTCCGTTCGCTCGGTGGTGCGATCGGCGTCTCGGCGTTGGGCGCCGTCATGGCGAACCGCGTCACCCACTACGTCAATGAAGGTCTTGCGGAGCTCGGCCCCAAGGGCGAGGCCCTGGGCCACGGCGGCACCGGTGGCGGGGGCATCCCCAACCTGGATGCGCTGCCCGCACCGTTCCGGACGATCGTGGAGAACGCCTACGGGCACGGTGTCGGCGATGTCTTCCTGTACGCCGCTCCGGCCGCGCTGATCGCTTTCCTGGTCACGATCTTCATCAAGGAGGTCGCGCTGAAGACGAACGCCCTGAGCGAGGTCCCGGCCACGACCGAGCTCCCCGTCGCGGAGGCGGTCGAGGCTCCGGCCATCGCTGCCGCCCCCCTCTCCTCGGTCGCCACCCTGGAAGCCCCGGTCGCCACCCTGCAGGGCACGGCCGTGCACGGCGTGGTGCGCGGCGCCGAGGGCGTACCCGTCGCACGGGCCGCCGTCACGCTGATCTCGTTGGCCGGCCGACAGCTGGGACGCTCCGTCGCCCAGGCCGACGGCAGCTACGGTCTGGACGCGCCGGGCTCCGGCAGCTACGTCCTTATCGCGTCCGCCGACGGCTTCCAGCCGCAGGCGTCCACCGTGGTCGTCGGTGACGAGCCGCTCTCGTACGACATTCTGCTGTTCGGCACGAGCGGCCTGGCCGGAACCGTGCGGACCGCCGAGACCGCTGCGCCGGTCAAGGGTGCCATGGTCATCGTGACCGATGTGCGCGGCGAAGTGCTGGCCACCAGCAAGTCCGGTGAGACGGGCGAGTTCACCTTCGGTGGGCTGGTCCCCGGTTCGGTGACCGTCGCGGTGAACGCCGCAGGATTCCGTCCGCTGGCGCTGCCGGTGGAGATAGGCGGCCAGGGCGTCACCCGGATCGAGGCCGCGCTGCAGTCCGGTGCGCTGGTGCAGGGCGTCGTGCGCGCCGGTTCCGGTCGGCGACCGCTGCCGGACGCGCGGGTCACGCTGGTCGACGCGGCGGGCAATGTAGTCGCCACCTCGACGACCGGGGACGATGGTGCGTACGCCTTCACCGACCTGGACGCGGGCGAGTACTCGGTCATCGCGACCGGCTACCCGCCGGTGGCCGGCGCGCTGACCGTGGCGGGCCCCGGGGTCGACGGTCACGACATCGAGCTCGCCCACCCCGGCGAGTAACCACAGACCTCTGGCGGGTCGGCGTTTCGAGCGGAGACGCTGTACCGGCCGGCGGAAATGGGCCCCGGTGGCGGGGGCGGCAGGCAGGGGACGGCCTGTCGTCCCCCGCCCCCGGGGCCGACTCATTGAGTCATTGAGCAAGGAGAGAAAACGGGATGGGACTTCGCGCACAGGTACGAACGCGGGACGGCTGGGCGGTCCCGCACGCGGTCGTGACGGTCACCGACACAACCGGCGCGCAGGTACTGCGGGCCACGGCCGACGAAGACGGGGCAGTGCGGACCGACAGCCCCCTGCAGGTCGGTGCGTACACAGTGATCGTCACGGCCGTCGGGTACGCCCCCGCCGCCTCTACCGCCCTCGTCACGGCGAGCGGGCGGGTCGAGGCCGGCACGGTGGTGCTGGCCCGCCAGGGCGGTGTGGAGCTGCCGCCGCCGGGCGCCTGGTCGTTGGACCCGGCGCACTCCTCGGTGGCCGCGGTGGCGCAGCACCTGGGGATCTCCAGCGTGCACGGCCGGTTCACCGAGTTCGGCGGCCGGATCGAGATCGCGGAGAACGTCGAGCAGTCCCGGGTCGACGCCGTCATCAGTGCGGCCAGCATCGACACCAGCAACGGCATGCGCGACAAGCACCTGCGCTCGCCGGACTTCCTGGACTCGGACCGGTTCCCGGAGATCACGTACCGCTCGAACGGGCTGACCCCGACAGGACCCGACCGCTGGCTGGTCCACGGCGAACTGTCACTGCACGGCGTCGTGCGCCCGGTCGATCTGAACCTGAGCTACCTCGGAACGGGCCCGGACCCGTGGGGCGGCATGCGTGCGGCCTTCAACGCAACAGTGGAGCTGCGCCGCGAGGACTTCGCCATGAACTACAACCAGGTGGTGCAGGCGGGCATCGCGGCGATCGGTACGACGCTGCGGGTGGAGCTCGACATCCAGGCCGTGCAGGGTGAGTCCCTGCCGTCGTAGTGCCGCGACCGGCAGCGCGGCGAGCACCATCGTGGAACTCGACGCGTTGCCGGCGTTCGTGCAGCCCAGGCACCGGACGATCCTGCTGACCCACGGGCAGGACCTCAGCGGTCCCGCATCGCCTCGATGCCCGCGATCAGCAGGTCCAGGGCGAAGGTGAAGTCCCGCTCGCGCATCTCCTCGACCGTGTCGCCGCCGCGGGCGTCCATCAGGTCCTGCGAGGACTCCACGATCCGGCTGAGCTGCGGCTGACTCCGGACGGCGCCCATCGCCTGCTGGAAGAACTCGTCCTGGCTGATCCCCGACTCCGCGCTGCGCTGCACGAAGTGGCCCTCGATGGTGCCGAATCCGTACACGAACTGGAAGACCGCGGAGAGCGCCCCCGTCTGCTGGTGCAGCGGCAGCCCCGTCGCCCGGATCACGTCCTGCATGGCGTGCGAGAACAGCATCGAGTGGGGGCCCATGTTGAGGAAGTGACCGGCGAGCGGCGACGCCCAGGCATGCCTGACCAGCAATTCGCGGTAGGAGACGGCCATTTCGCGCAGCTGGTCGTGCCAGTGCGCGCCTTCGCGAGGGGGCGCGATCTCGCTGTAGACCGAGTCGAGCGCCAGCTCCAGCAGATCGTCCTTGGTGTCCACGTACCAGTAGAGGGACATCGCGGTGACGCCCAGGTCGGCGGCGAGCCGTCGCATGGAGAATTTGGCGAGGCCCTCCGCGTCCAGCAGCCGGACCGTGGCCGCGGTTATCCTGTCGCGGTCGAGACCGGGCGGCTGGTCCGATTTACGGGTGCGCGACGGTTCCCGCTGATCCAACCACACACTGGTCCTGGCAGGGTTCTTCACACGGTCGGCGGCGGACACCATGGCGCACTCTCCTCGTCTTGCCGGCGGGACGGACCGGAATGCGTACGCGTGCGCACGAAGCGGATTCGTACGGTCCGATGCGCCCCGACTCGATGCTATGCCGCCACCACTGCCTCGGCCGAGTCCGCCCGAGCAGATTCTGCCCGCTCCGCGCGGCGCAGGAGCGCCGCGGCCAGCAGGCCGCCCGCCAGCACCGCCACCGCTCCGACCAACTGGCTGGTCTCCAGTCCCGAGGCGAAGGCGTCCGTGATCCGCGCCCGTTCGCCGTCGTCGGTGGCCGAGGCGAGCGCGGCGGGCAGTGAGGCGGCCCCGACGGCCGCCGGCACGAGCGCCGCAAAACGCGAGTTGAGCACCGCGCCGAGGACGGCGACCCCCAGACCGTTGCCGAACTCGGCGAGCGTGCCGTTGACCCCGGCGCCCACGCCGGCCTTCTCCGGCGGAATGGCGCTCATGATCGCGTTGGCCATGGCGGGCATGGCGAGCGCGATGCCCGCGCCCATCACGACCAGGCCGAGCAGCATGCCGCCGTAGCCGTTGCCGCCGAGCAGCGCGATCGCGGCGAGGCCGGCGGCCAGCAGGCTCATCCCGGCCGCGATGGTGACGGGCGTGCCGAGCTTGGGCACCAGCCTGGCCCCCAGTCCGGTCAGGTTGAGCGCGACGACGCTCAGCGCCAGCGGAGCCGTACGCAGACCGGCCTCCAGCGGCCCGTAACCGAGGACGAACTGAAGCTGCTGGGTGAGCAGGAACAGCGAGCCGCCCATCCCGAACGCGACCAGGATCGCGCCCGCGACCGCCCCGATGAACTTCTGGTTCCGGAAGAAGTGCATGTCCAGCATCGGGTACGGGATGTGCAGCTCCCACAGCACGAATCCGGCGAGGACGGCGACCCCGACGAAGGCGGCCAGCAGCACCCGGCCCGACGTCCAGCCGTGTGCCGGGCCGGAGATGATCGCGTACACGACGGATGCCATACCGATGGTGGAGAGCAGCGCGCCAAGCAGGTCGGGGCGTTCGCTGCTGGGGTTCTTGGACTCCGGGACGAGCCGGACGACGGCGGCCAGACCGATGACCGCGACGGGGATGTTGATCAGGAAGATCGCGCCCCACCAGAAGTGGTCGAGCATCACTCCGCCGACCAGCGGGCCAACGGCGAAGCCGAGTGAGCTGACGGTCGACCAGACGCCGATCGCCTTGACCCGTTCGGTGTCGTCGAAGATCTGCACGACGACGGCCAGGGTCGTGGTCATCAGCAGCGCACCGCCGATGCCCATGCCCGCGCGGGCGGCGATCAGCTGCGCGGACGTCTGGGCCAGTCCGGCCACCAGCGAACCGATGCCGAACAGGGCGAGCCCCGCGACCAGCATCTTCTTGCGGCCGTAGCGGTCGGCGGAGCTGCCGGCCGTGAGCAGCAGACCCGACTGGACCAGCGAATAGGCGTTGATCATCCACTGCACATCGGCGGTGGAGGCGTCCAGCTCCCGGGTGAGAGAGGGGATCGCGACGTTGAGAACGGTGTTGTCGAGCAGCACGGTGAGCTGGGCGAGGCAGATGACGCCGAGGATCAGCCAGCGTTGCGGGTGGCTCGGCGGCGCGAGGTGGTTCTGCTCGGCGGCGGTCGCCGTCATGCGGACTCCTGATGCCTTGTACGGTGCACGAATGGTAGTTGTACACCGTATAGCTGCTCTCATACGGTGTACAGCTCATTTCCGCGCGGTACCGTGCTCGCCGCTGATCCGACAAGGACTGGAGTGGTATGTCACTGCGTCGTCGTACGGTGGAAGTGCTCATCGCAGCGGGCCTGTTGGGCACCGCCCTCGCGCCCCCCGCATCGGCCGCCGGGCAGGGGCACGCGGTGCCGCTGCGCGTGGTCACGTACAACATCCATGCGGGCGCCGGCATGGACAATGTCTTCGATCTCGACCGGCAGACCGCCGAGCTCCGCTCACTGGACGCCGATGTGATCGGGCTCCAGGAGGTCGACGTCCACTGGGGTACCCGCAGCGAGTGGCGCGATCTGGCGGCTGAGCTGGCTGAGCGGCTGCACATGCAGGTCTCGTTCGCCCCGGTCTACAGCCTCACTCCTGAGACTCCAGGCGCGCCCCGGCGCGAGTTCGGGGTCGCGGTGCTGTCAAGGTACCGGATCGTGAGCGCCGAGAACCACGAGATCACCCGGCTCTCCACCCAGGTCCCGAACCCGGTTCCGGCCCCCGCGCCCGGCTTCGGCGAGGTGGTCCTGCGGGTGAAGGGGCTGCCCGTGCATGTGTATGTGACGCACCTCGACTACCGCGCCGACCCGTCCGTACGGACCGCCCAGGTCGCCGACACCCGCCGGATCATGGCCGAGGACGCGGCACCGGGGCGGCAGAAGGTGCGGCAGATCCTGCTCGGCGACTTCAACGCGACACCGGCCGCTCCCGAACTCGCCCCGCTGTGGGAGGAGCTGACGGACAGCGATCCCGGCGGGCCGACGTACCCGGCACAGAATCCGGTGCGGCGGATCGATTACGTGGCGGTGTCGAAGGATTCCGTACGGGTACGCGACGCGGCGGTGGCCGAGACGCTTGCCTCGGACCACCGCCCGGTTGTCGCGGATCTGCTGCTGCGGCGCTGATCCCTGTTCGGTGCTCCCGGCTGGGCCGGCCGTGGTCCACAGCGGCCACGGCCCCCGCCGCCGGATCACGCGCCTGCTTCACCTGGCTTGATGAGATATCCCGCCCCGCGCCGGGTGTGGATCATCGGCGACCGCCCGGCGTCGATCTTCTTACGCAGATACGAGATGTACAGCTCGACGACGTTCGCCTGCCCGCCGAAATCGTAGTTCCACACCCTGTCCAGGATCTGCGCCTTGCTCAGCACCCGCCGCGGATTGCGCATCAGGAAGCGCAGCAGCTCGAACTCGGTCGCCGTGAGGTGGATGGACGTTTCGCCCCGGCTCACCTCATGGCTGTCCTCGTCGAGCATCAGATCGCCGACGACGAGCGTCGACTCGCTGCGTACGGCCGCCTTGCCCGACCGCCGGATCAGCCCGCGCAGCCGCGCCACGACGTCCTCCAGGCTGAACGGCTTGGTGACGTAGTCGTCGCCGCCCGCCGTGAGCCCGGCGATCCGGTCCTCCACCGCGTCGCGCGCAGTCAGGAACAGCACCGGGACCTCGGAGAGCTCCCGCCGCAGTCTGCCGAGTACGGCGAACCCGTCCGTGTCGGGCAGCATCACATCGAGGATCACCGCGTCGGGCCGGAAGTCGCGCGCCATCTGTACGGCACCGGCACCGTCCCCGGCGCTGCGCACCTCCCAGCCCTCGTAACGCAGGGCCATGGAAAGCAGCTCGGCGAGCGGAGCCTCGTCGTCCACCACCAACACACGGACGGGGCTGCGGTCCGCCCTCAGCAGTTCGGTACGCCCCTGGGGCGAGGTCGTCGTCGTCATGCCTCAACCCTGTGAGGCTCCTCTGAGAGGGCCCTTTTCCGATTCTGTGAATTCCCTGAGAAAAGCCGCCCTTAAGCTGTCCCGCACATGGGGGCGGTCGGTCTAATCGGACCGTCAGTCCACGGCGAACAACGCGCTCGCGTTCCCGTGACAGACCGCGCGCAGCCAGTCGTCCCCCAACCCCAGCCGCTCCAGCGCGTGCAGCTGATGCGCATACGGATACGGGATGTTCGGGAAGTCCGTCCCCAGCAGAATCCGGTCCCCGAGCGCCGCGAGGCGCCCTCGCTCGGCCGCTGGGAACGGCGTGAAGTCCTCCGTGAAGTCCGTGAACGCCATCGTCGTATCGAGCCGTACCTGCGGGTACGTCTCCGCCAGTGCCAGGAACTCCGTGTACTCCGGCATCCCCAGGTGCGCCACGATCAGCCGCAGCCGCGGATGCCGGGCAAGCAGTCGGCCGACCGGTTCGGGCCCCGTGTACTTGCCGGGCGCCGGCCCGGAGCCGCAGTGCATCACCACCGGAACCCCAGCCTCCGCGAGCAGCCCCCACACCGGCTCCAGCAGCGGATCGTTGGCGTCGTACGCGCCGACCTGAAGGTGCGACTTGAAGACCCGCGCCCCCGCCTCCACGGCCTCCCGTACGTACCCCTCCACGCCCTCTTCCGGGAAGAACGTCGCGGTGTGCAGGCAGTCCGGCACCCGGCGCGCGAAGCCGGCCGCCCAGCCGTTCAGCCAGGCCGCCATGCCGGCCTTGTGCGGATAGAGCATCGAGGTGAACCGGAGCACGCCGAACGATCGCAGCAGCGCCAGGCGTTCGTCCTCGTCGTGGCGGTACTCGATCGGCCACTCCATCCCGGTCAGCGGCCCCGCGGAGTCGAAGTACGCCCAGACCTTGCGGAGCACCGGCTCCGGCATGAAGTGCGTATGGACGTCGATGATCCCGGGCAGCCCCAGCCGCTGCCAGAACCGCACGACGTCGTCGCCGTCACCACTCATCCCGTACCCCTCTCCCCGTCCGGTCTCTTCGGCCCTGCGGGACCGACGATCTCAGAACAGCCCGCCCTGCACGCCACCGGCCCCGATATCGGCCACCGGCACGCCCACGCCTGCCTGCGCGTCGGCGCCCATCAGCTCCCATCCGGTCATCAGCCGGGTGTCCAGCACCACTACTCCGTGCGTCACCGTCTCCAGATGCAGATCGGGCCCGGCCGCGGCCACCAGCCGCCCCGCGACCACGCCCCCGTCGACCAACTCGGTGACCGCCCACGCCACCTCGACCGCGCCGTCCAGCCCGAACAGCCCGGCATGATCGACCGCCTCGAACGGCAACCGCTCCAGCGACTGGGGCCACCCGGCCCCCTCCAGCGCCGCAGCCCGACCGTAGAGCTGCGCCACCTCGGCACGCCGCTCCGCCGCCCCCGGCAGCACCGCGCGCACGGCCCGTTTCCTGGCGTACGGAATCCGGTCCGGCACCCCGAGCGCCGACCGAAGCAGCTCCTCGGTCCGCCGCGCCGCCATCAACGGCCCCCTCCCCAGCCAGCTGAACACCACGGCCCCCTGCTCCCGCAGCCGCGCCGCCTCCCGCTCCTCGGCAGTGATCCCGGCCTTCACCATTCCCGGCCCGAACCAGGCGAGATACACGCGGTACGTCCGAGGGTCGTCGGCGATCGTGTCGGCGGCAACCGAGTGCGCCCGGTCCAGCCGCGCGCACTCAGGACAACGCGCCCCCGTGCTCCGCCCCGACACCACGGCCCCCACCGGACACACATTCCCGCGCGCCCCGACGCAGCATCGCTCTCCCACGACCCGGAACCCGAGTTCCGTTCCGTAGGCCGGCACACTCACCCGAACGGCCCGGCCCCGCCGCCACCCCAGCACGGGAGCCCCCTGCGCGTTGGGCCATCGCAGCCCGGTGCACTGCCACCCCATGCGCGAACTCCCGGATTCCGATTCAGGCGGAGGGAATGCCAAGAGGCCCCGAATTCATCCGGGGGCTTCTCGCCTGCTGTGCACTCGACAGGATTCGAACCTGCAACCTTCTGATCCGTAGCTCTGGCCAGATCAGTCAGCGATGGTCATTACGGTCGCTTCTTGGCCCCGGTAGGACGCTACCGGACGGGGGCGGTTGCTGGGGTTGCGGTACAGCGCTGCTGTACTTCTACGGTGACTCGGTGGTCTTGTCGCTCCGGCGAGGCATCCCGCGGTAGATCACCCAGAGGCTGACCAGAACAAGCACCGCTCCGCCGATTGGCCAGCCCACGGACCCTCCATCGCGGTAGTCCCTGATGCCGATCGCAAGAAGGAAGGCGGACAGGGGCAGCCCTGCCCAGTCGAGGGCCCTGTTCAATCTCGCGGAAATCGAAGGCTCGTTCACAGCTTGATCCTTACAGGCGCTTGCGTCCTCCACCAGATGCCGGCGCACATCAGGCGCACAATGGCGAGGAGCGCAGGATATGAATCTGTGGCCTCATCCTTACCAGGTCGGTCAGGGGGCCGCTTCCTCGTACACCAACTCGTCCTGTCGTAGGGCAAGGAGTCCGCGCCAGTGCGGCACTGATCGCTGAAGTTCGCGCCTGTTGGTGTCAGATGGTGAGGTCAGGGGCTCGGGCTGAGCAGCCGTACTCATGTGCAACGTCTGCCGTCCACGATCGTCATTGCCGCTTTGGTGTTCCGCTACGGCATGACTGGGTGGGCCGACGCCTACGACCAAACACGCGGCACTTATGCAGTTCGCTCCTGGTCGCGCTCAAGGTCCACCCGAAGGTGGCACAGCGCATCCTCCGTCATTCACAGATCGCGATGACGATGGAGGTCTACACCGAGGCGAGCGAGGAAGAAGTACACGACGCAATCGGCAAGCTGTCCGGCGCCATGGGCGACACCGGCTGACACGGTTGCTGTACTTCGCTGCTGTACGAGTAACGCGAGAGACCCCCGGGATTTCTCCTGGGGGCCTCTGGCCTGTGTGCACTCGGCAGGATTCGAACCTGCAACCTTCTGATCCGTAGTCAGATGCTCTATCCGTTAAGCTACGAGTGCTTGCCCGCGGTGTTAACCGCTGGCTTTACCTCCCGGGCTTTTCTGCCTGGTCGGCGTTGCGGGAACAACATTACATGACCTGCGCCGTAGCGCGAAATCCTTTAGCCACACCACCCCTGACCTGCGAAAACGCCCCGTTTGGCGGCGCCGTGGGCGGCTGTCCGGCCGGACGCCAGGGCGGGCCGTACGCCACCGCGCGGTCGCATCCGGGCCGCCCGAGTCCGGATACGACCGAAGCCCCGTGTCAGTGACACGGGGCTTCGGTGATGAAGCGGAGGCGGAGGGATTTGAACCCTCGATGGGCTTTAAGACCCAAACCGCATTAGCAGTGCGGCGCCATAGACCGGACTAGGCGACGCCTCCAGCACACCTCGCGCGAGCGCGAGTGGTGCGTGCAGATGATGACACAGCTGAGCACTGCGTCACCAATCGCTGACTACGTTACTAGGCATTCGGGCACGAGGGCAAAGCGCCTGCGGTTGCGCAACGCCGTGGCGTGCGGAGCGTTAGTGATGGGGGAGGCGCCGCCTTCCTGTTCTTCCATCCGTTCCACCCGCTGTTCCGCCCCTCCCTCCGAAGTTCACGAGCACAGGAGTCCGCATGTTGCGTCGCCTCGCCCTCACCGCCGTCGCGTCCTTCGCCGCGCTGTCCGCCGCCACGCCTGCCGCGAACGCGGCCACCGGCCCCCTTCCGCTGCCGCTGCCACTGCCACTGTCCGTGCTGCACGGCGACGAATCCGATACCCGGCTGACGGTGTCGGTCTTGGGCACGGGGGATCCCGCGGCCGAGGGCGTCTTCGAGCTGGAGTGCGGACCGGCGGGCGGCAACCATCCGGCGGCGCAGCAGGCCTGTGACCGGCTGGAGGAGCTGGCGAGCGAGGGCGCGGACCCGTTCGCTCCGGTGCCCGGGGATGCGATGTGCACCCAGCAGTCCGGGGGCCCGGCCACCGCCCGGGTCACCGGGACCTGGCAGGGGAGACACGTCGATACGTCCTTCGACCGGGCCAACGGCTGCGGGATCTCGCGCTGGAACGGTCTGCGACCGGTACTCCCCAATGTCCGATGAGCACGGGTCCACATCCCTGCTCAAGGCATATCGAGCAACACGCGACGGCTTGGAGTCGTACACCGTATGCACAGAACCTTGGTGAGAGCTCCTCCCCATCCGCCGTCCCCCGCCCCTGCCCTGCCTTTAGACTCCTTCCGTGACAGCCTGCGGCCCGAGGGGCAGGATGGGGCCCGCTGTCGGCAAGGTGCGGTAATCAGGGAGGAAGCGTCGTCGTGAGCAGCAGGCCATCCCGAGGCGCTGCTCGCCTCGCAGCCATACTCGATGCACTCCCTGACGGGCTGCTGCTCGTCAATTGCAACGGCACGGTCGTCAACGCCAACACCATTGCGCTGGAAATGTTCGAGACGCCGGGCACCGCGCTCGTCGGGCGCGGGCTCCTCGACCTGCTGCCGGAGTTCGACTCCAAGCTGATTCCGGGGTCGATGCGTCGGCCCGAGTCCACCGACGACCGCGGCCGTACGAAGCCGACGCGGATGACCGCACGGCGGACCGACGGCAACGAGTACCCGGTCGAGGTCACCAGCGCCGGCCTGGAGGACGGGCAGGCCGCGTACAACGACTTCCAGAGCGGTTACGGCGGCAGCTACACAGGTGACGAGCTTCTGATGCTCGTCGTACGGGATCTGTCGGGCACCGTCGACACCGAGGCCGAACTGGCCCGTTCGCAGCGGCAGACCGAGATGATCCTGCGGGCCGCGGCCGAGGGTGTCGTCGGCACGGACACGGACGGCCGGGTCGTCCTGGTCAACCCCGCCGCCGCGCAGATCCTCGGCTTCCGCGCCAGCGACCTGGGCGGCCAGGAGCTGCATCCGCTGATCCTGCATTCCCGGGCGGAGGGCGAACCTTTCCCGTACGAGGAGTCGCCGCTCGCCGACACGCTCAGGTCCGGCCGCAAGCACCGGGTGCGCGGGCAGGTCCTGTGGTCCAAGAGCGGTGCGCAGGTGCCGGTCGACCTGACCACCGCGCCGGTCCGGGACGGGGACCAGCTGGTCGGTGCGGTCATGACGTTCACCGACCGCAGGCCGTACGAGGAGCTCAGCGAGCAGCACAAGGCCGAGGTCGCCGAACTGACCGAGAGCCACACCTCCGAGGTCACCGGGCTGACGGAACAGCACACCGCGGAACTGGCCGACCGGGCCGAGCGGTACACGGCCGAACTGGAGGCGCAGGCCGAACAGCTGGCGGCGCTGACCGCCCGGCACACCCAGCTCACCGCCGTACTCGGCGAGTCGCTGCGCGGGCCACTGGAGGAGCTGCGCGGCGAACTCTCCACGCTCGCCGCCGACCCGGCCGGCCAGCTGTGGCCGGAGGCCAACCAGATCCTCCACCACCTGGCCGCCGGCTACGCCCGGATGACGACGCTCGTCGACAATGTGCTCGGCTACCAGCGCCTGGACGCCGGCTCGGAGGAGCTGGCCAAGGCGAATGTGCTGCTCGACTCGGTCGTGACGGCCGGTATCGACGCGGCCGTCGAGCTGATCGGTCCCGGGCGCGCCCAGTTCGCGGTGCACGCGCCGCCGATCGAGGCCGAGGTGGACGCGGCCCGGCTGGTGACCGCGCTCGCCCATCTAGTCGCGGATGTCGCCGGGGTCGACTCGACCGGCAAGGCCCGCGTGGTGCCGGGCAGTGGCTACGTCGACTCGACAGTGGTCGTCGCAGCGGCGCAGCGCGGTGAGGTCGTACGGATCGAGGTGCGCGGGCCGTACGCCGGGGGAGACCCGGTGCACGAGCCGATCGTGCGCGGGATCGTACGGGCGCACGGCGGCGTGCTCCAGACGCACGAGGTGCCGGGAATGAGCGGCAGCGCGTACGTGCTCGAAGTGCCGTTGGGCGCGGGCTCGGGAGCGGTGGTGCCACCGGCGTCCGAGCCCGGACCCGAGCCGGAGCCGGTGGCTGCTCAGGGCGCGCCGGGCGGTGGGCGGCGGCGGGCTCGGCGGGCGTCCACGGATGCGTTCCTGGAGAGCCCTGTGGGTGGTTCCGAGGCAGGGGCCGGGGACGGAGACACCGCGGCAGCAGAGCCGACGGGTCGGCGACGGGCGCGTCGTGAGTCCGCGACGCACGGCTCGCAGGAGACGCAGGGTGTGCAGAGCGCGCACAGCCCGCACGAGATCATTCCGGCGCAGCAGGGCAAGGGGTCGGGACGCAGGCGTGGTCGGCCGAGTCCGGCCGAGACCGGTTCATTTCCGGCTCAGCCGTCCCAGTTGCCCGAGCAGGGTCAGAGGCAGAGGCCCGGGCAGCCTGCTGTCGAGCAGCAGGGGCCGGGGCAGGCGTTGGCACTGCCTGCGGCCTCGGCACCGTCCGAGGGGGCGGTGGTGACGGCTGCCGAGGGCGCGCAGGGTGGCGGTGGCCGTCCGCAGCGTGGGCAGACCGTGCCGCCGCAGGGCGTTCCGGCCGAGGCACCGGTGCCGGTGCCCGCGGGTGGACACCGGGCGCACCGGGGCGGCGAGAACCAGCTGGCCCTGCCGGCTTCCGTTTCCGAGGGTCTCCCGCAGGTCGGTGACGGTCCGGCGTCGGCGCCTCAGCCGACCGGGCGGCGGGCGCGGCGGGCATTGGCGGCCACGCAGGAGCGTTCCGCTCAGGCCGAGCCGGCCGGGCCTCGTACCGCGTTCGCGCTTCCGCCCGCGGATGCCGACCGGGCCCCGTCCACGGCCTCCGACGCGGACGCCTCGCTGCCCGGACGCCACGACGCCGTACGCATCGCGTCCGACGGCGAGCACACACCGCCCCAGGCGCACCCGGTACCGACCGGGCGGCGCCGGGCGCGTCACGCCGACGCTTCCCAGCAGGCCGGACCGGTCGTCGGGCAGCCTGCGGAGCAGCAGCCCGTGCGGTCCGGCGGCCGGGCTGAGAACGTCACGCCGGGGCAGGGCCCGGCCGCGCCGACCACGCCCTGCGATCAGACCGGCGAACAGGTCGACAACCACCCCGGCGATCAGCCCGTCAGCCGGTCCGGCGGAGATCCGGAATGGCCCGCGGCCGGCCACACCACGCACACCACCGGCACCACATCCGTCGCAGGCGCCGCCGACGCCACCGCGGACGCGCGCAGGCAGCCGCTGCCCGCGGAGGTTCCGATGCCCGACAGCTCCTCGGACTCGACGCAGGGACGCGCGTTCAGCGTGCGGACGCTCGGGCAGGGTGTGCCGTTCGCCCAGCACATCGCGCACCAGCAGAACCAGACGCACGGCGGTCCCGGACGGCGCCGTAAGCTCGCCACCCCGCCGGAGGCCGAGCGCACCCCTCAGTCCGCGCCGCCCCAGTCCGGCGCCGCGCAAGG
The DNA here is from genome assembly GCF_040297265.1 of Streptomyces sp. NPDC001832. Classification (NCBI taxonomy): domain Bacteria; kingdom Bacillati; phylum Actinomycetota; class Actinomycetes; order Kitasatosporales; family Streptomycetaceae; genus Streptomyces; species Streptomyces sp. NPDC001832. Next base: position 64,847 of record NZ_JBEOYU010000002.1, read on the forward strand.
CCAGGGCCCGGGTTCGGGGCAGCTGCTCTCCGCTCCGGAGGCCGAAGGACGCGCATACGCCATAGGGGCGCCCGACGAGGGCGCCGAGGGGCCGGAGCCGCTGGACGGTCCGGGTGGCGCGGTGGAGGTCGCCAACCGTCCGTCGCCGCAGCCCGTCGACGACGAGCTGCCCCCGGAGCCGCTGGACAACCCGCGTCGGCTGCTCGTCTGGCCCGCGCCCGATGTCTCCACCCAGCAGGCGCTGAGCGACCGCGGCTACCGGCCGGTGATCGTGCACTCGCGCGAGGAGGTCGATGCCCAGATCGCGGCGTTCCCCGCCGCGCTCTTCGTCGACCCGCTCGCCGGTCCCATCACCCGCAAGGCGCTGCAGTCGCTGCGTGAGGCGGCGGTGGCGGCCGAGGTCCCGGTGCTGGTGACGGCAGGTCTGGGGCAGGCTACGCGGGAGGCCGCGTACGGTGCCGACCCCGCCGTGCTCCTCAAGGCGCTCGCCCCGCGCGACAGCGAGCAGCATCCGCCGCGGGTGCTGCTCATCGAGGAGCACGAGGAGATCGCGCTGGCGCTGAAGGAGACGTTGGAACGCCGCGGCATGCAGGTCGCACGGGCCTCCGCCGACAACGAGGCGGTGGCACTCGCCACCCGGATGCGGCCCAATCTGGTGGTGATGGACCTGATGCAGGTACGCCGCCGCCGAGCCGGGATCGTCGACTGGCTGCGCGCCAACGGCCAGTTGAACCGGACCCCGCTGGTCGTCTACACCGCCGCCGACATGACCGGGTCGGAACTGCCGAAGCTCAGCTCGGGCGAGACCGTCCTCTTCCTGGCCGAGCGCTCCACCAGCGACGAGGTACAGTCGCGCATCGTCGAGCTGCTCGCGAAGATCGGCACGAACTGACGGGCGGACAGCCACAGATGATCACCGCACCGGAGCCAGCTCCGGGTCCTCCCTGAGCTTGCCGAGCGCCCGCGACACCGCGCTCTTCACGGTGCCGACGGACACCCCGAGCACCTCGGCCGTCCGGGCCTCGCTCAGGTCCTCGTAGTAGCGCAGGACCACCATCGCCCGCTGCCGGTCCGGCAGCTTCAGCACGGCACGCCACATCGCGTCGTGCAGCGCCTGGTGCTCGGCCGGGTCGGGAGCCCCGGGAGCCTCCTGTTCGGGCAGTTCGTCGCAGGCGAACTCGTCGACCTTGCGCTTGCGCCACTGCGAGGTCCGGGTGTTCAGCAGTGCCCGGCGGACATAGCCGTCGAGCGCCTGGTGGTCCTCGATCCGCTCCCAGGCGACATACGTCTTGGTGAGCGCGGTCTGCAGCAGATCCTCGGCGTCGCTCGGGTTCGCGGTGAGCGAGCGCGCGGCACGCAGCAGTACGGGACCCCGTGCCCGTACGTACGAGGAGAACGACGGATACGAAGCGTGCGGAGCGCGCGCGGCGTACGGAGTGCGCGCGGCGTACGAGCCGTGCGGGACGTGCCCGATGGTGGCAGCTCCCCCGGAGGTGCCCGTGCAGACGGAGGTGGTCATGGCTCCACGCTAGGAGCGGGCACCGTCCCGGGAATCGGCCCCAGGTCCCGAAACCGCGTCCGCCTCAGGGCGTACGGGTGGGGCCTGCCGCACCTCCTGTGGGTGGAGTCGTCGTCATCAGGGCTCAGGGTCGCCCCCGGTGCCCTGACCGGGCGTAGACCGCCTGCGAATGCGAACAACTGCACGCGCTCAGAGGTCACCCGACAGCCTTTCAGTCGTCCGCGCCCAGGATCAGTCCCGAGGTGGGCACGCCGGTGCCCGCCGTGACCAGGGCCCTGGCCACCCCGGACAGCTGGTTCACCGACGAGCCCCGGATCTGCCGGACCGCCTCCGCGATGCCGTTCATCCCGTGCAGATACGCCTCCCCCAGCTGGCCGCCGTGCGTGTTCAGGGGCAGCGCGTCGGCCGCGACGAAGTCGGCGCCCTCGCCCGGTGCGCAGAAGCCGAACTCCTCCAGCTGCATCAGGACGAACGGCGTGAAGTGGTCATAGAGGATGCCCACATCGATGTCGGAGGGGGAGAGGCCGGAGTTCCGCCAGAGCTGCCGGGCGACCACCCCCATCTCCGGCAGGCCGGTCAGATCGTCGCGGTAGAAGCTGGTCATCTGCTCCTGCGCCCGCCCGGCCCCCTGGGCGGCGGCGACGATCACGGCGGGCGGCTGCGGCAGATCCCGGGCCTGCTCCGCACTGGTGACGACGATCGCCTGGCCGCCATCGGTCTCCTGACAGCAGTCGAGCAGCCGCAGGGGTTCGACGATCCACCGCGATGCGGCGTGGTCGGCCAGGGTGATCGGCTTCCCGTAGAAGTACGCCGCGGGGTTCCGGGCGGCATGGCGCCGGTCGGTGACCGCGACATGACCGAAGACGTCCGGCGTCAGCCCGTAGGTGTGCAGATAGCGCTGGGCGGCCATGGCAACCCAGGAGGCCGGCGTGAGCAGCCCGAAGGGAAGGTTCCAGCCGAGCGCGGTGCCCTCCGCGGTGGGCTCCCGCTGCTGCACCCCGGAGCCGAACCTGCGTCCGGAGCGCTCGTTGAACGCGCGGTAGCAGACCACGACGTCGGCCACCCCGCTCGCCACGGCCAGCGCCGCCTGCTGCACGGTGGCGCAGGCCGCCCCGCCTCCGTAGTGGATGCGGGAGAAGAACGACAGCTCACCGATACCGGCCGCGTGGGCGACGGTGATCTCGGGGCTGGTGTCCATGGTGAACGTGACCAGACCGTCGACATCGGCGGGGGTCAGCCCGGCGTCGTCCAGGGCGGCCCGCACCGCCTCGACGGCCAGTTTGAGTTCGCTGCGCCCGGAATCCTTGGAGAACTCGGTCGCACCGATCCCCACGACCGCCGCCTTGCCACCGAGCGAATCGGCCCTGCGCACGCTCATGCCGCCCCCTCCGGAACGCTGACGGTCACCGTGCCGGTGACGTGCCTGCCGAGACCATTGGCTCCGACGACCGACACCTCGGCCGTCCCGTCGTCCCCGAGGGCGGTGACCGTGCCGCTCAGGACCATGGTGTCCCCGGGATAGTTGGGCACGCCGAGCCTGATGGCGACCTTGCGGAGCACTGCCGACGGACCGAAGCGATCGGTGACGTACCTGCCGACCAGACCGTTGGTCGTCAGGATGTTCATGAAGATGTCCGGGGAGCCCTTCCCCCGGGCGAGTTCCGCGTCATGGTGCACGTCCTGGTAGTCGCGGGAGGCGATGGCGCCGGCCACGATCAGGGTTCGGGTCACCGCGATCTCCAGCGGTGCCAGCTCCTCACCGACCTTCACTCCGGTCCCTCCTTCACCAGCGACTGGCCGAGCTCCTGCAGTACTTCGCTGCCGCATCCCAGATAGGCGTCGATCTGACGGCCCCAGAGGAAGTGGCGGTGTACGGGATGATCGAGGTCCGCGCCTGTTCCGCCGTGCAGATGCTGTCCGGCGTGCACCACCCGTTTTCCGGCCTCCGACGCCCACCAGGCGGCGGTCAGCGCCTGCGGTCCGTACGGCAGTCCCGTGTCATACCGCCAGGCAGCCTCGTACGCGGTGACCCGTATCGCCTCGGTGTCCATATGGGCGTCGGCGGCACGCAGCAGCACCGCCTGCTTGGTGGAGAGCGGACGCCCGAACTGCTCCCGGGTGTTCGTGTGGGCGACGGCCCGGGCCAGTGAACCGGCGCACACCCCGGCCTGCAACCCGGCGAACGCAGTCCGGCTCGCGGCCAGCACCGCCTCGTACGCCCCGGCGCCCCCGAGCCGCTCCCCGGGCGCCCGGTCCAAGGCGAGCCGCGCCGCCGACCACGGCGCCGTGGTCTCCACCGGCTCCGTCACCACACCCCGATCAGCGGTCCGTACGATCCACAGCCCCCGGTCCGATTCCGCGACGAGGACGAGGTCCGCGTCACGCAGCCACGGCACGTACGGCACGCTGCCGCTCAGCCGCCCCTCACCGTCCGCCCGTATCCCGCCGCGCGCAGGGAACGCCCCGGTGGCGACAGCCGTGCCGTCCCGCAGCAAAGGCAGCAGCCGCTCCCGCTGTTCGTCCGTGCCGTGCCCGGCGACGGCGAGCAGCCCGTACACACAGCTCGCCGCGAACGGCACCTGCGCCGTCGTCCGGCCCTGCTCCTCCAGCAGGAGCACCAGGCCCAGCAGCCCGAGCTCCTCGACGGCCGCGGTCAGTCCGGCCGTGCAGAGCTCCTTCCACAGCTCGGCGTCCGTCCCCGTGCCGGCCCCGGCCAGGCGCTCGTGCGTCGACAGATCCCCGAAGATCTGCGCCGCCAGTTCCTGCGCCGCGGTCTGCTCCTCGGTAGGTGCGAAGTCCATGTCAGCCCTCCTCTCCCCGGAAGACCGGAAGCTCCAACTCCGGGTCCGTGCGAAGGAATTCCAGCCGCACCGGCATCCCCGTCCGCACCTTGTCGTAGGGCACGCCGACCACATTGCTGACCATCCGCACCCCCTCCGCCAGCTCTATCAGTGCCACCGCGTAAGGCCCGCCGTCCTCGGAGCTGCTGAAGGCGGGGAAAGGCGGGTGATGCATCACGACATGGCTGAAGACGGTGCCCTCGCCACTCGCCTCGACCGTGTCCCATTCCTGGCAGCCGCACCGGTTGCAGCCGGGCAGCCAGGGGAAGCGCAGCGTCGCGCACTCGCGGCAGCGCTGGATCAGCAGCCTGTGCTCGGCGACGCCCTGCCAGAACCCGGCGTTGTCCCGGTTGATCACCGGCCTTGGGCGCAGGCCCCGGCCGCCGCGGGGCGACGCACGTTTCACCGATGCCGGTGTGTACTTGAGGATCCGGAAGCGGTGCGTCCCGGCGGGCTTCCCTTCCGCGCGGACGTCCATCCGCGTCGTCACGAAGTAGCCCGTCCCCAGCTTGGTCGTCTTGCGCTCCGAGACCGACTCGATCACCGCGTCGAACGTGATCCGGTCGCCGGGCCGCAGCGGCCGCAGATATTCCTGCTCGCAGTCGGTCGCGACCACCGAGGTGTACCCCGCGCCGTCGAGCAGGCCGAACAGTTCCTCGTATGCCTGGGAGCGGTCCGTGTGCCCCGAGTAGCCGCCCATCGTCCACGCCTGCAGCATCGTCGGCGGGGCGATCGCCTCCGGCCCCGCGTAGGCGGGGTTGGTGTCCCCTATCGCCTCGCACCAGTGCCTGATCATCGGCTCGTTGACGAGGTCCTTGCCGACGCCCGCGGTCGCGGCGGCGCGCCCCTCGAACTCCTTGAGCCGCCCGTACAACTCGTCCTGCTCTTCGCGCCTCTCCGGCTCTTCCCGCGCGCCCGTCACCGCTTGCCCCTCTTCATGCCGAGCCGCATCGTCGCGACGATCTCCCGCTGCACCTCGCTCACTCCGCCCCCAAAGGTGTTGATCTGCGCCGCCCTGTTCATCCGCTCCAGTTCCCCGCCCCCGAAGGAGCCGGGCGAACCGCCCCGGATCGTCGCGGCCTCGCCCGTGATTTCCTGGCAGATCCGGTACACCTCGACAGCGCTCTCGGTTCCGGTGAACTTCACGCCGCTCGCCTCGCCCGGGGCCAGCGAACCCGCGCCGACATCCCCCACCAGCCGCCAGTTGAGCAGGCGCGTCGCCGCCAGCCGGGCGTACGCCTCGGCCAGCCGGGTCCGCACCCATGGCTCGTCCACCGGACGCCGGCCCGTCACCGGGTCGGGAATGCGAGCGAAGGTGAGTGCCGCCTCGTAGAAGTCCTCGGCCTGCATTCCGATGGCGGCGAGAGCCACCCGTTCATGGTTCAGCTGGTTGGTGATCAGCCCCCAGCCGCCGTTCTCCGCACCGACCAGATGGCCGGCGGGCACCCGTATCGCGTCGTAGTAGGTGGACGTCGTGGTCAGCCCGCCCACAGTCTCGATCGGCGTCCAGGCGAACCCCGGAGCGTCCGTCGGGACCAGAATGATCGAGATGCCCTGATGCTTGGGTGCGTCCGGGTCCGTGCGGCAGGCGAGCCAGATCCAGTCGGCGTTCTGCGCATTGCTGGTGAAGATCTTCTGCCCGTCGATCACCCAGGAGTCGCCGTCCCGCACGGCCCTGGTGCGCAGCGCGGCGAGGTCCGTACCGGCCTCCGGCTCGCTGTAGCCGATGGCGAAGACGAGGTCGCCGCTGAGGATCCTGGGCAGGAAGTACGCCTTCTGCTCCTCGGTCCCGTATTTCATCAGCGTCGGCCCGACGGTGTTGAGGGTGACCATCGAAACGGGCGCTCCTGCCCGGTAGGCCTCGTCGAAGAAGACGAACTGCTCGTCAAAGCCGCGGCCCTGGCCGCCGTACTCGACGGGCCAGCCGAGCCCGAGCATCCCGTCCGCGCCGATGCGGCGCAGCAACCGGCGCTGCTCGGCCGGGTCCTCGCTCTCGGGCCCCGTCCTCGCGCCCCTCCCGGGCATCACCTTGCGGAAGTACGTACGGAGTTCGGCGCGCAGCTGTCGCTGACGCTCCGTCTGGGCGAGGTGCACGACGGCGGCCTCCCGGACACGGGCGTACGGATCAGGGTTTCTGACTGTCCGTCAGATATGTACTCGCTGTCAAGGTCGACGACGCTCCGACACGACCGTCGGACAACGCGAAGCGGCCTGCGCAAGTGAGAACACCGAAGTCCCCTTGCGCAGGCCGCTGTTCCACCAGCCGTGGCCCAACCCCCCGACCGACCCATGGCCGGCCCGGCTCAGGGGCTGTCGGGCGACCTCTGATCGGAGGCCACCCGGCAGCCCCTCACCAGAGACGGGTGAAATTCACCGCGACGCTCTCGTCGTGCTGGTCGATCATGGTGAACGCCGATCCGTTCACCTGGGCGGAGTTGCTTCGATTGGACGCTCCGGAGCCGACGGCCTGCTGCTGTGACGTTGACGAATTGCCGGAGTTGTTACCACCGACGCCGCTGCCGACGACCGTCGCAACGGCCGCGTTCGATCCGTCGTTCGCGAAAGAGCCGCTGTCAGCCTGGGCCACGCCACCGAAGAGCACGGCGGCGACGGGCAGAGCCGCAACAGCGGCGAGAGTACGAGCGGTACGGATGCTTGCCATGGCAATTCCTCCAGGAACCGAAAGTGCGGCTTGTCCCGGGGCAGCCGGCCGACCGCCCCGGTGTTGGTCACGACGTCGCGAGACCAGAGCTGCCCGCCGAATCTCCACCGAACCACCCGCGCGATCCGATTCCCCCGCAAGCGTGAGGATCACCTGATAAACCCTCTCGCGCCCCCCAAAGCCCCGGATCACACCCCTCCGACGCTCCCACGCTCCCTCTCGCCCCTCCAGGCCGCGCAATCCCGTATCCCCGGACGGGGAACTCACAGGTTCAGGAGAGCCAGTCGCTGTAGTGGGTGGGAGCAATGCGGGCGTCCCCCTTGGCGGTGAGGGCATCGCCGTGGGCGGCGGCGAACATGCCGGCGGTGTCGTCGGTGACGACTGTGCGGCCGTCGGGGTGGACGTTCAGGGTGATCCGGCCGAGTTCGTCGAGCGCGAGGACGTCGGGCCCGGCGACGTCGAGGGTGCCGTTCAAAGGCGTGCCGACAGCGACTTCGGCGACGGTGTCGGAGACGTCCTGGGCGGCGATCGGCTGGAGCCGGGTGGTGGGCAGGCGGACGATGTCACCCTCGGTGGTCCAGGACAGGGCCGCGTCGATGAACTCCATGAACTGGGTGGCACGGACGATCGAGTAGGGGATCGGCCCTGCCTTGAGGATGTCTTCCTGAAGGACCTTGGCCTGGTAATAGGCCAGGTCGGGCACCTGGTCGGCACCGACGATCGAGAGGATGACGACGTGTCGCACCCCGCCCTTGTGGCAGGCGGCCAGAAGGTTGCCCATCGAGGTCCGGAAGAATGCCGGGGAAGCGTCGTCGAAGGTCGGCGAATTCGTCAAGTTGATGACAACGTCGGCTCCGGCCACCGCCTCCTCCAGGCCCTGGCCCGTGATCACGTCGACACCTGTGGACAGCGAGTGCGGCACGGCCTCGTGCCCGGCCGCGTTCAGCTTCTTCACGACCTGCGAGCCGATCAGGCCGGTACCGCCGATGACTGCGAACTTCATGGGTCACCTTTCGTCGCGCACCGATTGGTCCTGCGTACAGACTGCGACGGTGCAGTGCGCGCCGCACGCGGGCCGTGCGCTCCTGGGCATCCCGGTGGCGCTGCGCGCTGACGGCAATACGGCGACTCTGACGGCAGTAGGGCTGAATATTCGTGGCTGGTGCCCGTGCCCCCATCCGTGCCCGATCGGGCGGGAAACCACGGGGAGACACGGTGGCCGGCGGGCAGCGAACAGCACGACGGCCCCCGACCGTCATGCCTGGTCAGGGGCCGTTCCATCTGGCGGTGGGTGTGGGATTTGAACCCACGGTGACATCGCTGCCACGACGGTTTTCAAGAGAGTGCTGCGGGAAGTCTGCCGTACGTGCCTGACCTGCTCGTTCCCCGCGCTTCCGGGCCTACGCCGCCCTCGGCGGTCCACACATGGTCCACTGGCAGCTCAGCGAGCTCGGTTCATCTCCTCCAGGATCCGCTCTGCATCCTGCTCGTTGATCTCCCACCAGTCGATGTTGCCGCTGACCTTATAGAAGGGCTCCAGCGCGGCAATCGCCACCTTGGCTTCATGCATTGCATCGATGAATCGGTCGATCCCACGCTCCCGGAGCTGCTGGTTGAAAGCTGCGACAGTCGCTTGATCACCACCGACGTAGTGAGCCGGCACTCCAGAGGCAAAGTGCCGCGTTACTTGAGCAACTCGCAGCGCGGCGATCGCCGCGTTGAAGGCATCGCGACGAGCCCGTTTCGCCACGCGAGCCGTGATGTCATCCACGGCGCCAACGAAGCACCGACGAAGGCTCCGACCAAACCCAGTACCGGAGCCAACCACACTGTCATCTTTGCCCCCAATCCCGCTCTCCACCGAATGCCTGCTCTGGCATCCACATGATGCACGGAACGTCAGCTCCTCATCCTGGAGAGCAGGATCATCTTCATGCCCCTCTTAAACCATCTCGTCATCCTGACGTGAACTACCCTGAAGCTCGGGCTCGCCCCGGAATACTCTGCGATGCTGGAGGCCGATCGAGAGGGGCCGCAGCGATGCAGTGGAAGATCCACGGGGAACGTCCGATCTACGAGAACAGCTGGGTGAACCTGTGGCTCACCGACGTCGAGACGCCGGACGGCAACCGCTGGGAACACCACGTCGTCAAGCTCCGCCACCTGGCCGTGGCTGCCGTGGTCAACGAGCGGCGCGAGGTGCTGATGATGTGGCGGCACCGCTTCATCACGGACGCGTGGGCGTGGGAGCTGCCCATGGGTCTGGTGGAGGAGGGTGAGACGCCGGCCGAGGCGGCGGCCCGCGAGGTTCTGGAGGAGACCGGCTGGCGGCCCGGCCCGATCAAGCCGCTGATCTACGCCGAGCCGGCCAACGGCATCACCGACTCCCAGCACCACGTCTTCCGGGCCGACGGGGCAACGTACGAGGGTCCGCCGACCGAGAAGAACGAGTCGGACCGGATCGAGTGGATCCCGCTGGCCGACGTGCGGGGCATGATCGACCGCCGTGAGATCGTCAGCAGCGGCTCTCTCGTGGGGCTGCTCTACCTGCTCATGGACGAGGCCATCCGCTGATCTGACGGGGCAGCACTTCCCGGAGCCGGGACTCGAACGCCACTGCGGCCGGTTCCCGACGGAAGGGCCCCAGCTGCTCGTAGAACTCCCGCAGGTGGCCAGTGACTCGTTGCGAGCTGACGGCCGCCGCCGGTGCCAGGGCATCCATGGCCGTGTGGCACGCCTCGTCGAGCTTTCCGCGCTGGAGCTGGGTGCGGGCGAGCCAGAAGGCGTGGAAGGCACGGCCTCGGTGGTTCGATGCGTGCTCGCGGCGTAGCGCGTCCGCGATGAGGGGTTCGGCGAGGGCGGCTTCGCCCAGGCGACCGTGCGCGATACCGGTGTCCACGATCAGCTTCGGCTCGTCGAAGTAGGCGACCCAGGCCGGGTCCGGATCAACGGTGCTGATCCGTCCGAACTGGGTGTGAGCTTCCGAGATCGCGGTGTGAGTCGCGCCGTGGTTGCCGAGGGTGGCGTGGGCGAAGGCTTCGCGCATCGCGAGCATGGCCAGCACGCGCGGTGTCGTCCCCGCGTCCGTTCTGGCCTGGTCCTGGGCAGCCGTGACGAGTGCGAGGGCGTCGCCGGGCTTGTCCTGGTAGGTGGCCTGGAGGCTCATGCAGGCGAGAACGTTGGCCATGAACTGGCGGTCGTCGATGGCCTTGGCCAGGCCGAGGGATTCGGTGAAGTAGGCGCGTGCCTGGTTGTACTGGCGGGCGTCGAAATAGGTCCATCCGGTGAGCCGGGCCAGCTCGGCCGCGATGCTGTGCAGGCCGTCCCGCAAAGAAGCCGGACGCTGCTCTTTGAGGAGGTCGACGACGTAGCGGAGCTGGCCGACGACCGCCGGCCGTAAGGTCTCGCCGCCGTGCTCGTCGTCCCGGCGCCAGTAGTCCGCGATCGACGAGTGCAACGCGTCCAGCGTCGAGGCGCTGAGATCCCGCTCGGCAGCAAGGGCGAGGATGCTGTCGACGTCCGCCCCCGGTAGTCCGGCGACCAGCGGTTCGACGGCTGAGGCCGGTACCTCGGCCGGTTGGCGGGGTGTGACCGTCAGGCTGGGTGGCGTCTCCCAGGAGCGTCGGGCAAGTCCGAGCATGTGTCCGGGGATGCGTAGCCCGTCAGAGATCCGTTCAATCACGTCCATGTGCAGCAACTGCCGCCGTCCGGCGATCACCTCGCCCACGCGGCTCGGGGTCAGGTCGCAGCGGCGCGCGATCATGGACGGATAAATGCCTGCTCGTGCCTTGACCAGCTGAAAGATGCGGCCGAAGTCTCTGGTCTGGCATGCCTCGATCATGACTGGGTCCGTGAGAAGGCTGACCGGGAGTTCCTTCGAGCGAGATGGCTCGGGCATCGGGCACGCTCCGGCGTGAGGACTACGGATCGCTGCACTTGGTCAACCGAGGGTGATGTTACCCAAGTTGGGTAATCCGCTTGGCCTTTCTGGCCGGGTCCGTGGATCGCGATGCTCCTGACCATGGCGAACGGACATGAAGACGTACGGATGACGTTGCGGGTCTCCCGCGACTCCGGCCAGACATGGGGGCCTCTCACGGAGGTACGCGTGGGCGAGGACCCGGTGGTCCCGGAGAACCCGGGCCGCTACCCGCCGTGCGTCTGCCTCCGGTGCTCGAAGCAGGCCCGGATTGCCGTCGCGTCCTTCCGGATGGTGTCGTGATGCGTTGCGCGCACTGGCGCTGGGTGCCCCTCGACCTGGCACAGGAAGCGCGGGAGAAGTCGGCCGCCACGTACATCGACGGGGCGGTGCAGTGCCAGCTGTCCGCGCACGACGAGGGTGAGCACTTCGGTTTCCTCACCGACGCCGGGGCGTACGGGACCGCGCTGTGGCTCCGCTGGCACGGGACGGACGAGGCAGAACTGGTCGTACTGCCGGACTGTCCGGTGGCCGCCCCGAGACCCGACGGCGAGGGCTGCTGTCTGTTCGCCGACCACGCCAAACAGCACACCTGGGAAGACGCCCTGGAGGAGGTCTCGTGCACCAGCTGATCGCGAGCCCGCACAAGCCCCGGCGCCCTCGCTCGGCTCGCAACGAAAAGTGCGAGGACTGCGGTGGCAGCGGCGCCAACTCGTCCGGCAAGACCTGCGGCACCTGTAACGGGCTGGGCGAGATCGACTGCCGCGCTGGCCACCAGGAGTCCCGTGTGCTGTCCCGCTCCGTGATCCGAAAGGAGGGCCGCCGATGGCCCACGCTCTGATCGCCTCCCCGTTCCTCGACGGACATCTTCTCCTCAAGCCGGGAGCACGAGCCGGCGCCCGAATCTCCGCCGACCACTACGAGGGCCTGCGCCAGGCCGCCACCGACGGTGAGTCGCTTCCCGCCTGGGCGGTGCAGACTGCCGCCGACGTGTGGGGCATCGACCTGATCGGCCGACCCACGCAGGACACCGTGCTGGTACGTGAACCGTCCCCGTACGGCTACTGCCGGGCGTCCTGGGAGATCAACCTCGGCTGCAACTTCGGCTGCAAGCACTGCTACCTCGGTGAGCGGCCCTTCTCCGGCCTCGGCTGGGAGGACAAGGTGCGACTGCTGGACATCATGCGCGAGGCCGGCGTCCTCTGGCTCCAGATCACCGGCGGCGAGCCCACCATGGACCCGGACTTCCAGGGTGCTTACCGGTACGCCTGGCAGGCCGGGATGATGCTCACCATCTCCACCAACGGCTCGCTGCTCTGGCGGCCCGATCTCCTCAAGCTCTTCCGGGACTGCCCGCCCTACCGCCTGGTGGTCAGCATGTACGGGGCGAGCGAGGAGTCCTTCGACACGCTCACCCAACGCCGCGGGGCGTGGAAGGCGTTCCGGCGCGGCATGGACGCCGCGCGCGAGGCGGGTCTGCCGCTGCGCATCAACGTCGTGGTGACCGAGGACAACGCCTCCGAGGCCGACGAGATGGCCGCCCTCGCCGAGGAGTGGAACGTCGAGAACCACGCGTACACGAACATGACGCCCACGATCTACGGCGGCGGTGAGCCGCTGCTCGCCCAGTCCGCCGCCCACCTGCGGCAGCGCAAGCCGTTCGCCGGCTGCAACGCGGGACACACCTTCTTCCACGCCGACCCGCACGCCCAGGTCTCGATCTGCAAGGTCGGCCGCGACGACCAGATCGACCTGATGACCGAAGGCATCAACGGCCTCACCCGGCTCGGCGCCATCGCCGACCGCCTCATGCTTCGCACCGGTGGGTGCGAAGGCTGCGCCCTGTCCGGCACCTGCCGGGTCTGCCGCCCCCTGGCCAAGCACTACCAGGAGGCGAAGGCGCCGCTGCACAGCTACTGCCAGCACGGAGACAAGGAGAACGGATCATGACCCCGCCCGTACCGGTGACCATCCTCCCCGGCCCGCCGACCTCGGCCCGCCGCGCGGCCCCGCCCGTCGCGACCGTGTCGATCAGCGCCGTCCAGGACCTCGACGTGATCGTGGAGAGCGCGGAGTGCTCCTGCGACGCCGGGGACGACAACCCCCACTGACCGACACGATCCGGTCAACTCCGTTCAGGCCCCGGCGTGCCCGCGTCGGGGCCTGAACCCTGACCGGCTCACCGTTAGGGTGCCGCTCATGTTCTTCCGCTGGGACTGGCTCCGGCCCGTACTGACCGCGCCGATCGTGCCGACTATCGGTCCCGTCCACCCCGACGCCCTGACCGTCGGCATCTTCGAGGACATCGTGCGAGCGGCCGACACGGGTGACTTCCTTCCCTACGACAAGGACCGGCGCTGGGGCGGCAAGAAGGACGAGAAAGTCCTACGCAGCGACATGGTCCACCAACCCGAGCACACCCTCATCCCCACCCTGACCCGGCGCGGACGCGGCATCGTGAAGGTTTTCGCCTACAGGATCCGCGACAGCGTCGTGGATGAGGCCGCCGAGCTGGCAGCCAAGCTCGCCGCCGCGCACGACGTGAACAACGCCAGGGTCGTACGCCCCCTCGGCCCCGAGACCGCACGCCCGTGCGGCACCCGCATCCAGCTGAAGGACTTCACTGCCGCCCCCTTCCCCGCCCCGGACGGTCCGGTCCGCCCCCTCACCGACTGGCCGACCGCTGTGCAGGACACCTTCGCCCCGTTTGCCGAGGCCATGGCGGGCGATGGCCTGGCCTTCCTCCACACGCAGATGCAGGCTGGCCAGTGCGGCCCGGTCCTCGCCGCCGCCATCGAGGACCGCATCGTGGGCGCGATCGGCCCGATGGAGGTGCGCTCCGATGCCATTGGACGCCCCCAGCTCATGCCCCAGTACTTCGCCGTCCTGCCCGAGGCCCGAGGCCAGGGCCTCGGCCGCGTCCTGTGGCGGGCCGCGATGCACTGGGGTCAATCCCACGGCGCCGCCTATCAACTCCTCCAGACCGAAGTCGACGGCCCATCCGACCGGCTGTGCCAGGCCGAAGGACTCACCTCCCTCGGCTTCACCCACACCACACGGGCTTAGCCTCCGGTTCTAGGACACCGCGAGGTCACAACCTATCCAGTGCCTCTCGGGTGATCCGCCACATCACCACGCCTCGTCTACCATCGATGCCTGCGTTGTAGGCGGGCGTGATGTACGTCGTCGCGGCCTGAGAGATGATCTCCGGCATGACGAACGGGGCGGCGGGGGCAGGCTCGGGCAGCGACGAGGCCGACGCCTGGCGCGCACGATTGGGCTGGGCGTTCGGCCTCATAGGCGACGATCCCGCTGAGCGGGAGGCGGCACTCGCGCATCTGGATGGGGCCCGGAGGAATGCCTGGGCGGCTCTCGACCGGTGGAACGAGTTGTGGCATCTCACGAGGCCGCTGGGGCCGGAGAAGCAGTATCAGGAGCCGGCCTTCAGGCGGGCGCGCGAGGTGTACGCAGACATGTGTAGCCATTCCCTGCCCGAAGGACTGTGGGTGGGCGAGGGCGCCCGCGGGCCGGGTCTGCCCTATACGCTTCTCTTTCTGGAGTGGGAGGCGCGGTTCCCCCGCGAGTGGACAGAGCACGCCAAGGCGTGGGGCACGAAACAGTCGCTCATCCGCCGCATGGCCGTTGCCGACCATGATCAGCAGACGAGGGCGAAGCTCATCGACCTCGTCGAGATCGTCGTCCAGCGGGCCTACCGCTGCAAGGACCGCGAGTACGTTCGCGTCGCACGAGCAGTCGACGGTGAGGATCTCCGCCACAGGCTCGGCACGGCCACCGCCTCGGACAACCCATGGGCACGCCTTCACGCCGGCTACGTCCTCTGGCTTCTCGATCGCCCCGAGGTACCGAACACGCGCCACGTTTGGCGAACGTGGGTCGCGGAAGCGTCCGAAAGGCAGCCTGTCTCCTCCGGTCCCTGCGGGTAGTTCCGGGCTACCGCACGCACCCGTCCCCGTACGCCCGGCGCCTGCCCTGGGTGTCGGGGTCTTCACGCGCCAACCACCGCCCACGCTCTCGCCGTTCACTGATGCAGGCGCGGGTTGCCACGCGGCCGACCGGAGCGGCTTTGGCCGGTCTCCTGTTCGGGTTGGGGTCGGGCATGTTCAGGGGGCCGTACGCTGGCCCGGCAACTCGGGAAGATCCTATGAGCAGCGATGCTCGACTCGATGCGGGGCAACTTTATTCGGATGCCTGAGGACGTTCGACGCCGAGGCTGAAACAGGCCCCAACTAGGCCACCGCATCGTGCTGCTCGACGAGTACGACAGCGAGCACCCAGCCAGCGAAGTGGCGGTCAGCCCCGTCGGGCCGTGGTCCACGCCTGGTCCACACACCATGATCCAAAGCGGCACACAGGCTGTTCAGAGTGAGACAGCCCCGACGCCGAAGGGGCGCCCCTCGGTCGGGACACCCCTTCTGATCAGTACGTTCTCTGACCTGCTGCGGTGGGTGTGGGATTTGAACCCACGGTGACATCGCTGCCACGACGGTTTCAAGACCTTTCGGGGGTTCGGCGGGCAGGCCGCTCCGCCGCAGGTCAGACGGGCACGAGCACCCCGGCGGAGCCGTCGTCATCGTCGTCGTGCCCGCTACGTGCCCCAGGGGCGGGATCGTGCCCGCTGAGCCAGGCGCCCCGCAGAGCTATCAATTCACCAGCGAGGCCCGGATGCGCTCGATGGCCCGCAGAACCTCGACTCGGTTCTTGGCGCTCTTGATCCACGTCGGCAGTCTGGCAACGAGCGTCATCTTCCGCCCGTTCGAGTCCCAAGGAGGACGTTCGCGCAGCGACGCCTGAACGAACTGCCTTATCAGGTCCAGATGCTCGGGGTTGTAAGCCCACACCCAGCCGTGACGCGTCTCGGTCTGCAACCACAGCGGCAATCCGAAGTACGGATCTACGGCTACCCCCGTGC
Organism: Streptomyces sp. NPDC001832; assembly: GCF_040297265.1. Classification (NCBI taxonomy): domain Bacteria; kingdom Bacillati; phylum Actinomycetota; class Actinomycetes; order Kitasatosporales; family Streptomycetaceae; genus Streptomyces; species Streptomyces sp. NPDC001832. The sequence continues at coordinate 80,717 of NZ_JBEOYU010000002.1, forward strand.
CCCGGAAGAGGCGCAGACCGTCAGATACATGACGGGTCAGGCCACAGGCCCGGCAGACAAGACGGCGTGGCGCGAACAGCGAGGGACTAACCTCTCCAGACGCAAGCGCGGCCGGGGCTACGTGCGCGATGCCGGTGCACTTCGGGCAGCGCACGAGCACGTGATCAACGAAGTCGTACTTCGTATGCCGAGAGTCCCGGAACCGCTGTGACGAGAGCATGACGGCAGTATGCGCCGCGACCTGGCCGTAGCGGTGGCAGGGGGAAACGCGCACGATGAAAGCCTCCGACCGATCTTGCTGGTCAGAGGCTTTCAATCACTGCGGAGGTAGGGGAGTTTCGGCCCGCGGTGACGCTTCGCAACGCTCAGGCTCGCACGAGCGCCCCGGCGGAGCCGTCGTCGTCATCGTCGGACCCGCTGAGCCAGGAGTCCGCCGCCTCAGCCACCTGGTCATCGCGACCGGCGACCGGCCGGGCGTAGTGCCGGGTAGTGACGCTCGCGTTCGAGTGGCCGAGCCGGTGCGCGGCGGTCATGACGCCGTACCGGTCCGCGACCCACGTGCCGTGCGACGCCCGAAGGTCGTGCGGGGTGACGTCGGTCAGCCCGGCCGCAGCCACGGCGGGGTCGAAGTACGCCTTGCGCCACTGGTTGTAGCGCAGGGGCTTGCCGCCGGGGGTCGTGAAGAGGAGCGCGTCCTCTCCGCCGGGCAGAGTCTCCAGATGCCGGCCGAGCCGCATGGCGAGGAACGAGCCCACGCGGAGCAGTCGCTTCTGATGCGACTTGGGAGTGTCGAAAACCAGGGCGCCGTTCGCGAGTGCCGGCCGGATCGTGGCGAGCGTCGTGGGCTCCCATCCCGACCGCCTTCGACCCAGGCAGAGCCGAGCAGTCGCGGCCCAGGGCGTCAAGGTCGTTCGTACAGTGGCGCGCTCCACCTTGACGCCCTGAACCACGCCCGCTCCACGGTGTGTGGGTCGAAGGCGGACGGGATGGGAGCTGAGGTGAGTGGTGGGAAGGGGTGGCTACCCCAACCATCCTCGTGAGCTGCCTAGTTGTCAGTGGTGCCTGCCAGAATTGAGGCATGACCTCAGACCACGCATCGTTCGAAGAGATCCTGGAGAATCCGAAGGACCACCCTCAGGAGGCGTTCCTACGAGCCCGCGCCGAGAAGGTGCTCGCCATCAGCGCCACTCTTTTGTTCGAGCGTGGCCACCATGACATCGCGGCGCTCCTAGCGCAGGTGGACGACTTCACTCTCGACTTTCAAGAGGAGGACTGGGGGAAGGCATGGTATGGGATGATCTTGGACTTTAAGGGTCCGCTGCTGGATCGCTTCACAGAAGAGGTGTCGGAGCGCACTCTTGCCGTTGCCCAAGAAGTTGCTGAGCGTGAGGCATACGGGATCAACAGCATCCGGGCCCGCTCCGTCCTCCCCGAAGTCAGCGCTAACTGGCGTCAACTCGCTTCAGCGGCAGGGGTCGCGCGGCCTTCGAACCATGCCCGCAAGGTCCGAGTCGGTCCGGCGCACCCCCAGGCTGATGGCCTCCACTTCACCAACGAGTGGGAGTGGCGGGTCTATGACACGCTGCGATCTCGGCAGCAGACGCTTCCCGACAACGACACGCTGGGCATCGTGCCGCTCGGAGCGATGAAGGTCCGGGACCACGTCTTCGAGCCTGATCTCTTGATCACCTATCGCGGCTACGCAGGAGTGATCGAGATCGACGGGCCTCACCACAAGGGGCGCAGCTCGGACGACAAGAGTCGCGAGCGGCTCCTACGGAACGCTGGTGTCAAGTACATCGATCGCATCGACGTCAGGGACACCAGCACGAAGGAGGAAGTAGACAAGTTCGTGACAGACTTCCTCCGCCACCTCAGTGGCTGAGGTCCGCGCCGGGGCGATGTCTGACATCAACCCTGACACCAACGGCGGCGATCTGAGCCGGTCTGCTGCGAACGCTGGACGGCAGTCCAACCGGTTGTCTAGGGGGACAGACGGACGTCAGCGCTGAGCAGTGACCGACCTGATAAGGAGGAGGCTCGAACCTGTCCCAGGCACGGCGCCACCCCCGATCGATGGGTGGCGCCCCGCGAGCTTGACTCGACCATTGAGACTCCGTCGACCTGACGTCGTTCTCCGACAGCACGAAGGCCCTGCACGCCTCAAAAGACGTCAGGGCCTTGATTCGTCAGCTCAGGCGAGGAGCAGCAGCCCAGCTGCAGATTCCTCGGCGACCGTCGCGGCCACTTGCAATACGGCCAAAACAGACTTCCGCGCGTTACTCATGGTTGTTCTCCCCTCGACTCGAAGCGGACCCTTGCGTTCCTGGCGTTGTAGTTCCTAGGACCAGAATCATGAACCGGGCAACTGCTGCGACCGAGACGAGCACGAGGAGGGCTGCAAGGGGAATCGAACCCCAAGCTCCCGCCCCTAGCCTCAACCGACGACGCGGACAGACTACAGCGCCACTCACGCGCTGGGGCCGTCTCGGGGCCGTCTGAGGGTGCCCAACGACGACCAACGCTGACAACCACCGACGACTAAGCCGCAGGTCGCAGCGTTGATCGATTACGCGGCCACAGGTCAGACACCCGCCCTGTCACTTCCAGCCAATCCGAGCCGTTTACCCGTTGTAGATCTGGGTGGTTCCATTGCGCGGTGATGGCGCAATCGGCCTCGCCAAGATGACCTCGGGATCAACTTGGCGACTACGCAGGGCGACAGCGTCAAGCGGCTTTACATCCGAGAGTGATTGCAGGGCCACAAGCCCTCGCCGCGTGCTGGCTAGCATTCCTCAGGTCACGAAGAGGCCCACCTGACCGCGCATGCTGGCAGGCCGAGCAGCAGGTGGGCAACGAACCCGGAGGTTCAACATGAGTTTGCCCCTTCCCGAGCGCTGCGTGTCAAACCCGCGTCAGCAACTTGTAGTGATCACGGTCATCGTCGTGATCGTGCTCGTTTCGCCGACGTCGGCCAAGGTTGTTGGTGCTTATGCGGACGCGGCGGCCCTTCTCGCGCTCTGTCTCGCAGCCAGCGGTACAGCAGTGAGGTACCGCAACTACAGCAGCCGGTATGGCCGTCGCTGACCGATCCGGCTAGAGCTACGGATCGGAAGGTGCCTATGCCCCACCCAGTGCCCCATCGTCCAGGGGTCAGCGGTAACTGGCAGGCACCTGCAACACAACGGCCCCTGACCGTTTCACCTGGTCAGGGGCCGCACACCTACGCGGTGGGCTTCTACTCGTCTCCTTCAGGAACGGTGAGGTTCACTCACGCTCAAGAGGTGACCGCGGCTGGTCGCTACACGGAGCACGTCTCGCAAAGCCCCGGACAGTTCCTTCACCAGCAGCCGCAAATCCTCCAGGCCCGCTTCTTCGTCGCCAAGAGCTTCCGAGGCCTGTTCCAGCAGTTCGGCCGCCATCCCGAGTTGCACCGCCTCGATGTTGTCCGCCAGGCGGGACATGTGTCCGTCTCTGTCATCGGTGCTGAGGTAGCAGGGCTTGTCTTCCGGCCCCGACCACGGGAGAAGCCGCAGTTCGTTTCGGATTGTCATCCTTGCGTTCGCCTCTCGTTGATCACGTGGTGAGTAGTGAAGACCGCATCGACGCGGTCCCCCGGAAACACCAGATGCGCGGCCTCGATGACGCGGCCGGCGCTGTCGGCGGCGACGCGAGTGATGGCGAGAACGGCCACTGCGGGGCTGGTCCGAAGCGTCGACGCTTCGTCCGGTGTCGGGAGGCGGGCGCACACCGTCTCCCGAACCTCGGCTGGCGGAGGGTTCAGTACGGCAAAGCCCATAACCATCCGCTCACATGAGGACCGGTCGCCGCATGCTGCGGCTGGCGCCAGGTCGCCCGGGACGTAGATGCGGGCCAGGCTGTGCGGCGACTCCCCTTCGTGGCTGAGGCAGAAGTACTCGGTCAACGGGCTACCGCTCGGCACTCCCAGCAGGGTTGTCAGGTGCCCGTGCGCCCGGCTTGTAGTCCTGCGGACAGTGACGCGCAAAGCGGCGCCCGCAGCAGTCGGCAGCCCCAGCGTGTCCCGTCCGCCGACATACGTGATCTTGTGCAGGGGGCGACGAACGAAGTTCCCCTTGCCGTGGATCTTCTCAACGAGCCCTTCCCGCTCAAGCACTGCGAGAGCCCCCCGCAGCGTCGGCGTGCTGACCATGTACTGACGTGCCAAGTCGGCCTCGGACGGGAGGCGTTCGCCGGCCTCGATGCGACCGGTCGTGATCCGGTGCCGGAGGTCACCGGCAATGTCGTAACGGCGAGAAGACATGGACTCAGTCACCGCCTTCTCAGCATTCGCACGGCAGTGAGCCGAGTTCGCCCATGAATGGTCAACTGCTCGCCCGTCTCGAACAGCAGCTGCTTGGCACCGTGCGGCAGTTGGCACAGGTCACTCACACGGCACGCCCGGCCGCCGACTTGGATGACGTCGCCGCGCTGCACGGTGGTCGAGGTGATCTCGACGGTGGATGGCAGCGCAGCGCTGGGCGCCCGTCCCCTCATCGCTGCACCTCCCCGGGCGCGGGCTGGGTCGACGTCGAGTGACAGGGGCAGTCGCACACCTCGTAGACCACCCGGACGCCGGCCGGCACCGAGGGCGGGAAGAATTCCGTGCAGGCGTGGTGCGTACCGATCCGACATGCGATCGATCGGTAGGAGGTTGCCGCAGCGGGCGTGTATCCGGGCTGTTGGCGAGGAGGCATCAACGGGCCCCCGCAAGAGCCGACCAGGCCTCAGTCGGCAGATGGGGAGCCAGGACCGTCGAGCGTTGCCGTACGTGCTTCTCCCAGGCCAACACGTACGGACGGACGAGCGCGATGTCCTCACCCGCGAGCGAGTACGCGTGGTCTACGCAGTCCTTGACCCGTCCCCGGCCGGCCGTCGACCTGTCGATGGGCGCAGGGGGCACGAAGGCAGCCATCGGCCGGGAGAGCGTTAAGGGGCGGCGGTGCCTGCCCTTGTGGAAGTACCGCTCTCTGGCGAGCGAGACGGCACGGCGGATACGGTTGAACACGCTACTCAGCTCCTATCGCTGATGGCTCGGTCCCCCGACATCGCCCGTCGAGGGGACCGCTTTGTGTACGACCGCCCATAGGGTGCGGCCGTTCAGGCTGGTGGCCAGGAGCCCGAACCGATCGGCTTCGGCCACCGCTTCCAGAACCTCCCGCCATGACTCGGCTGGGAGCGATTCCGGTACCTCCGTTTCGACCGACGTGTATCCGGCGTGCTCCTCCAGGCGCGCGGGGAGCCCGACGGACGACAGCCGGGCGGCGATGGCCGCCGCGCTTACTCCTGAAGCGGGCACAGGGCAGCCTCCGTCACCGGCGATCACTTTCAGTGAAGCTAGTTAACTAGGTTAGAGCTAGTGGACTAGATTTTCCATATGCCTGAGCAGCCGCCCTATCTCCGCATCGCCGACGAACTCCGGCAGCGGATCGCGGAACACGTATGGGAACCGGGCGATCGCCTCCCCTCCCGCGCCCAGATCGGCCAGGAGTACGGCGTGGGCGAGAACGTGGTCCGCCGGGCACAGGAGCTGCTGATCTCTCAGGGCGTATTGGAGGGTCGCGCCGGTTCCGGCACGTACGTCGCGGAGCCACGGCAGCGGGTGCGGGTCGTCCGTTCAACGGCACGCGAGCAGCCCGACGGCTCTCCGTTCCGCGTGGACATGAAGGCCATGGGCAAGCAGGGCGACTGGGAGAGTTCGACCGACGCCAAGGTCCCCGCCCCTGCGGAGATCGCGGCCCGCCTGGGTATCACCGAGGGCGATCTGTGCGTCCGCACGACGTACGAGTTCCTGGCCGACGGCAGGCCGGTGCAGTTGTCGACGAGTTGGGAGCCGTACGACCTCACCGCCGGCACTCTCGTCGTTCTCCCCGAGGGAGGGCCGCATGCCGGGGCAGGTGTCGTGAACCGGATGGCTGCGATCGGCATCACCGTCAGCCACGCCGTGGAGCAGCCGGAGCCGCGGCAGGCGACCGCCGAGGAGGCATCGCTTCTGGGCATCCAGAAGGCCGCCTTCGTCACCCACATCCGGCGGACGTACTACAGCGATCAGGGGCAGCCCGTGGAGACGGCCGACATCGTGGTGCCCGTCGCTCACTGCGAGATCGTCTATGAGATCCCGATCAACCGGTAACCGCGGTATCTCCGCCCTGTGGATCTCCTCGAACCGGGGTCAGTTCGTGCCCCTCGCGTGCCCCTTCCGTGCCCGATCGGGCGGGAAACCAGGGGGAGACACGGTGACTGACGGACACCGGGCAGCACAACGGCCCCCGACCGTCTTGCCTGGTCAGGGGCCGTTCAGCTGTGCGGTGGGTGTGGGATTTGAACCCACGGTGACTCGCGCCACGACGGTTTTCAAGACCGTTCCCTTAGGCCGCTCGGGCAACCCACCCCGCGCCTTCGGCCCATGGACCGAAGGCGCGGGGGACAGCCTAGCCGGTCAACTGTCGCCCTTGCGCTCCCCCAGCGTGACTTCGGTCGTTGCCGTCTTGCCATCGCGCTTGTAGGTCACTGTCACTTGGTCGCCGGGCTCGTGGGTCCAGATCTCGCTGATCAGGGTCGGGCCGCTGTCGATCACGGTGTCGCCGAACTTTGTGATGACATCGCCCGGCTTGAGGCCGGCCTTGTCCGCGGGGCCGCCCTTCGCCACGGCTTCCGTACCGCCCGCGCCCTGGTTGGCAATGGCAGCGCCACCGGCCCTCTCGTCCATGGTGACCGTGGCGCCGATCACCGGGTAGACCGGCTGGCCGGTCTTGATCAGCTGCTGCGCGACGTTCGTCGCCTGGTTGATCGGGATTGCGAAGCCGAGGCCGATGGAGCCCGCCTGTGTCTGACCGACACCGCTGCCGGTCGACTGGATGGCGGAGTTGATGCCGATGACCGCGCCGCGCGCATCAAGCAGCGGGCCACCGGAGTTCCCCGGGTTGATCGAGGCATCGGTCTGCAGGGCGCTCATGTACGAGTTGCTGCCACCGGAACCGTCGCCGGAGGCGACCGGGCGGTTCTTGGCGCTGACGATGCCCGTGGTCACCGTGTTGGACAGACCGAACGGGGCGCCGATCGCGATCGTCGAATCACCGACCGCGACCTTATCCGAGTTGCCGAGGGGCAGTGGGGCGAGCCCCGACGGCGGGTTCTTCAGTTTCAGCACGGCGACGTCGTAACCCTCCGCCCGGCCGACCACCTCGGCGTCGTACTTCTTGCCGTTGGAGAACGTGGTCGTGAGCTGGCCGCTGTTCGCAGCGGAGGCCACCACGTGGTTGTTCGTGAGGATGTGGCCTTCCTTGTCGTACACGAAGCCGGTGCCCGTGCCGCCTTCACCGTCACCGCCCTGCGCATCGATGGTGACCACGCTCGGCAGCGCCTTGGAGGCCACACCGGCGACCGTGTCGGGATCGCGCTTGAGGTCCTGCGGGTTGTCCGACGCCGCGACCGTGGTCGAGCCGTTCCGGTCGGCTGCCCAGTAGCCGAGGGCGCCGCCGATACCGCCCGCGACCAGCGCCGCCGCTACCACCGCGGCCACCAGGGCGCCCATGCCCCGCTTGCGCGGGCCTTCGGGGGAGTGGAGCTGGGCCGCGGCGCCCCAGACCGGACCGGCACCGCCGCCGTCCGCGCCGTGGTGCGCGTACACGGGGACGGCGGGAGGGGGCGGGGGCCAGTTGGCTTCGGCTGCCGACTGGCGGCCGGGGGGAGGCGTACCCGGCACGGAAGCCATGGGGGCGGTCGCGGTGGCCGGTTCCTGCGTCGGGGAGAACGGCTGCTGCGTCTGGGGCGACTGCTGCACGGCTGCGGCGTCCGGCGTCTTCCGGTACGCCGAGGCGTCGGGTGTGGACGCGGGCGTGCTCTCAGGCGCCCCCTGTGGAGCATCGGCCGGCACTGGAGGTGCGGACGGAACGGCCTCGGCCGCAGTGCCCTCGTTGCCCTCGTTCTCTGTGCTCACAGCTTTTTACTCCTCGGTTCCACATTATTTTCGGCAAGAGATCCGCTGTGTACGTGTGTCCCTGGACAGCTTTTCCCAAGGCACGTCAGGCCACTGTAAACAGGACCTGTGCATCCGACGCCAATCTTTACACCCGGCAAAACGGTCCCCTCTTTGCACCCTGCAAAACGGTCTCCCGGTGCGAGGTGCGGACACCCGTGGCCCCAGCTGTACGCACCGGTCGCCTCTCGGTGACACCATGACGCAGTGACCCACGCACGGCAGCAATCCATGCACCATTCCATCCAGGTCATTGCCCACCGAGGTGCGTCCGGTGACGCCCCCGAACACACCCTGGCCGCATACCGGAAGGCGATCGAGGACGGCGCCGACGCGCTGGAGTGCGATGTACGGCTCACCGCCGACGGCCATCTCGTCTGCGTACACGACCGCCGGGTGAATCGCACCTCCAACGGCCGCGGAGCCGTCTCCACGCTGGAGCTCTCCGAGCTCGCCACCCTCGACTTCGGCTCCTGGAAGGACCGCGAGGAGTCGGAGTCCCCGGACTGGGATCCGGTGCCGGGGGAACTCACCTCCGTGCTCACTCTGGAGCGACTGCTCGAACTGGTCGCCGAGACCCGGGCAGCCGGGCGCCCACTCCAGCTTGCCATCGAGACCAAGCACCCCACACGCTGGGCGGGCCAGGTCGAGGAGCGGCTGCTGTATCTGCTGAAGCGCTTCGAGCTCGACGTCGCGCCGGCCGCCGGACCTTCACCGGTACGGATCATGAGCTTCTCGGCGCGCTCCCTGTACCGCATCCAGGCCGCGTCCCCCACGCTGCCCACCGTCTATCTGATGCAGTTCGTCTCACCCCGCCTGCGTGACGGGCGACTGCCGGCCGGGGCGCGGATCGCCGGTCCAGGGATGCGGATCGTACGCAGTCACCCCGGCTACATCGAGCGGCTGCACCGTGCGGGCCATCGCGCGCATGTCTGGACGGTCAACGAACCCGAGGACGTCGAGCTCTGTATCGATCTCGGCGTCGAGGCAATCATCACAGACCGCCCTAAACAGGTTCTGTCACAACTGGGACGCTTTTAACATCAGTTACACGGAGTGCACCGGCGCATTCGCACCGTATTCGATCGTTACGAGTGCGTCATTGGCAGGCGATTGGCCGGTTTCCGGTCCAGTGCAGGAGGGCATCCACTCCGTGGCGTGGGGCAAAGGAGGTCTCGGGGGTGGCGTTGGTGGTGGCACAGGAAGTGCCCACGTCGTCGAGCATGGCCGTACCCCATGGCCCTGCGGGCGTGGGTCAGGCGCGGCACCGGATGCGCGAGCAATTGCGCAGCTACGGGGTGCCGGATTCGGTCGTCGACGATGCTGTATTGATCCTTTCCGAACTACTCAGCAATGCCTGTCGGCACGGTAGGCCGCTGGGGCGGCACACAGATGTGGGTGACGGCGACATCCGCGCCGCATGGCGCGTGGACGGAGCAGGCGGCCTGACCGTCGAAGTGACGGACGGAGGCGGTCCGACCCGACCGATTCCGGCCACACCGTCAGTGACGGCGCGCGGCGGCCGCGGGCTCAACATCATCAGCGCGCTCGCCGAGGAGTGGGGCGTACGCGACAGCTCGTCCGGCGAGGTCACCGTCTGGGTCCTCGTCAGCGAGGGGCACGGGCGGGTGTCCGGAGTACCGGGTGTGTCCGGGCTCGACGGGCTGGGCTTCGCCGACACCTTCGACGACGTGGGCTGACGTTCCCGCACGGGTACGGATGCCTGCGAAGGCGGCGGCGGTACGAGCGCCCGCACCGGCACACGTATCGATGGACAGGCATACGCACGGCGCTCCGCACTCCCGTACCGCTGGGCGTGCAGGCAGATGCGTCCCTGACGCGACAGTGGCCGCTAGGCTCACGGCCCAGACCGCACTGTCGCAATCGGGAGAAAGCCCACCATGGCCAAGAAGCGCCCTCAGACCAAGGCCGGGAAACAGCAGCTCAAGGACAGCGAGATCCCGGTGGTCGGGGCTCGCGAGCCCTGCCCGTGCGGTTCTGGCCGCCGCTACAAGGCGTGTCACGGCCGCGCCGCTGCCCAGGCGGTGACCGAGCTCGTCCACCGCCCCTTCGAGGGCCTGGTCGGCGAGTGCGACTGGGTCGCTCTGCGCGAGCTGGTGCCCGCGGCCACGGTCGAGCTGACACTGAAGGACGGGCTGTCCGAGGGCGTGCCCTCCGTGACGCTCGCGACCGTCCTGCCGATGGCATGGCCGGCTCTCCGCCGCGACGACGGCTCGGTGCTGCTCGCCCTGCAGAACGACACCCCTTCCGGTGACCTGAGCCGTGACCTTGCGGACACGCTGCAGCGAGCGCTGGACGCCAAGCCCGGTTCGCCCGTGGCCGCCCGGCGTGCACCGGCCGACGGTCCGCGCCTGCAGGACGTGCTCGACCCCGATGCGGCGTTCGAGCCCGTTGTCCACTCCGGCTTCGAGTTCTGGGTTGTGGACGCGGAGAACAACACGCCCGAGGTGTCCGCGTCCCTGGAGCGCGCGAACGAGGCGGCGATCCCGACGACGCGGCTCTCCGGCGTGGACGCCGCGTACTGGTGCGAGACCCCGGAGAAGAACCACCTGCGCTGGGTCATGCCGCACCCCGAGGAGCAGCTTCTCGACGCGCTCGCCCGGCTGCACGCCGCCGGCACCTCCTCGCTGGGCGAGGGAACGCGGCTGGTCGGCTCCTTCCGGGCGCACGGGCTGATGGTCCCGGTCTGGGATCTGCCGAGCGCGATGGGGGCCGCGGAGTGCGAGAAGCCCGCGGCCGAGTTCGCGGAGCGGCTGATGGCGGCGCTCGCCTCGGACGCGCCGCTCACCGCCGAGGAGCGGCGGGCCCGTGGCGGGCTCACTAATCGCCAAGTGACGCTCAGCTGACAGTGACGAACCCACGGGTCGTTCAGTGATGCGTGTCACAACTCACCATACTCGCAGGTAAATCACTGTCCTAGTACGCGAGATCGAATTTGCGAACGGCAGATCTCTTGTTACCGTTCTAGAAGCCCGGTCGCTGGTGCATCCCCCGTCGCCAGCGACCGGGCATTCTCATGTCCGGGTACGGTGCACAGCGCGCGATGCGGCGCACGAGCCCGCGCACGATCCCCTCGCTGGTGCAGCCCGGCCCTTACGGCCTGGTGCGCGATAGAGAGTGGATCAGGCCGTTACCCCAGCGTCGGGCCCTGCCAGCTCAGCACTGCGCACCGCCGTCAACCCGGCGCGGCAGAGCGGGGATTGACGACAGGTCGCCATCGGCAGCGAAGCCTTCCGCGACACCGATCACGCGGAGAATCGCACGGCCCCACCTGCCGACATCCCTCGTTTTCTGTCGGCTCCGCCCGAATCCCGATGGTCCGCCGGATATATCGGCCCGGCCACTCGTCAGTAGGCGAGCCGACTACCGCCGTCCGGTGCGCTGTTGCTCGCCTCGACCAGTGCGTCGAGCACCGCCCCCACATCCGGCAGCCACGGTGCGGCGGATCCGGGGACGGGCTCTCCCCTGCCCGAGCGCAGCCGGGAACTCGGGGAAGGAGCCCGTTCCCAGCGCACCTGCCCCGTCCCCGCCTCGGACGGCGGAAGGACGAGATAGCCGCCCTCGCCATGGAAACGCAGCGAGCTGGGCACCCAGTCCTTGGCGTGCAGCAGCTCGCCGAGCTGTTCGAGCGTGTAGGGGGCGACCAGCAGCGACCACCGGGTCGGCGTCGCCACCACGGGGCCGAGCCGCGTGCCCATCCGGTCCAGCTCGGCCAGCGCCCGGGCGGCGGCCACAGCCGGCAGGCTCAGCGCACATGGGGCGCGGCCGCCGGTGGCCAGCACGATCGGGGCGGTGGGCCGGTTGGCCCACCACCAGCGCACCATGCGCTCGTCGGTGGTCGCCGCGAGGAGACCGGGATCGAAGGGGTGTGCGCCGGGTACGGCGCACTCGGGATCGGGACAGGCACAACCACGGCCACGGTCACCGCGAGCACCGGCCGCCTCAGAAGCTGTTGTCCAACCCCCACTGGGCTTGGACAACAGCTTCTCAAGCCCCACTCCGGGGAGCACGGGCCACTGCCATGCGGTGACACAGGTCAGGACCGCGTCCAGTTGAGCGGGCCTTGCCCTGCGCCGGAGCCTGCGTCGCCTTCCGAGGATCTCGCGCATGAGCGCTCGTTCCTTTCCGTTGAACGCCGAGGGTCCACATCACACCACGCGCATCACAACACGCGTTCATCTCTTCACTGTGCGTACATGCTCTTCAAATCTGCGGTACGGGTGGGTCGTCGGTACCGAGCATGCGCTGAGCCGGGTCGAGCAGGGGCGAGACGTGTCCAGGACACAAGCATGGCGAGGAGCAGCGCACGTATCGCGCCTGCCGTCCCAAGGTGCAAACCCCGCCACTCGGGGGTGGGGCGTGGCCGTCACAGATGAGGACGTCCGGGCCCACTGCCAGGTTCCGGGGCGATCAGAACTGCCCCTGGTTCATCACCGATTACGTACCCAGCGTGCCCGAAATGACGCTCTCTCTGGGACTTCACCCCGAGAACACCCCCTGTCGAGCACGCCCAGTCGACCGCAAATAGCCGCCATAGGGTGCATTTTTTGGCCAACTTATGAGTCACTTGGACACCACGAATCCCGCAGGGACAATGCTGGACATGGCCTTACTTGTGCGTGTACATGTGGACGCTACGTGTGCACGTGGATGCACTGATAGCGGCGCAGAATGACATGGGGGTTTGCGATGCCATTCGACAAAACGCACCGGCGGGAAAGCCGACTGCCATGAGCGCCCCGCACCTGCCGAGAGTGGCTGGAATCGATCCCATGGTTCCTGTTTCAGCGCACAATGCCGGTTCTCTGTCAGAAGTACCGACCGCCCCCGGAGCGTTCATCCAGGGCCAGCCGGCCGACTGGGTCTCCGACCTCACCACGCTGCACGAGCTCACCGAGCGACTGGCCAGAACCAGCACACTCGACGATGCGCTGCGCGAACTGCTGGACGCGGGAGCCGCCCTGGTCGGTGCCCGCCGCGGTCTGGTCGTCTTCGAACCGTCCGACCACCGCGGCCCCGTAAGCACCATCGGCCTCGGACTCACCCATGCCGAGCTCGGACACATCGAGACGGTGCCGCGCAGCGCAACCTCCTACGGCCGGATCCTGGAAGGACTCCCGTATACCGAAGGAGCGCAGACCACCCCCGATCTGCTCGGCGACACCAGCCTGGACCCCCGCTGCCGCGAGGTCGCCGCCCTGCTCGGATACGCCGCCAGCTACGCCCTGCCGCTCACCGCCGAGGCGACCGGCAGGCTCGGTGCCGCCGTCTGGCTGTACGACGAACCTGCCGAACCACTGGAACGCCAGCGCCATCTCGTCAGCCGCTACGCCGGATTCGCCGGTGAGCATCTGGCCAGGCTGCTGGAGCTGGAGCGGGCCAGGGCCGATGTCGCCACCGTCACGGAGGAGCTGCTGCCCAGCCGACTGCCCCGGGTCACCGGCGTACAACTGGCCGCACGCCATCGCGCGGCACCGCAGGGCGGCGGCGACTGGTACGACGCGCTGGTCCTGCCAGAAGGTGCGCTCGGTCTCGCCGTGGGCTCGGTGAACGGCTCCGGCCCGAGCGCCCTGGCCGCCATGGGCAGGCTGCGTGCCGGTCTGCGGGCGTACGCGGTGATGGAGGGCGAGGATCCGGTCGCCGTGCTCTCGGATCTGGAACTGCTGCTGCGGCTGACCGAACCCGCCCGTTCCGCGACCGCCCTGTTCGCCTACTGCGAACCCGCCCGCCGCAGGATCCTTCTGGCCGGCGCCGGCCACACCCCGCCGCTCGTGATCGGCGACTGGCGCACCGAGTTCATCGAGACCTCGGTCTCCGCACCGCTGGGCATGCTCGCCTGCTGGGAGGCGCCCAGCGTGGAGATCACCCCCGCGCCCGGCGAGACCGTACTCCTCTACACCGACGGGCTGCTGCGACGCACCGGCGACTCGATGGACCAGGCGTTCGCACGGCTCCACTCGGCGGCGGCGTGTGTCCCGAAGGCGCTGCGTGAAGACGCCGGGTCCGTCGCCGACCATGTGCTGCGGACCGTGCTGCCGGACGGGCCCGACCCGGGCAACAGCACGGAGGACGCCGTCATTCTGGCCGCGCGCTTCGTCTGAGCCGACCGGCCCGCCCCGGCTGAGCTGTGCAGCCCGCCCCGGCCAAGCTGTAACAGGTCTTCCGGCCCTGTGCCCTTTTCCGTGCGCCCGTACGATGGACGGGGTCCAGTGTCGTATCGAGGAGAAACAGATCGTGGCTGAGGAGCTCACCCCGGAGAACCCGGAGACCGAAGAAGAAGAGACGATCAAGCAGCGGAAGAACGGCCTGTACCCGGGCGTCTCCGATGAACTCGCCGCGAACATGAAGTCCGGTTGGGCCGATACCGAGCTGCACGGCCTCGAGCCCATCCCTCAGGCCGAGCACACCGCCGCCCGCCGCGCCGCGCTCTCCGCGCGTTTCCCCGGTGAGCGTCTGGTCATCCCCGCGGGCAATCTGAAGACCCGCTCCAATGACACCGAGTACGCCTTCCGCGCCTCCACCGAGTACGCGTACCTCACCGGCAACCAGACCCAGGACGGCGTCCTCGTACTGGAGCCGACCCAGGACGGGCACGAGGCGACCATCCACCTGCTGCCGCGGTCCGACCGCGAGAACGGCGAGTTCTGGCTCGACGGCCAGGGCGAGCTGTGGGTAGGCCGCCGCCACTCCCTCGCCGAGGCCGAACAGCTGCTGGGCATCCCGGCGAAGGACGTGCGCGAGCTCCCTGCCGCGCTGGCCGAGGCCACCGGCCCGGTCCGTAACGTCCGCGGCCACGACGCCGGTATCGAGGCCGCGCTGACCGACAAGGTCACCGCGGAGCGCGACGAGGAACTGCGCGTCTTCCTCTCCGAAGCCCGACTGGTCAAGGACGCCTTCGAGATCGCCGAACTGCAGAAGGCCTGCGACGCCACTGCACGCGGCTTCGAGGACGTCGTCAAGGTCCTCGACAAGGCCGAGGCGACGAGCGAGCGCTACATCGAGGGCACCTTCTTCCTGCGCGCCCGCGTCGAGGGCAACGACATCGGCTACGGCTCGATCTGCGCGGCCGGCCCGCACGCCACCACCCTGCACTGGGTGCGCAACGACGGCGCGGTGCGCTCCGGCGAGCTGCTGCTGCTCGACGCCGGTGTGGAGACAAATGACCTCTACACCGCCGACGTGACGCGCACCCTTCCGATCAACGGCACGTTCACGCCGCTGCAGCGGAAGATCTACGACGCCGTGTACGAGGCCCAGGAAGCGGGCATCGCGGCAGTCAAGCCCGGTGCCGACTACCGCGACTTCCACGACGCCGCACAGCGCGTGCTCGCCGAGAAGCTCGTCGAGTGGGGCCTGCTGGGCGACCTGTCCGTGGACAAGGTCCTGGAGCTGGGCCTCCAGCGCCGCTGGACGCTGCACGGCACCGGCCACATGCTCGGCATGGACGTCCACGACTGCGCCGCCGCGCGCACCGAGACGTACGTCAACGGAACGCTTGAGCCCGGCGTATGCCTCACGGTCGAGCCCGGTCTGTACTTCCAGACCGACGACCTGACCGTCCCTGAGGAGTACCGGGGCATCGGCGTCCGGATCGAGGACGACATCCTCGTCACCGAGGACGGCAACCGGAATCTCTCCGACAAGCTG
Organism: Streptomyces sp. NPDC001832; assembly: GCF_040297265.1. NCBI lineage: Bacteria > Bacillati > Actinomycetota > Actinomycetes > Kitasatosporales > Streptomycetaceae > Streptomyces > Streptomyces sp. NPDC001832. The sequence goes on from NZ_JBEOYU010000002.1 coordinate 96,381, forward strand.
CCGCGCCGGGCCGACGAGGTCGAGGCGTGGATGGCTCGGCTCAAGGGCTGAGCCGATACCTCCGGAAGGTCCGGCAATGGACCTTCACGCGTCGAAGGGCGCCCCGCTCAGGACACCATGAGCAGGGCGCCCTTCCGCCACTTCAGGACCTTGTCGAAGCTCACCACGGCGCCACGGCCGGGACGGTTGCCGAAGTGGACGTGATCGGCGAGCTGTTCGATCAGACAGAGACCCCGGCCGTTCTCCGCACTGAGCGGCAGGAACTGCTGGGGATCGTGCTGCTGCGCGGAAGCGCGCCGCATGCGCCGGGCGGGGAAACCGGGCCCCGAATCGGCGACTTCGATGCGGCACTTCTCGCCGTACAGATAAGCGGTGACCCGGTACTGCCCACAGGCCGTCCCCGGCAGCTCGTCCCATACGTCCCACCGATCCCGGCAGACGCTCTGTTCTCCCTGAACCCTGTGGTCGCCGCCGTGCTCAACGGCGTTGGCACAGGCCTCGCTGAGCGCGACCGACAGGTCGAAGGAGATCTCCGGATCCACGCCCGCGGTCTCCATCGCGCCCAGCAGGAAACGGCGGGCGAGCGGAACGCTCGCAGCCTCGCGCCGCAAATGGAGGGACCACCAGATGCTCATGCTCCAGCCTCCTGGCTGCGGCTCGACATACCGATACGTATTGCCGCGCAGGACCGTTCGTAAGCACAGACCGGATATGGGACCGCTCATTCGGCGGATACCAGCTCTTCGTACACCCGTGTATGCCAGACCCGGTCGATGGCCCCGACCGGTGTCCAAATCCGGCCACAGCTGCCTCGGTCCGCATCCAATCGGAAGGAAGGTGACCTTCCGGACCTGCCGTACTCAGGCCCGGGGCCCGGTGCGATGATGGCCCCGCCATGTCTATGCCCGTCGCACACGCCGGGGCCGGTCTGCGGCTCCTGAGGACCGCGGTGTTCACCGCGGTCTGTGTCGCGCTGTCCGCGGCAGGTCACTTCCTGGCATCCTGCGCGTCCGTCCCCTGGTGGACCCTGCTCGCCGGATTCCTGGGGATTTTCGCGGTGACGGCACCGCTCGCAGGACGCGAGCGCTCACTGCCGTCCATCGCCGCCGCACTGGCCGGCGGACAGATCGCCCTGCACACCCTCTTCAGCGTGGGTACGCACACCGCCTCGACGGACTCCACGGCGAGCGACGACGCACTGATCCGGTTCGCGGCCAGCCTCGTGTGCGGCGCGGGACCCGCGCAGTTGAACGCCTCCGAGGCGCACCGCATCGTGACCGCCGCGGGCATCGACCCGGCGTCGGTGGCGGCCGGCGGACAGCAGCACATGGCCTCCGCATCCGGTTCGGACCCGGCCGCCCTCGCCGGTCTGCTGCCCGGCCTGCCCATGCTGCTCGGCCACCTGCTGGCCGCCGTGGCCACCGGCTGGTTGTTGCGGCGCGGCGAGATCGCCCTGTTCCGTCTGGCCCGGCTCTCCGCGCACGGCGCCCAGCAGATCGCGGCCGAGGCCCGATTGCGTGCGCTGCGCGCCGCGCTCGCGCTCGTGAGCGCGCTACGGGCCGGACTCCCCGGGGGCCCGGTAACCGGGCCGCGCACCCTGCGTACCGCGGTCGACGCCCAGGCCCCCGCCACCGGGGATCCGTTGCAGCACATGGTGATCAGGCGCGGGCCGCCCCCCGTATACGCACTCGCAGCCTGACGCGACACCCTCCACTCGACGCACGGACCACTCGGTGCCATGCCGGGCGGCATACGTACGCCACACGTGCGGAAGAGGTGTTGCGATGCCGTCGCGCGCCCGCGCGCCGGACCACCTTCCTTCGTGTTTCTGTGGAGTGATCCCTGTCATGAACGTTTCCCGCATCGCTCTCGCCGGCGGCATTGCCGCGTCCAGCGTGCTGCTCCTCGCCGGCCCCGCCTCCGCGCACGTCAGCGTGCAGCCGCAGGGCGAGGCAGCCAAGGGCGGCTACGCCACCGTCAACTTCAAGGTCCCCAACGAGCGCGACGACGCCGCGACGACCAAGGTCGAGGTCAACTTCCCGACCGACCACCCGCTGGCCTCCGTCATGCCGCAGGCCGTACCCGGCTGGGACATCGAGGTCACCAAGAGCAAGCTGGCCAAGCCGCTCGAGATGCACGGCCAGAAGATCAACGAAGCCGTCTCGAAGGTCACCTGGACCGCCACCGGCGACAAGGACGAACGCGGTATCCGCCCGGGCAGCTTCCAGCAGTTCCCGCTCTCCATCGGCCAGCTCCCCGAGGACGCCGACCAACTGGTGTTCAAGGCCATCCAGACGTACGACGACAAGGAAGTCGTCCGCTGGATCGAGGAGCCGAAGGACGGTGCCGCCGAGCCCGAGACCCCAGCACCCGTTCTCGAACTGACCGCCCCGACCACCGGTGAGCACGGCGCGGCCGCCGACGACAAGAACAGCGCCGACGCCACGGCGAAGGAAGCGGACAAGCAAACGACGGCCGCGTCGGACGAATCCTCCACTGACACCACGGCCCGCGTCCTCGGCATCGTCGGCATCGTCATCGGCGCCGCTGGGGTGGTCTACGGCGTACTCGCCGGCCGCCGCCGCGCCGCCTGACTCACAGCCCCACCAGTCCCACCAACCCACCAGGAATCAGTGCTCCATGCGTAAGAAAACGGTGCTGGCCGCGGCGTTCGTCGCCGCGGCCGCGCTCACCCTGTCCGCCTGCGGCAGCAGCGACGACGGCGCCAAGAAGCCCGTCGCCGATGTGTCGACCCAGGCCGACACCAAGGCCGCGACGGTCCTCGACCAGCCGTTCACCAAGCCCGACCTCGTCCTCACCGACACCCACGGCCAGAAGTACGACCTCCGTGAGGAGACCAAGGGCAAGCCGACGCTGATCTACTTCGGCTACACCAACTGCCCGGACGTCTGCCCGCTCATCATGAGCAACATCGCCATCGCCAAGAAGTCCCTCCCCAAGGCCGACCAGGACAAGCTCCAGGTCATCTTCGTGACTACCGACCCCGAGCGGGACACCCCGGCCTCGCTGGGCAGCTGGCTCAAGGCCCAGGACCCCTCCTTCATCGGCCTCACCGGCGACTTCTCGACCATCCAGGCGGGCGCACGCCAGATCGGCATCGGCATCGATCCCCCGAAGAAGCAGAAGGACGGCACGGTCGACTCGATGCACGGCTCCCAGGTCATCGCGTTCTCCCCGAAGACCGACAAGGGGTACCTCGTGTACAGCGAGGACACCTCGCCCGACGACTACGCCAAAGACCTGCCCAAGATCATCAAGGGAGAGACCCCGTGAACCGCCGCACCGCCCTCGTCGGTGGCCTCGCCCTCACCGCCACGCTGACGCTGTCGGGCTGCTCATCCTCGGACAGCAAGCCCGAGCTGAAGGTGACCGGGGCGTACATGCCGCAGCCCGTCAGCGACATGGCGGCCGGTTTCCTCGTCGTCAAGAACAGCGGCGACACGTCCGACCGGCTCACGTCGATCACCAGCCCGCTCTCGGACGACATAACGATCCACGAAACCAAGAACGGAAAGATGCACATGGTGACGTCGTTCGCGGTGCCCGCGAACGGCCAGCTGACTCTGGAACGCGGCGGAAACCACATCATGTTCATGGATATCGAGCACCAGCCCAAGCAGGGCGAGAAGGTACCCGTGGAACTGCACTTCGAGAAGGCCGACCCGATCAAGGTCGACCTTCCCGTGAAGGAGACCACCTACAACCCGAAGCAGCAATGAGGGACTGACTCGCCATGACAGCCACCGCCCCGCACTTCGGACCGTCCCATTCCACTCACGCGCCACGACGGCCACTCGCCGCAGCCGCACTCCTCGCCGCCCTTGTCGGCATGGTGTTCAGCCTGCTGCTGGGCGGCGCGGGCTCCGCGTCCGCGCACGCCGCGCTCACCGGGAGCGATCCGCAGGACGGGGCGGTGGTCGACACCGCTCCCCAGGACATCCAGCTCACCTTCTCCGAAGGGGTCGCGCTCGCCGACGACTCCATCAGAGTCCTGGACCCCAGCGGCAAACGCGCCGACACCGGCGCCGCACCGCGCAATCTGCAGTGCGGCTCCGCCGTGAAGTTCAGCGTCCCGCTGCACAGCGGGCTGCCCGACGGCACGTACACCGTCGCCTGGCAGGCCCTCTCCGCGGACAGCCACCCCGTCTCGGGCGCGTTCACCTTCTCCATCGGAGCGCCTTCGAAGACCACCGTCACGCTCCCGGCGGAGCAGGCCGGCGGCGGCCTCGTCGGCACTCTCTACAGCATCGCGCGCTACGCCGCATACGCCGGTTTCATCCTGCTGGTCGGCGGCTCCGCCTTCGTACTGGCCTGCTGGCAGCCCGGGGCGGGTGCCCGCCCCCTGCAACGCCTGATCGTAGGCGGCTGGATGACCCTCACCGCGTCCACCCTGGCCATGCTGTTCCTGCGCAACCCATACACCGGCTCCGGGAAACTCGCGGACGCGTTCGACCTCAACGGTCTGAAGGCCGTGCTCGACACCAAGCCGGGGGCGGCACTCGTATCCCGGCTGCTGCTGCTCGGCGTCTCCGCACTCTTCATCGCCGTGCTCTTCGGGGCATACACGAAGCGCGAGGACAAGCGCGAGAAGAAGGAGCTCACCTTCGGACTGGCCATCGGCGGCACGGTGATCGCAGTCGGGATCGCCGGGACCTGGGCGCTCGCAGAACACGCCTCGACCGGGATCCAGCCGGGCATCGCCATGCCGGTCGACGTCCTCCATCTGCTGGCCGTCGCGGCCTGGCTGGGCGGGCTGGCAGCCCTGCTGGTCGCGCTGTACCGGACACCGGACATCGGAGCCGCGGCCGTACAGCGCTTCTCCCGTATCGCGTTCGGCAGCGTGCTCGTGCTCACCGCCACCGGGATCTATCAGTCCTGGCGCCAGGTCGGCACCTGGTCCGCGCTCACCGGCACCAAGTACGGGCAACTGCTGCTCGTGAAGGTTGGGCTCGTGGCCGTCCTGGTCGGGATCGCCTGGATCTCGCGTCGCTGGACCGCACGGCTGGTCACGAGCGCAGCCGACACAGAGGGAGAGGAGGCCGGGGCCGAAACAGAGGAGGCCGAGGCCAGGGTCGAAGTCGAGGTTCCGGAGTCCCGGGCCCCGAGCACACCGGCGTCCGTGGCCGAGGACCCCGCGCGGGCGGCCCAGCTCGCCCGGCAGAGAGCCGCCATGGCCGCCGCCGAGAAGAAGCGGATCCGCGATGCCGACCCCAACCGGTACGGGCTCCGCCGTTCGGTGCTGGCGGAAGTAGGAGTCGCCGTGGCGCTGCTGGCCGTGACGACCGTACTGACCTCGACCGAGCCGGGACGTACCGAGGAAGCGGCCCGCGCCTCGACGGCGGCAGCCGCCCCCGCGGCCGAAGGCCCAGTCAATCTGACGCTGCCCTTCGACACAGGCGGCAAGAACGGCAAGGGAACGGTGCGGATGGACATCGCCCCCGCCCGTACCGGCGCCAATGAGCTCCATATCTGGATCGACAACCCCGACGGCAAGGCCATGGACATCCCCGAACTGAAGCTCGCCTTCACGCTGGAGTCCAAGGACATCGGCCCGCTCCCCGTCGTCCCTGACCGGCTCGCCGAGGGCCACTGGGCAGCGAGCAACGTCCAGATCCCAATGGCGGGCAACTGGAAGGTCGCGGTGACCGTGCGTACGTCGGACATCGATCAGACGACCATCGACAAGAACGTGAAGATCGGCTGAGCGGAATCGTGAGCGCAAACAGCAACAAGAAGACCTCCACAAGCAGCGGGGACGACAAAGCCCGTGGCAGCGGCGCCATCTCCCGGCGACGGCTGCTCGGCAGCGCGGGCGCGGCCGGAGCGACCGGGCTGGTACTGGGCACAGCGGGCGGTGCGACCGGCTATGCAGCGACCCGGCCCGACGAGCCGACCGCTCTGACCACGGTCGGCTCCACCCAGGTGATGTTTCACGGGAAACATCAACCGGGGATCACCACTCCGCTTCAGGCCTGCGGCCATCTCATCGCCTTCGATCTGGCACCCGGTGCGGGACGGAAGGAAGCGGCTGCCCTGATGCGCCGATGGTCGGCCCTGGCCCGGCAGTTGATGGCCGGCAAAGCCGCCGACAGCGGCGCGGCGGACGGCGCCTCCCATGACACCGGTATCGCCCTGGATGCCGGACCGTCCTCGCTGACCATCACCTTCGGCTTCGGCCGCACCTTCTTCGAACGCACGGGCCTGGTCGGCCACCGGCCACCGGGGCTCGACCCGCTGCCGCCGTTCTCGTCCGACCACATCGACGCCAAGCGCTCCGACGGTGACCTCTGGGTACAGATTGGCGCCAACGACCCACTCGTCGCCTTCCACGCGCTGCGTGCCGTGCAGAAAGAGGCCGCCCCGGCCGCCAGGGTCCGCTGGCAGATGAACGGCTTCAACCGCAGCCCCGGCGCCACCGCACAGCCGATGACGGCCCGCAATCTGATGGGCCAGATCGACGGCACCGCTAACCCGAAGCCCTCCGAGAGCGACTTCGACCGGCGCGTCTTCGTCCCGGCCGGCACCGATACAAAGTACAACTGGCTGGCCGGCGGCTCGTATGCCGTCGTACGACGGATCAGGATGCTGCTCGACGACTGGGAGAAGCTCCCGGTGGAACGGCAGGAGCAGGTCATAGGGCGCCGCAAGAAGGACGGCGCTCCGCTGAGCGGTGGCACCGAGACCACAGCGATGGACCTCGACAGGGCGGGCCCCGACGGCGAGCTCCTGATCCCGGAGAACGCCCACGCCCGGATCTCCTCCCCCGAGAAGAACAGCGGCGCAGCCATGCTGCGGCGCCCCCTCTCGTACCACGACGGCATCGCGGCGGACGGCACTCCGGACGCCGGGATGCTGTTCATCTGCTGGCAGGCGGATCCGCTGCGGGCGTTCGTTCCGGTGCAGCGCAAGCTGGACCGGGGCGATGCCCTGTCGCCGTTCATCCGGCACGAGGCCAGCGGCGTGTACGCGGTGCCGGGCGGTGCGGCGGACGGCGAATACGTGGGGCAGCGGCTACTGGAGTCCTGAGCGACCGGGGCACATTAGGGTAACGGTATGTCCGCCACGCGCTACGCATATCTCGGTCCTGAAGGCACCTTCACCGAGGTCGCCCTCCGTACGCTCCCGGAAGCCGCCACCCGCGAACTCGTCCCGATGGTCTCCGTACCGGTGGCTCTGGACGCGGTGCGCAGCGGGGCCGCCGCGGCAGCGCTCGTACCGATCGAGAACTCCGTCGAGGGCGGCATCACCGCGACGCTCGACGAGCTGACCACTGGTGAACCGCTGATGATCTACCGCGAGGTGCTGCTTTCCATCAGCTTCGCGCTGCTGGTGCGGCCCGGCACCAAGCTGTCCGACATCAAGTCGGTCACTGCGCACCCGGCCGCGCAGCCGCAGGTGCGCAACTGGATGGCCGCCCATCTCCCGGACGCTGTTTGGGAGTCGGCGGCCTCCAACGCCGATGGTGCCCGGCTGGTGCAGGAGGGACGGTACGACGCTGCCTTCGCCGGTGAGTTCGCGGCGGCAACCTACGGTCTCGAACCGCTGGTGACCGAGATCCATGACGCGGTGAACGCTCAGACCCGCTTCGTCCTGGTGGGCCGCCCGGCCCGGCCGGCGGCGCCGACGGGTGCGGACAAGACGTCGGTGGTCATCTGGCTGGGCGAGGACCACCCCGGTGCGCTGCTCGAACTGCTCCAGGAGTTTGCGGTGCGCGGGGTGAACCTGATGCTGATCCAGTCGCGGCCGACGGGGGCCGGCATCGGGAACTACTGCTTCGCGGTGGATGCCGAGGGGCACATCGCGGACCGCCGCGTCGGCGAGGCGTTGATGGGGCTGAAGCGGATCTGCCCGAAGGTACGGTTCCTCGGCTCGTACCCGCGGGCCGGGGTGGCGACGCAGGACGTACGGCCGCTGCGGGCGGGGACGTCGGACGCGGAGTTCATGGAGGCCTCCGACTGGCTGGCCCGGAATCTGGACGGCCGGGGCTGACGGCCGTGCGGGACTGACGGCGCCGGGGCTGACGGTCCCGGGGGCCGGTGCGCCTGGGTGTTGGCGTGCCTGAACCGCTGGTGTTATCTACCGCTCTTCATCATCCACAAAGTTATCCACAGGGGCGGTTCTCGACCTGGGGACAAGTCGACACCTCAATGCGACATGGTCGACATATCACCCCAGTCGACCCAGATGCATCCACAGATCAGCGGATCACCCTGGGTTGCCCCGTGTCACCTCAATTCCATTGATCAACTCTTCAGGGCGGCGAATTCCCACCCGAACAAGCGCCTGAAGTGGTTTTGAACGGGGATCCGCGAGCCCCCCACGCAGCTTTCGGAATGGTCCCTTCGGTATCCACAGCCCCCCTCGCAACCTGTGGATAACTTTGAAGGACGCCAAGACCTGTGGATAGGCGACAGTCAACTCCCCCTCCAGGTAAGGCGCATGCGTCAAGATACTCGATGCTTTCTACCCCATTTAGGGGAATAAACTCTTTTTATTGACGGACGAGGTCAACCCCAGTCACGCAATATCCTCCAGCATTACCAATTTGGACAATTCAGGCAAAGTGACACGCTTGGCAATATCGGTTCGAGCCGGAGAAGCGCACACCGGTAGCCTGGAGGGGTGATTGACCTTCGCCTGCTCCGTGAGGACCCCGACCGTGTTCGCGCCTCCCAGCGTGCCCGTGGAGAGGACGTCGCGCTCGTCGACGCCCTTCTCTCCGCCGACGAGCGGCGCAGGTCGTCCGGCGTCCGCTTCGACGAACTCCGCTCCGAGCAGAAATCGCTCGGCAAACTCATCCCCAAGGCTTCGCCCGAGGAGCGAGCCGATCTCCTCAAGAAGGCCGAGCAGCTGAAGGCCGACGTCAAGGCGGCCGACGCGGCACAGGACGAGGCCGACGCCGAGGCCAAGCGCCTGATGCTTCAGCTCGGCAACATCGTCCACGAGGACGTGCCGGTCGGTGGCGAGGAGGACTTCGTCGTCCTGGAGACGCACGGCACGATCCGTGACTTCGGGGCTGAGGGCTTCGAGCCCAAGGACCACTTGGAGCTCGGCGAGAAGCTCGGCGCCATCGACATGGAGCGTGGCGCCAAGGTCTCCGGTTCGCGGTTCTACTACCTGACGGGTGTCGGCGCGCTGCTGGAGCTCGCCCTCGTCAACGCGGCGATCGCGCAGGCCACCGAGGCCGGCTTCGTCCCGATGCTGACGCCGGCGCTGGTCCGCCCGCGCGCCATGGAGGGCACCGGCTTCCTCGGCCAGGCCGCGGAGAACGTGTACCACCTGGCGAAGGACGACTTCTACCTGGTCGGCACCTCCGAGGTCCCGCTCGCCGCGTACCACATGGACGAGATCATCGAGGCGGACAAGCTGCCGCTGCGGTACGCAGGCTTCTCGCCGTGCTTCCGCCGCGAGGCCGGTACGTACGGCAAGGACACCCGGGGAATCTTCCGTGTCCACCAGTTCGACAAGGTCGAGATGTTCTCGTACGTCGACCCGGCGGACGCCGAGGCCGAGCACCGCAGGCTCCTGGACTGGGAGAAGCAGTGGCTCACCGCCCTCGAGCTGCCCTTCCAGGTGATCGATGTCGCCACCGGCGATCTGGGGGCCTCGGCCTCCCGGAAGTTCGACTGCGAGGCGTGGATCCCGACGCAGGGCAAGTACCGCGAGCTGACGTCCGCTTCGAACTGCGACGGTTTCCAGGCTCGCCGCCTGTCCGTCCGGATGCGCGACGGTAAGAAGGTCCAGCCACTGGCCACGCTGAACGGCACGCTGTGCGCCGTACCGCGCGCGATCGTGGCGATCCTGGAGAACCACCAGCTGGCCGACGGCTCCGTACGGGTGCCCGAGGTACTCCGGCCGTACCTGGGCGGGCGCGAGGTTCTGGAGCCGGTCGCCAAGTGACCTTTCCGTACAAGCTCGTCGCAACCGATCTTGACGGCACGCTACTGCGTAACGACGACACGGTCTCCGAGCGCACCCGTGAGGCACTGGCCGCGGTCACCGCAGCCGGTGCCGCGCACATCGTCGTCACCGGTCGCGCTGTCCCGTGGACCCGGCACATCCTGGACGACCTGGGTTACGAGGGGCTCGCGGTCTGCGGCCAGGGCGCGCAGGTCTACCACGCGGGCGAGCGCAAGCTGCTGACCTCACTGACGCTGGACCGGCAGCTCGCCGGTCTCGCGCTGTCCAAGGTCGAGACCGAGGTCGGTCCGCTGGCACTCGCGGTGAGCCGCGACGGGCTCGACGGCGAAGTGCTGGTCGGCCCCGGCTACCGCGTGCAGGAAGGGCCCCCGCTTCCGGCTGTCTTCGCAAAGGACCCGGCCGAGTTGTGGTCGGCCCCCCTGAACAAGGTCTACATCCAGCATCCCGATCTCGACGACGACGCACTGGCGAGTGCCGCGCGATCTGCCGTCGGCAACCTGGTGGACGTGGTCATGGCCGGTCCTGGTGTGGTGGAGATCCTGCCGCTGGGGCTGAGCAAGGCGACCGGACTCTCACTGGCCGCGCGTCGGCTGGGGCTGAAGGCCGCGGACACCCTGGCCTTCGGTGACATGCCGAACGACATCCCGATGTTCGCCTGGGCACAACGGGGTGTGGCAATGGCCAATGCGCATGCGGATCTGAAGGCCGTGGCCCAGGAGATCACCACGTCCAACGAGGATGACGGCATCGCTGTGGTGCTGGAGCGGCTGCTCTAGTCGTACGGGCAGAGGTACGGGCGCGGGCCGGCTGGATCGACTGCTCCACCACCCCGACGACGGCTTAGCAAGCCGCTGCCTTACCACTCGGCCAATCCTCCGGGAGGGCGGCCGCACGATGTGCAGAAACCGCCCCGGGCGTCCTGCTCCGATCGGCACGGCGGAGTCGTCGGTGACTACTCCGGTGCCGGCTCGGGCCCGCCCTGTTGGGAACTCGACGGACTCGGACTCGCGGTCATCGTCGCGCTCCTCTCCCGGCCCATGGCGTGCATGTCGGCGTGCGTCTGTTGGTGTCGGGAGCGTGCTGTGCCGGTTTCGGCGTGTGCTGCACCAACTACTTTGGCTGGGACGGCCTTTCGGCGCCACCCAATTTCTGGGCCATACCGAAAGGCCGTGAACGGCCTTCGGATCAGCGCTGCTTGTTGCGGCGGCTCAGATCCTTCAGGTGGCGGGCGAGATCGTCCATCCTTCCGTCGATACGGACGATGTCCTCCGACAGGTGGCCCAGCCGCACGCTCATGGCGCCGACGACCTGATGTGTGACGTCCAGCCTCCGGTCGAGGCTGTCGAGCCGGTGCGACATCCGGTTGAGGACGGGCCCGAGCTCCTGGAGCGCGCTGCCCACTCCTGCGAGGCAGCTCTCGACCCGGATGACGCGGTGTTCGAGCGCGGCATAGCCCGCGGGCAGGTCCTGCTCGGCGTCGAGCAGATACGTACGGACGCATCGGGCGATGTCGCTGTCGCGAAGAAGCATCGCGACGTTGAGCACGGTCCTGCGGGTGTAGAGGGTGAGCTGAGTGGCGGCCTGTGGATAACTGCCGTCCTCGTCACCGCCCCATAGGGACACCATGTCCCTATGGAATTCCCGCAGCTCAGGGCCACGCAGCAGCCTGAGCCCGTTCTCCGTGACCTCGGCTCGATGCCGCTGGGTGACCTTTTTGATCACCTCTGTGGATACTTCGAAGTATCGGGCCACACCCTCTGTGCGAAGGTGAATTCCATCCGGGAGCATGACAAGGCTCTTGACCTTGTCGAGGACGTCGACGCGCCCCATCTGCTCGACGCGCAGCGCACGCGATTCGAGCAAAGCAACTTCCTTGGGCATGGACATGCCTTCCAATCGTGAAACCGACGATGGACAGCCCTGTCCCGGGCTTGAGGGGCGGAGAACGCTCACGGTTGCCACTCACTCAATGACCGACCCGGCGGGTACTCCCTCACCGGCATCGACAATCCCTGATTTCACGAAAGCTACGACGCCACAGATTCCAGCTGCCTCCACGCACCCTGCACAACGAACCGATAGCCGTACAGTTACGCGTAATACTGTCCGAAATATGTCAACCCCCGCCCAGGAAGCGAGGGTTGACGAAGATCGAAGTGATCGTAAACGGAGCACGGGAGGTATCCGGGGGGGGGAAGCCCCCCGATCACTCCTCGCCGGCCAGCTTCAGTGTGCGCAGCTTCTGACCCGCATACCAGGTCGCCACCACCGTGACCGCCGCCAGCAGGACCGTTGCGACCGGCAGCCCGACATCGGAGGTGATCGCGCCTGCCCCGCCGATCTTCTCGGCGACCGCGAGAGACCACTGCTGAACGCTGAGCGTGCGTGCCCCCGGCACCAGGGTGCCGAACAGGGCCTCCCACACCAGCGCGTAGACGAGGCCGAAGACGACCGCGTGCCGACTGACGGTGCCCAGCAGCAGGAACAGCGCGCTGTACGCGATCGAGGCGACCAGCGCCGCGACGGTGTACGCCACCGCGATCTGCTGGCCGTTGCCGTTGAGGATCAGCCCCGCGACCAGCGTGGGCAGTGCGGAGAAGACCATCGTGACGGCGATGGCCACGATCAGCTTGGTGGAGATGATCGTCGGCCGCTTCACCGGCTTGGCCAGCAGATAGACGATCGATCCGTCGTCGATCTCGGGACCGATGGCCCCGGTGCCGGCGATTACACCGATCAGCGGCACCATCGTGGTGATGGCGAAGCCGCCCAGCAGATCCGAGGCGACCTGGTCATCGGATCCGGCGAACACCCGTACCGCCACGGCGATGATCAACAGCAGCGCCGGCAGGACAAAGAGGATGGCGGCCCGGCGCCGGCCGAGCAGGGCCCGGTAGGTGAGCCGGGCGACTGTGGGGTCGTACATGACGCTTCACAGCTCCTTTCAGGCCACTACTCAGGCCGATACGAGATAGGAAAAGACCGATTCGAGCGACTCGTCGGACGGCGAAACGGTCAGAAGGCGAATTCCGTGGTCATGTGCGACCTTGGGCAGCAACTCGGTGAAGCGTCCGAAGTCGACCGCCTGGATGCGCAGGGCTTTTTCGCCCAGGTCCACCTCGATACCGGCCGTCGACGGGTCGGCGATGAGCGCTGCAGCGAGGGCGCGGTCGTCGCTGGAGCGCACGACATAGCGGTGCGGACGGTCCGTCATCAGCCGGCGGATCTTCCGGAAGTCACCGGACGCCGCGTGCCGTCCCGCCACGATCACCTCGATGTGCGAGGCGAGTTGTTCGACCTCTTCGAGGATGTGGGAGGAGAAGAGCACGGTCCGGCCCTCCGTCCCCATCCGCCGCAGCAGCACCATCAGCTGCATCCGCTGACGTGGGTCCATCCCGTTGAACGGCTCGTCGAGCAGCAGCACCGACGGTTCGTGAACCAGGGCGGACGCCATCTTCACGCGCTGGCGCATGCCCTTGCTGTACGTCGAGATCTTGCGGTCCTGCGCGTACTCCATCTCGACCGTGGCCAGCGCCTTCTGCGCCGCCGCATCGCCGAGTCCCTGCAGTTCCGCATTGGCGACGACGAATTCGCGGCCGGTCAGGAAGTCGTACATCCCTTCCCGTTCCGGCACGATCCCGATCTCCTTGTACACCGCTTCATTGCGCCAGATCGGCTGGCCGTCGAGCGTGACCGTGCCGGTCGACGGAGCGAGGAAGCCGGCCATCATGTTGATCAGCGTGGACTTTCCCGCGCCATTGGGGCCGAGCAGCCCGGTGACCCCTGGGCCCACCGTCATGCTCACGTCGTTGACGGCGACCACATTGCCGAACCAGCGCGAGGTGTGGTCGATCTCGATGGTGGTCACAGCCCGGCCCTCCGGTAGCGGCGCATCAGCACGGCGTACGAGCCGGCGACGAGCGCGAGAACAAAGATCAGATAGACCACGCCGGCCGCTGCCCCCGGGCCTTCCCCTGAAGGGAAAGCCGAATCGGCTCCGAGGAACGCGGTCTGTACACCGCCGATCAGCGTGATGGGGGAGAACAGCCCCAGCCACTCGATGGCCCCCGCCGAGCCCGTCTGCCAGGCAACGGCCTGGACCGTGGAGACCGCGCCGTAGGAGATGGTCAGTACGGCGATCACCGCGGCAACACCGAAACCGCGGCGCGGTGTCAGCGCGGCCATCACCAGGCCCAGTCCGGCGAAGAGCACGGAAAGCAGCGCCACCGACACCAGCCCCTGTCCGAACCCCTTGGTCTGCTCGGCGAAGTCGAACTTCCCGAGCAGTGCGCCCGCATAGAGGATGACGAGCGGCGCCCCGGTGAGAATGAAGAGCGCGGAAGCCATGGCCGCGAGTTTCGCGACGACATAGTCGACGCGCTCGATCGGCCGCGAGAAGTACAGCGGCATGCTCTTGAAGCGCAGGTCACGGGAGACCGACTGCGGTGCCTGCGCGGCGAGGAAGAGGCCGATGACGGCCTGCAGATAGATCGCGAACGCCGTGTACTTGATCGGCAGAGCCGTGGCCCCGGGGGCGGCGATGGCGACGGCGACGATGATCGCCGCGATCATGCACATCACGCCGAACAGCAGCATCGGCAGCACCTTGGACTTCGCGGAACGCCCCAGTCCGAAGGAACCCCGCAGGGACTGCGAGTAGAGCGAGCGCCGCGCGTAGCTGCGGCCCAGCCGCGTGCCGTCGTAGGAGCGGTACCCGATGTTGTGGATCCGGGAGGTCTCGCTCCCGCTCACGGCCCCGGTCTCAGTGCTCATCACGACCGTTCCCCTTCTGCTGTACGACCCCGACGACCGCGGACACGGTCTGCGCCACGTCCGCGTGCTGCGGTGCCTCTTGGGCACGGAAGACCTCGGCGATGTGGTGGCGACGTTGCTCCATCCGTACGAGACCGAGCCCGAGCCCGGCAACGCTGTCGCGCACGATGTCGTACGTCTCCTCGCCGGTCGCCTCGACCAGCAGGATGTGGCCCGCGCCGGGCAGCCCCTGCCCGTCGAGACCGTCGTGACCCACGAGCTTGACGCCGGCCCGGGTAAGGACCTGACGCAGCGCGTCGGTTCCGTCCGGGTGGGTATCGCTGTCGGTCACCTCGACCGCGAGGGTCGTGGTGGTCTGCGTGAAGTCGCTGGTGGAGCTGGAGCGCAGAAGTGTGCCGCCGTCGATGACGACGACATGGTCGCAGGTGCGTTCCAGCTCGCCCAGGAGGTGCGAGGTGACCAGGACCGAGATGCCGAAATCCGTGTATACGCGGCGGATCAGCCCGAGCATCTCGTCGCGGCCGACCGGGTCGAGGCCGTTGGTCGGCTCGTCGAGCAGGACCAGCTGCGGGTCGTGGACCAGTGCCTGGGCCAGTTTCACACGCTGCTTCATGCCGGTCGAATAGCCGCCGATGGGGCGGTAGCGCTCCTCGTACAGACCGACGTGGCGCAGCGTGTCGGCGGTGCGCTCGCGCGCTGCCGTCGGCGGCAGTCCGGACATCCGCGCCATGTGGACGACGAACTCGGTGGCC
The DNA here is from genome assembly GCF_040297265.1 of Streptomyces sp. NPDC001832. NCBI lineage: Bacteria > Bacillati > Actinomycetota > Actinomycetes > Kitasatosporales > Streptomycetaceae > Streptomyces > Streptomyces sp. NPDC001832. The sequence continues at coordinate 111,848 of NZ_JBEOYU010000002.1, forward strand.
GAGATGTCCGGCGGCAGACAGTCGTGTTCGGGCATGTAGCCGACCCGTTCCCGGATGGCGGCGCCATGGGTGGCGACGTCGAGTCCGAGCACCGCGGCCCGGCCTTCGGTGGCAGGGGACAGACCCAGCAGGATCTTGATCAATGTGGACTTGCCGGCTCCATTGGAACCCACCAGGCCGGTCACACCGGGTCCGATGTCCAAGGAGAGCCGGTCAAGCGCGGTCACCCGGGGGAACCGCTTGCTCAGGCTTTCGGTCGCGATCACAGTCACGCCTTCGAAGATAGTGGCGCGGACCACACCGCTCGTCAGCCCTGGCGGCTGGATCCGCGTCAGCCTCCAGGCGTACGGACCCGTAGGGGGGGCCACCACGGGGAGGAGCCCGAAAGCCGAAGGAAGGGGTCTCTCCGAGTTGTCCACAGGCCTCGGCTCACCTCTTGACGCAGTCGCCGCGCATTGTCACATTCATCAGTGTCACGTTTACGAGCGCTTACCGCACGCGGCAGGGAACGGACGGTGGCATGACCTCGGCAGTGAAGGACGAACAGGCCCCGGAGCTGCGGGGGTTCAGAGACGTACAACGCCTGGCCTCGTTCAGCTATGCGCATGTACCGGTCCAGCCGATCACGCCGACCGGCGACACCTTTCCGTCGGAGAAGCTGTACGCCCAACTGAGCCTATGGGCGACGCAGTTGGTACGCCGCTCCCTTCCGGGCAAGCACTGGGTACCGCACTGGATACCGCGCACCAGGCCGTACCACCGGTTCAGCCCCGGCGCGCTGCGCGGGATCGCCCGGCTGAAGCCGCCGCTGTGAGCGGCCCCGGGCAGCCGTCGGCGGTGGCCGGCCGATCCGCCGCCGAGTACCGGATCGAGGACCTGGCGCATGCGAGCGGTGCCACGGTCCGTACGATCCGCGCCTACCAGGACCGCGGTCTGCTGCCGACGCCGGAACGGCGCGGCCGGGCCAATGTGTACCAGGACACCCACCTCACCCGGCTCAGGCAGATCGCCGATCTGCTGGATCGCGGCTACACCCTGGCCAGCATCAAGGAACTCCTGGAGGCTTGGGACACGGGCCGCGGTCTGGGCGGGGTGCTCGGGTTCGTCGCCGAGGAGCACGGCCCCTGGACGGACGAGCGGGCCGACAGGATCACCCTGGCCGAGCTGAACACCAAGTTCGGCGGCAGCACGGACGACGAGGCGGTCGCCGAGGCGGTGGAGCTCGGCGTACTCGAACGCATCCCGGGCCGGCACGACGAGTTCCTGGTTCCGAGCCCTCAAGAACTTGCAGTGGCAGTTGCGTTGTGCGCAGCTGGTGTACCGCTCAGTGCAATCTCGGGACATCTGAGGGACCTTCGCGGCGAGGTCGAGCAGATCGCCGCGCGCTTTCTGAATTTCGCCACGGAGCACGTCTTCGCGGGCTGTTTCGGTCATCACCCGCCTACGGACTCGGACCCGGCGGAAACGGCCGCCATGGTGCGCAGGCTGCGTCCGCTCGCTCAGCAGACGATTGACGCCGAACTTGCCCGTGCCATAAGCGCGTTCGCCACCCGGCATCTGCAGCACCATCTTGGCGTTGACGCCCGGCTCACCTCGGACACTTCGATATCCGCGAAGCGTCAGGTGGATCTGCCGTCGGAAACAATCCGCGCCGTGCAACGGCTGGTTGGTCCGGAAAACGTGTCCGCGTTTGTCGCGGCGGCGGCAGAACGTGAGGTGCAATCAAGGACATTGAATGCGCTTACGCCATCTACCGGCGAACTACCCGACATTGACCAAACCGGGTGACTCCTCGGGGTCTTGTCCACAGAATCGCCAATTGACCTGTGGATAACCTGCGTTACCTGTGGATCAAACCTCTGAACGGAAAATTGCTACAGCGAATAAAATTGCGGCAGTGAATCGGGGTGAAATCAGGATGCGAGTGAGCAACCGCCGGGGCCACTCTGACGGGATGGACGACAGACGCACCGTCAAGGTGTCCAAGTACCTCTCCAAGCATCTCCGGCATCAGCCGGAGCGGATCGGAATCACGCTCGACGCAAACGGCTGGGTGACGATCGAAGAACTGTTGCGCGCCACGGCCCGCAACAACTTCCCCGTCACCCGGGCCGAACTCGACCACGTCGTCGCGGTCAACGACAAGCAGCGCTTCGCCGTCAAGGACGGCCGCATCCGTGCAAGCCAGGGCCACACCGTTCCGGTCGATCTCGCTCTCCCGCCGGCCGAGCCGCCCTCGTACCTGTACCACGGCACGGTGAGCCGCGCGCTGGACGCGATCCGCAGCGAGGGCCTGAGCCCTATGAACCGCACTCACGTCCACCTCTCGCCCGACCGCGAGACGGCGTCCCGGGTCGGCGCCCGGCGCGGCCGCCCCGTCATCCTGTCGGTAGACGCGGCCGCGATGCACCGCGCGGGCCACACGTTCTACGTCAGCGCCAACGGAGTCTGGCTCACCGCTGCCGTACCGCCCGTGTTCCTGCGTTTCCGCGACTGATCCCACGGCCGGTCCCGCCGGGGCCGGTGCTGCGCTCACCACGGTCTGGTCACACACCAGGAAGTAACGGTCATGACAGTCCGGAGGCGGCCGGCGCCAAACCCTGGCGACCTGCTCCGCCGGCTGGACAGAGGTCCTCATCAAGGACCATTCTCGGCGCCAGTGGTCACGGCAGAGCCACACGGGCGACCAGATGCGTCCGCACCGGTACGGCTGGCAAACCGAAACGAAGGTCCGACCGTTGATCCGACGGACGTAGGCTCAGGGCATGAGTCTGCGTCTGAGTACCGTGATCCTTCCCGTCGACCACTGGCACGAAAGCGGCCGCGGGAAGTGGCAGCGGGCCGAGGAACTGGGCTTCCACACCGCGTACACCTACGACCACCTCTCCTGGCGGAGCTTCCGCGACGGACCGTGGTTCGGGGCGGTGCCCACACTGACAGCGGCGGCGACAGTAACGCAGGGTATGCGCTTGGGCACCCTCGTCACCTCCCCCAACTTCCGGCACCCCGTCACGCTCGCCAAGGACCTCATCACGCTGGACGACGTCTCCGACGGACGCATCACCCTCGGCATCGGCGCCGGCGGCAACGGCTTCGATGCCACGACGCTGCGCCGGAGCGACGAGAGGGCGTGGACGCCGCGCGAGCGCGCCGACCACTTCGACGAGTTCGTACCGCTGCTCGACCAGCTGCTGCGGGAGCCCTCGGTGACGTACGAAGGCCGGTTCTACGCGGCGAACGAGGCCCGGAACATCCCCGGCTGCGTGCAGCAGCCGCGACTGCCGTTCGCAGTGGCCGCCACCGGGCCACGCGGAATGAGGCTCGCCGCGCGGTACGGCCAGGCCTGGGTCACCACGGGCGACCCGAAGCTGTACGAAGCGGGCACCCCGGAGCAGTCCGTCCAGGCCATCCGCGGGCAGCTCACCAAGCTGGGCACGGCCTGCGAGTCCGTCGGCCGGGATGTCGCCGAGCTGGACAAGATCCTTCTCACCGGTTTCACGCCGGACCGTCCGCTGGACTCCTTCGACGCCTTCGTGGATTTCGCGGGCACCCACTTCGCGCTGGGCTTCACGGAGATCGTCATTCACTGGCCGATCCCGGACTCCGACTTCGCGGCGGACGAGAAGGTATTCGAACGCGTAGCTACTGAGGGCCTGGCCCAGCTCGGCCGTTGACAAACCCGGCTCGGCCGCCGATCGGACCGGCACGACCGCTCGGGACCGCTGGCATGTACGCCAGGCGTGTTCCCCTGGTCAGGGGCTCACATCCTGATGCGTGCGCCCCTCTGCACGCCCGTGCGCCTTCGTACGCGAGAATGGGCGCGTGACCTCAGCTACCGACTCGCCTTCGCCTGCCGCTCCCCGGCTGATCGCCACCGACCTGGACGGCACTCTGCTGCGCGACGACAAGACCGTCTCGGACCGTACGATCGCCGCGCTCGCCGCAGCCGAGGAAGCCGGTATCGAGGTCTTCTTCGTCACCGGACGCCCGGCCCGCTGGATGGACGTCGTCAGCGACCATGTTCACGGCCACGGCCTGGCGATCTGCGCGAACGGCGCCGCGGTCGCGGATCTTCACGCGGACGGCAAGCTGGTCAAGGTCCTCCCGCTGGAGCGCGGCATCGCCCTCGACGTCGTGCACACACTGCGCGCCGCCGCCCCCGGCACCTCCTTCGCAGTCGAACTGACCACCGGCATCCACTACGAGCCGGCCTACCCGCCCTTGCACCTGGACCCGGGCGCCACCGTCGCCATCGCCGAGAAGCTGCTCCACGAGGAGACGCCAGGCATCGGCGCCCCCGTGCTGAAGCTCCTCGCCCACCACGCCGAACTGGCCCCGGACGACTTCCTCGCCCTGGCCCGTACGGCAGCAGGCGACCGGGCATCCTTCACCCGGTCCAGCCCAACGGCCCTGCTCGAAGTCAGTGGCCTCGGAGTCTCCAAGGCAAGCACCCTGGCGCTCTGCTGCGCCGAGCGCGGCATCTCACCCGCCGAGGTCGTCGCCTTCGGCGACATGCCGAACGACGTGGAGATGCTGCGGTGGGCGGGCACGTCGTACGCGATGGGCAACGCCCACCCGGCCGCGCTCGCCGCCGCCTCCGGCCGGACCGCCACCAACGGAGACGACGGCGTCGCGGTTGTCATCGAGCGGATCCTCGCCGAGCGCCGTGCGTCCGACGCGACACGCTGAGGTCCGCGCCCGGCAGCGCCCCTGAGAGCCCGACCGCTCTCAGATCGGCGCTTCCCACACCACCGTCGTGCCGCCCCCGTCCTCCCCGATGCCGGGCCCGAACCAGCTCGCACCGCCAAGGGATTCAGCCCGGCGCGCCAGATTCCGCAGCCCGCTGCGCCGGCCGCCCTCCGGGACGCCCACCCCGTCGTCGGCGACCGACAGCCGCACCGCGTCCCTCCCGTCGGGGAGCGTGGCGGTCGCATCGACGACCACGTCGATCAACGACGCCTCGGCATGCCGGAAGGCATTGGACAGCGCCTCCCGCAGCGCAGCGATCAGGTTCTTGCCGGTCAGCTCGCCGACCAGCGAGTCGACCGGGCCGATGAAGCGGTGCGAGGGCTTGAATCCCAGCGGGACCGCGGCCATGTTGATCTCGCGCAGCACACGGGTGCGCAGCCCGGACGGCGCCTCGGCCGGTTCCTGCTGCAATGCGAAGATCGCGGTACGGATCTCCTGGATGGTCACGTCCAGCTCGTCGACCGCCCGGCCGACACCCGTCTGCACCTCGGGCACGACCGACCGGCGCTGGGCGCTCTCCAGCATCATCCCGGTGGCGAACAGCCGCTGGATGACCAGGTCATGCAGATCGCGGGCGATCCGGTCACGGTCCTCATACACCGCGAGTCGCTCCCGGTCCCGCTGCGCCTCGGCCATCATCAGCGCAAGTGCGGCCTGCGAGGCAAACTGGGTGGCGAGGGTCCGTTCCGTCTCCGTGAACGGCCTCTCGCCCCGGGCGCGAGGGGTGGCGAGCGCGCCCAGCACCCGTCCACCGCTATGCAGGGGCAGCAGCATGCTGGGGCCGAACTGATGGGCCAGCGTGGAGATCATGCGGGAATCGGTGGCCGAGTCGTCCACGAAGACCGCCTCGCCGCCCAGGAGCTTCGCCGCCACCGGGCTCTCCGGCCCGATGATCACCCCCAAGTGGGCGGAGGGGTTGTCCGCAGAGACGGCGACCATCTCCAGGCCGCCCTCCTCGGTGGGCAGCAGCACGATCCCGGCGGCGGACGCGGCGAGATGGCGGGCCTGTTCGGCGACGACGGAGAGCGCGTCATCGGCGTCACCGCCGGACAGCAGGGCGGTCGTCACGGCCACCGAGCCGTCGATCCACCGCTCGCGCTGGCGTGCCGCCTCGTACAGCCGGGCGTTGCCTATGGCGATCCCGGCCTCGGTGGCGAGCACCCGCACCATGTGCAGGTCGTAGTCGTTGAACTCGCCTCCGTCGCCCTTCTCGGCCAGATAAAGATTTCCGAAGATCTCCCCCTGTACCCGGATCGGGACGCCGAGGAAGCTCCGCATCGGGGGATGGCCGGGCGGGAAGCCGGCGAATCTCGGATCAGCCGTCAGATCGGCCAGCTTCACCGGTACCGGGTCGTGGATCAGTGCGCCGAGCAGTCCCCGGTGCCCGTCGGGGCGGCGGCCGATCTCGTGCGCCACCGCGTCCGAAACTCCGTACGTGACGAAATCGGAGAGCCCCACACCCTTCTCGTCGACGACGCCGATGGCGGCGTAGCGGGAGTGGGCGAGTTCCGCCGCCGTCTCGCAGATCCGGTCGAGGGTGGAGTGCAGTTCGAGGCCCGTGCCGACAGAACGCATGGCTTCCAGCAGCTGCGGTACACGGGCCGTGAGTTCGGTGGACAGGCCCTGGAGGCTGCGGGTCGCCTGTGTCGCGGCTTCGAGTGAGTCCTTCGGGTCCTGCTCTGGCATACCCCGAGAGTAGTTAGTACCTATTGGGGAGGAAAGTCGGCTATCGTGCCGCCCGGCTCATGCCCGTACGCCAACGGCTTCTTCGAGCACCCGTACGGTCTCCTGCTCGCGCTCCAGCATCCGGCGCAACGTCCCCTCCTCAGCGGCGAGATCGGCGTACGGTCCCCGCTGCACTACCCGGCCGGCATCCAGCACCACCAGCTCGTCGACAGCTTCGAGCCCTTGGAGGCGGTGAGTGATCAGTACCGTCGTCCGCCCCTGGGTGGCGGCCAGCAGGTCTGCGGTCAGGGCGTCCGCGGTTTCCAGATCGAGATGTTCCGCGGGCTCGTCCAGAACGAGTACGGGAAAGTCGGCGAGGATCGCCCGGGCCAGGGCGAGGCGCTGGCGCTGGCCGCCGGAGAGGCGTGCGCCGTGTTCGCCGACGAGGGTGTCGAGCCCGTCGGGCAGCGCCTCGGCCCAGTCGAGCAACCGTGCCCGGTCGAGAGCGGCCCGCAGTTCTTCGTCCGTCGCATCAGTACTGGCCAGGCGGAGGTTCTCCCGGATGGAACTGTCGAAGATATGGGCGTCCTGGGCGCACAGCCCGACGAACTGCCGGACCGTCTCCCCCTCCAGTGCGGAGGCCTCGACACCGCCGATCCGGTACGTCCCCGCCCGTGCGTCCAGAAAGCGAAGCAGGACCTGCGCGAGGGTCGTCTTGCCCGAGCCGGAGGGCCCGACCACGGCTATGCGCCGGCCGGCCGTCAGCCTCAGGTCGACGGAGTCCAGGGCGTCCCGCTCCGCTCCCGCGTACCGGGCCGACAGCCCCTGTACCTCCAGCGGGAAGGGCGATTCGGGTGTCTCGGCCGGGCTGCCGGGTTCACGCACGGGCAGCGGGGCGTCCAGCACCTCGTACACCCGCTCCGCACTCCGCTTGACCCGCTGTCGGTGCTGCACGGCAAGCGGCAGACCGGTCACGGCCTCGAAGGCGGCCAGCGGCGTGAGTACCACCACCGCGAGCTCCACGCCCTCAAGCCGCCCGTCGTGCACGGCGGGGAGGGCGACGAGTGCGGTGGCGACGACGGTGAGACCGCCGATCAGAGTGGTGAGACCGCCACCGAGCGCGGTGGCCGCGGCCGCGCGGGCGGCGATGCGGGTCAGGACGCCGTCGGCCTCCCGGGTCCGCTCCGAGCGGGCCGGCAGGGCGCCCGCAACGGTCAGTTCCGCGGTCCCGCCGAGCAGGTCCGTGATCCGGGTGGCCAGATCGGCACGAGCGGGAGCGAGTTGGCGTTCCGCGTGGCGGGAGCAGGCGCCGCTGATCAACGGCACTCCCGCTCCGGCCAGCAGAAGCCCTGCGGCCAGCACTACGCCTGCCGCGGGCAGCAGCCAGCCGACGAATCCGGCGGTCGCCGCCCCCACGACCACGGCGGTCCCGGCAGGCAGAAGCCAGCGCAGCCAGTAGTCCTGCAAGGCGTCGACATCGGCGACGAGCCGGGAGAGCAGGTCCCCGCGACGGGTGCGGCGCAGACCGGCCGGCGCGATGCGCTCCAGCCCTTGGTAGACCGCGACGCGCAGCTCGGCGAGCATCTTGAGCACGGCGTCGTGCGACACCACGCGCTCGGCGTAGCGGAAGACGGCCCGGCCGATGCCGAAGGCACGGGTCGCGGTCACGGCGACCATCAGATAGAGCACCGGAGGTTGTTCAGAGGCTCGGGAGATCAGCCAGCCGGAGACGGCCATGAGCCCGACGGCCGAGCCCAGGGCGAGGCTTCCCAGCAGTAGCGCGAGTGCCATCTGTCCGCGCTGCGCCCCTGCGGCTTCCCTGACCCGGGACAGGACACGACCCGAGCGGGCGGCGGTTTCCCGCAGCGCCTCGGGCTCCGACACCGCGTCACTTTCGTCGGCGGGTGCGCTCGTCGGCCGTGGCACCGCGGCGGACGCCTCGGGCTTCTCCGGCCGGAGTGTCACGCCCGGTTCCAGTGTCACCACCCGGTCGGCCACTGAGAGCAGCGCCGGGCGGTGCACGACCAGCAGCACGGTCCGCCCCGCGGCCAGCCTCCGTACCGCCTCGACGATGCCCGCTTCCGTCTCGCCGTCCAGGCTCGCGGTCGGCTCGTCGAGCAGCAGCAGCGGCCGGTCGGCGAGGAAGGCCCGCGCGAGCGCGAGGCGCTGGCGCTGGCCGGCGGAGAGGCCCACACCATCCTCACCGAGGAGCATCTGCGCGCCGTCCGGCAGTTCCGCCACGAAGTCGTATGCCCCCGCGTCCCGCAGCGCCGCCATCACCGCGTCGTCGTCCGCGTCCGGCCGTGCCAGCCGTACGTTCTCCGCGATCGTTCCCGCGAAGAGATACGGGCGCTGCGGCACCCAGGCAATCCGTTCCCGCCAGCGCTCGGGTGCCAGCGTCGCCAGATCGACGCCGCCGATCCGTACGCGCCCCTCGTCGGGTGCCGTGAATCCCAGCACCACATCGAGCAGAGTGGACTTCCCGACACCGCTCGGGCCGACCAGGGCAACGGTCTCCCCCTCGTTCACCACCAACGAGGCTCTGTCCAGCGAAGGTTCGGTACGGCCCTCGTGCCGTACGGTCACCCCTTCCAGCTCCAGCCGCAGCGACTCCGGAATGTCCGCAGTGCCGCCCGGCCGGGGCTCGGTCTCCAGGACCGAGAAGATCTCCTCCGCGGCCGACAGCCCCTCGGCGGCCGCGTGGTATTGCGCGCCGACCTGGCGGATCGGCAGATATGCCTCGGGCGCCAGGACCAGCACCACCAGGCCGGTATAGAGGTCGAGTCCGCCGTTCACGAGCCTCATGCCGATGGTGACGGCGACAAGGGCCACCGACAGGGTCGCCAACAGCTCCAGAGCGAAGGACGACAAGAACGCGATCCGCAGCGTCCGCAGCGTGGCCCGCCGGTACTGCGAGGTGATGGTGCGGATGGCTTCGGCCTGCGCCTTGGCCCGGCCGAAGACCTTCAGCGTCGGCAGTCCGGCGACCACATCGAGGAAGTGCCCCGAGAGCCGGGACAACAGCCGCCACTGGCGGTCCATTCGCGACCGGGTGGCCCAGCCGATCAGGACCATGAAGAGCGGGATGAGGGGCAGCGTGACCACGATGATCACTGCCGAGACCCAGTCCTCGGTGACGATCCTGGCAAGGACCGCCACCGGCACGACCACCGCGAGCCCGAGCTGCGGAAGATAGCGCGCGAAGTAGTCGTCGAGCGCGTCGACACCGCGGGTGGCGAGCGCCACCAGGGAGCCGGTTCGCTGACCGTTCAGCCAGCCAGGACCGAGCGCCGCGGCCCGCTCCAGCAGCCGGCCGCGGAGTTCGGACTTGACCGCCGCGGCGGCCCGGTACGCGGCCTGTTCGGTCAGCCAGGAGACCAGAGCCCGGCCGAGCGCGACCGTCGCGAGCAGGATCAGTGGGGTCCGCAGCCCGGAGACGGTCAGTCCGTCCTCGAACCCGCCCACCACCACTTCGGCGATGAGCATGGCCTGGGCGATGACCAGCGCCGCCCCGACAGCTCCGAGTACCACCACGGCCGCCAGGAAGCGGCGGGTGGCGCGGGCGTAGCGGAGCAAGCGCGGGTCGATCGGTTTCACGTGAAACAGCCCCCAGTGAGCTCGGTCGGTGGACCAGGGCAGGGCCTGCCCGGAGGGTCAGGGCCGGACAGGCCCAGGTGCGCTCAGTGCGCTTCGGCGATGTGCTGCGTACCGATGCGCTTACGGAACACCCAGTACGTCCAGCCCTGGTAGAGCAGGACGAGGGGGGTCACGATCCCCGCGCACCAGGTCATAATCTTCAGCGTATAAGGGGTGGACGAGGCATTCGTGACCGTGAGGCTCCAGGCGTCGTTCAGCGAAGACGGCATGACGTTCGGGAAGAGCGCCAGGAAGAGCATCGCCACCGCGGCCGCGATGGTCACCCCGGAGAGCGCGAACGACCAGCCCTCGCGTCCTGCCGCGATGGCGCCGATCGCGCCGACCAACGCCATCGCGGCGATGATCATCGCCAGCAGGCTCCAGCCGTCACCGGTGTCGATCTGGGTCCAGATCAGGAAGCCGAGTGCGAGCACCGCGGTGACCGGCCCCAGCTTGAGCGCCAGCTTACGCGCCCGCTCCCGGATGTCCCCGACGGTCTTCAGCCCCGCGAACACAGCACCATGGAAGGTGAAGAGGGAGAGCGTGACCAGTCCGCCGAGGATGGCGTACGGGTTGAGCAGGTCCCAGAAGTTGCCCACGTACTCCATGTCGGCGTCGATCTTCACGCCGCGCACGATGTTCCCGAAGGCCACGCCCCAGAGCACTGCGGGGATGAGCGAGGTCCAGAAGATCGCGTGTTCCCAGTTGGTCTGCCACCGCTCCTCAGGTCGCTTCGCCCGGTACTCGAAGGCGACACCCCGCACGATCAAGCAGCCCAGGATGATCAGCAGCGGCAGGTAGAAGCCGGAGAACAGAGTGGCGTACCACTCCGGAAAGGCGGCGAAGGTCGCACCGCCCGCGGAGAGCAGCCACACCTCGTTGCCGTCCCAGACGGGCCCGATCGTGTTGATCAGAACCCGCCGCTCCTTGCGGTCTCGGGCCAGCAGCTTGGTGAGGACACCGATCCCGAAATCGAATCCCTCCAGGAAGAAGTAGCCGATCCAGAGGACGGCGATCAGTACGAACCAGACGTCGTGGAGTTCCATCTCTCAGCTCCTCTGCTCTCAGTAGGAGAAGGCCATCGGCCGGTCGGCGTCTTCGTGGTCGCCGCCGATCTTGCTGGGCGGGTTGAGATCGGACTCCGTGAGCTCCGGCGGTCCGGCCTTGATGTACTTCACGAGCAGCTTGACCTCGATCACCGCGAGCGTGGCGTAGAGCAGGGTGAAGAAGATCAACGAGGTGATCACCTCGCCCTGCGAGACGCCGGGGGAGACCGCGTCGCGGGTCTGGAACACTCCGTAGACGGCCCAGGGCTGGCGGCCCATCTCGGTGAAGATCCAGCCCCAGGAGTTGGCGATCAGCGGGAAGAGCAGCGTCCAGAGCGCGAGGATCCAATAGCACTTGGTGAGCTTCGGACTGAGGGCCTTCTTCCTGAAGAGGACCAGATGGGGCACTTCGTCCTCACCGGTCCGCATCGCCTGCGGCAGCAGGAACTTCCGCCTCGTCAGCCACAGTCCGAGGAGGCCGAGGGCGAAGGACGCCATCCCGAAGCCGATCATCCAGCGGAAGCTCCAGAAGGCGACCGCGATGTTGGGCCGGTAGTCGCCGGGGCCGTACTTCTCCTGCGCGGCCTCGTTGAGGTCGTTGATGCCGGGGACGTACGAGTCGAAGTCGCCGTCCGCAAGGAAGGACAGCACCCCGGGTATGGAGACCTCCACGGTGTTGTGGCCCTCGGACACATCACCGACCGCGAAGAGCGAGAAGGGAGCCCCATCCTCCCCCTCCCAGAGCGCCTCGGCGGAGGCCATCTTCATCGGCTGCTGCTTGAACATGACCTTGGCAAGCGTGTCACCGCTGACGGCGGTGAGCAGACCGGCGATCGCCACGGTGACCAGTCCGAGCCGCAGCGAGGTCCGCATCACCGGAATGTGCTTCTTGCGCGCCAGGTGGAAAGCGGCGATGCCGACCATGAAAGCGCCTCCGACCAGGAAGGCGGCGGTGATGGTGTGGAAGAACTGAGCGACCGCGGTGTTCTGGGTGAGGACCTGCCAGAAGTCGGTGAGCTCGGCACGGCCGCGCTCCTCGTTGATCTCGTAGCCGACCGGGTGCTGCATCCAGGAGTTGGCCGCCAGGATGAAGTACGCGGACAGGAGGGTCCCGATGGAGACCATCCATATACAGGCGAGATGGATCTTCTTCGGCAGCTTGTCCCAGCCGAAGATCCACAACCCGATGAAGGTGGACTCGAAGAAGAAGGCGATCAGTGCTTCGAAGGCGAGCGGGGCACCGAAGATGTCACCGACGAACCGCGAGTAGTCGGACCAGTTCATACCGAACTGGAACTCCTGGACGATGCCGGTGACGACACCCATGGCGATGTTGATCAGGAAGAGCTTGCCCCAGAACTTCGTCGCTCTGAGGTACTTCTCGTTGTTGGTGCGCACCCAGGCGGTCTGCAGGCCGGCGGTGAGCGCGGCAAGAGAGATCGTCAGTGGGACGAACAGGAAGTGGTAGACGGTGGTGATACCGAACTGCCATCGCGCCAGGGTCTCCGGCGCCAGAGCTAGCTCCACGTCGTCTTCTCCTTACGTCGCCGTAGCCACAGCGGCAGTTTGCCCTTTAAATCCGACTGATGACGGGAGGAAACAGGATGTGATTGTGAACGAGTTCACATTCACAAGCAATTATGACGCACAGACTTTCGGGACGTTCGGGCGGGGTACCCCTCTTGGGATGTTCCGATCAATCCCCCCGAAACAGACAACCAGGAGCGCTGCGTTCCAGACGTTTCTCAGACCTCCAACGCAAGGGCCCCGCACCTCGGCGAACGAGGTACGGGGCCCTTGGCCTTCTGATGTGCGCAGGCGGCCTGCGCCGCTCTACAGCTCCTTGCGGTACGACTCCGCCACCTTCAGGAACAGGTCGTTCGCCTCGTCCTCCCCGATCGAGACCCGCACACCCTCGCCCGCGAATGGCCTGATCACCACGCCGGCCCGCTCGCACACCGCGGCGAAGTCGGCGGTACGGTCCCCGAGCCGCAGCCAGACGAAATTCGCCTGGGACTCCGGCACGGTCCACCCCTGGTCCGCCAGGGTCCGCTGCACCCGGTCGCGCTCGCACACCAAGGAGCCGACCCGCCCCAGGAGCTCGTCCTCGGCGCGCAGCGAAGCCACCGCCGCGTCCTGCGCGAGCTGGCTGACCCCGAAGGGCACCGCCGTCTTGCGCAGCGCGGCCGCCACCGGCTCGTGGGCCACGGCGAAACCGACCCGCAGACCGGCCAGGCCATACGCCTTGGAGAAAGTCCGCAGCACCGCCACATTGGGCCGGTCCCGGTAGATCTCGATACCGTCCGGCACCTCGATGTCGCGTATGAACTCCCTGTACGCCTCGTCGAGCACCACCAGGACATCGCGCGGCACCCGGTCCAGGAACCGCTCCAGCTCGGCCCGGCGCACCACGGTGCCGGTCGGGTTGTTCGGGTTGCAGACGAAGATCATCCGGGTGCGGTCCGTGATCGCGTCCGCCATCGCGTCGAGGTCGTGCACCTCATCGTCGGTCAGCGGAACCTTCACCGAGGTCGCACCACTGACCTGCGTGATGATCGGGTAAGCCTCGAAGGAGCGCCAGGCATAGATGACCTCGTCGCCCGGGCCCGAGGTGGCCTGGAGCAGTTGCTGCGCCACACCGACCGAGCCGGTTCCGGTGGCGAGGTGCGAGACGGGCACACCGAATCGGTCGGCCAGCTCGTTCATCAGACCGGTGCAGGCCATGTCCGGGTAGCGGTTGAAGTTCGCAGCCGCGGCCAGGGCGGACTCCATCACCCCGGGCAACGGCGGATACGGGTTCTCGTTGGAGGACAGCTTGAACGCAACCGGTCCGCCGGCGGCAGCCGGCCTGCCCGGTACGTAGGCGGGAACGCCGTCCAGCTCGGCGCGCAGCTTGGGGCTCGTCTCGCTCACCGCAGGTCCTCCTCGACCGTCTGTACACATCAATACTGCTCACCTTATGAGGATTGGGCGCTGCTGCGAATGGCCACAGCGTCCACTCCTCCGGTGCTACCGGGAATGGGGGGCGCTTCCCTCCCTGACGTGCGCCGGTGGCCCACTCCGTGGCGCGCGTCCCTCGAAGAGGTGAGATGAGGCCTCTTCGAAACATCGGTCATTTACTAGGCCCATCAATTTCGATGCATGACACACTATGGCAAACCCCTCCAACACCCTTGGTTTGCCAGGCATTTGACACTTACTGATCATGCAGAAACGTGCCTGTCAACGAGCGAATATGCGACCAGGTCAACCTCCCGTCCGAGCCCTACTATCGGCTCGCCATGACAGCAGCAGGGAAGCACCAGGTGAGCCGGACGGAGACACCCCGGCGCGGCGGCCGGCAAGGACGAGCAGGAATCCGGGATGTGGCCGCCGCAGCCGGGGTCTCCATCACGACCGTCTCCGACGCGCTCAACGGCAAGGGCAGGCTCCCGGACGCCACCCGCCGACATGTCCGCGAGGTCGCAGAGCGCCTGGGCTACCGCCCATCCGCCGCGGCCCGAACCCTCCGTACCGGCAAGTCCGGCCTCATCGGCCTGACCGTGACGACCTACGGGGACGAACCTTTCACCTTCACCGAATTCGCCTACTTCGCCGAGATGGCCAGAGCGGCCACATCCGCCGCGCTCGCCCGCGGCTACGCCCTCGTCATCCTGCCCGCCACCTCACGCCACGACGTCTGGTCGAACGTCGCGCTCGACGGCACCGTCGTGATCGACCCCTCCGACCAGGACCCGGTCGTCACGGAGCTCGTACGCCAGGGACTGCCCGTCGTCTCGGACGGACGGCCGGCCGGCACCCTCCCGGTCACCGCCTGGGTCGACAACGACCACCGGGCCGCCGTGCTCGACCTCCTCGACCATCTCGCCGCCGCCGGGGCCCGCCGCATCGGCCTGCTCACCGGCACCACCACCGACACGTACACCCGCCTCTCCACCACCGCGTACCTTCATTGGTGCGAGCGCGTGGGCCAGGACCCGGTGTACGAGTCCTACCCCGCCCACGACCCGTGCGCGGGCGCGGTCGCCGCCGACCGGCTGCTCGCCCGCCCGGACCGGCCCGACGCCGTCTACGGGCTCTTCGACCCCAACGGCACCGATCTGCTGGCGGCCGCCCGCCGGTACGGTCTGCGCGTCCCCGAGGACCTTCTGCTGGTCTGCTGCAGCGAGTCCACCGTGTACGCGACGACCGAGCCCCCCATCACCACGCTCTCGCTCAAGCCGCGCAGAATCGGCACGGCGGTCGTCCAGCTCCTGATCGACGCCATCGAAGGCGAGGATCACGACGGACCAGTGGAGCAGGTCATACCGACAGAGCTCATCATCCGGACATCCTCGCAACGTCGTCCGCCCCGCACCACGGTCAGCGCACCGCGCTCCCCCGCCGGGGATTGATCAGGTCAATTCGGACCAAACGGTCGGTGAACCCGATGTGCGCCCGGATTCACCACCCCTGGTGCGTCACACAGCACGATCCGCATTCCTATGATGGGCGCACGACACCGCGGACCGCCCCGACCAGCAGGGCCCGTCAGGTGTACGGCGGCGCGACGGTGGTGGAGGGGTCGATGACACAGGGGGCCGGTCAGGAACCCGTGGTGCGGACTGCGACGTTGCGTGACTTCCGCGTACCGCCCTATGCGCAGACCCCGGTACCGCCTTCACCGCCACACCCGGGTAATGCCGTTCCGGGAGACGAGCTGCCGGAGGGGTACACACCCACCGAGCGCGACCTTCCCGTGATCAATCGCGGTGACACCGTCCAGGTGCGGGCCGTCCCCGACCCGCGGCCCACCCCGGACCCGGGACTCGGACCGCTGTACGTCGTCGGCGATGTCCACGGCTATCTGGATGAACTCCACGCCGCGCTCGCCGAACAGGGCCTCATCGACGCCGAGGGCAACTGGTCCGCGGGCAATACCCGGCTCTGGTTCCTCGGTGACTTCACCGACCGGGGCCCCGACGGCATCGGCGTCATCGACCTCGTCATGCGCCTCTCCGCCGAGGCCGCGGCCGCCGGCGGCTACTGCAAGGCCCTTATGGGCAATCACGAACTGCTGCTCATCGGCGCCAAGCGGTTCGGGGACACCCCGGTGAACTCCGGCGCGGGCACCGCCACCTTCCAGGCCGCGTGGCTGCTCAACGGCGGCCAGAAGAACGACATGGAGCGTCTTCAGGACGTCCACCTCCAGTGGATGTCCCGGCTCGACGCGATCGTCGAGGAGGACGGGCATCTGCTGATGCACTCCGACACGACGGCGTACCTCGACTACGGCGCCACCATCGAGGACGTCAACGACACCGTGCACGCCATTCTCACTCGTAACGACGCCGATGAGTGCTGGGACCTCTTCCGGAAGCTCACCAAGCGGTTCGCCTTCCGCGACGAGGCGGGGCCACAGGCCGTCCGGGAGCTGATGTCGGCCTACGGGGGGCAGCGCATCGTCCATGGTCACAGCCCCATTCCGTACCTTCTCGGCGAGGTCGGCTCGGAGGACGGCGAGGACGGCTCCGGCCCCGTGGTCGAAGGCCCGCACGTGTACGCGGACGGGCTGGCCATCGCCATGGACGGCGGAGTGACCATGGCCGGAAAGCTACTGGTCGCCCAACTGCCCCTGCATGACTGACGTTCTTCTGGGAAGACGCATCCACGACCTGACCACGCCGACCGCTGGGCCTATTTCCGGAAACCCCCTGTCACCCCGTGCCGTGAGCGCTCTACCATCGGCGTATCAGTAGCAGGCTCTCCTCCGTTTCCGCCCAACTGCCCGGCCCAAGCGGGTACTCAGGCCCTACGGAGCATCGGGGGATGCACATGAAAAGCGCTCCGCACCTGCTGGCCGAGGACCGCCCCGAGTACGAGCGGATCCTCGACGACGCACTGCGTCACGCCCACGAACGACCGGATCTGGCCGCGGTCGGCGAGCGGCTCAACGCCGTGCAGCTGCGCACCATGGCGCTGGACGCCACGGCGCTGATCACCGAGACGGCAGCCACCGAGTACGACCACTATGTGAAGGCCCGCGAGGAGCTGCGCGGGCCGGCCGAAGGGGCGGACCATGAGTCGGGCCCGGGGTCCGGGGGCAGTCCGAACCAGTCGGGCGCAGGCATAGGAGCCGTCGTCACGGTCCTGGCGCCCGTGCTGGCCGGGACGGCCGCGTTCATATTCCTGTTGTCCGGCTATCTGCTGAGGCTGCTCAGTCCGCCACCGTCCTTCGCCGCCACGATGGTCGCCGCAGGCTGGTTCTTCGCAGCGGTCATGGCCGCCGCCATCCTGGCCGCGGCCGTCGGACTGCTCATCACCGCGCTGCGCAACGGGTCGACGTCGCAGCCCGCCGAGGATTCCGACAACGAGCTGCCGGAGGATGTGGCGCGCGCCAGAGAGGCATGGCGCCACGCACTGCTGGAGCGCGGCATCCTGCCGTTCCTGCGGGACGCGCTCGCCGACCCCGACGCCGGCCCCGCGTCGCGCACACCGCATCGTTCGGCGAACCGCATCCCGAAGATCGGCTACAGCCGGCCGGACTTCTCCAGCCCGGACGACGGCCCGGCAGCGGGCCCCCGCCCGACATTCACCAGCCCGGACTTCACCAGCCCCGACTTCGGCGGCCCCGAGCACGAACCGGACTGACCGGGTCCGGCCTCCCCCAAGGACGCCGGTACGGCCCTTCGTCAACCACGGCCCACATGCCGGAACCAGCGTGGGTCAGGAGTCCCAGACCTTCGGGCGCGCCAATGCCCTGGTTTTCTTACAGGCATCCCTTTTATGGCCTCGGCGCTGACCGTTCGGATCCCCTTGTGCACTCACAGAGAGCAGCCGATGAGTGGCGAAGGTATGCGGCAAACCTCCGCCACTCATCCACGCCGTCGGACGGGCTCAGTCCGCGATCGGCAGATAGACCCGGTTGCCGCCCGCCGCAAACTCCTTTGACTTCTCCGTCATGCCCGCGTCGATCTCTGCCTGGGAACCGCCGTGTTCACGACGGATGTCCTGGGAGATCTTCATCGAACAGAACTTCGGGCCGCACATCGAACAGAAGTGCGCCGTCTTCGCCGGCTCGGCCGGCAGCGTCTCATCGTGGAACTCCCGTGCCGTGACCGGGTCGAGAGCCAGATTGAACTGGTCCTCCCAGCGGAATTCGAAACGGGCGTCGGAAAGCGCGTCGTCCCAGTTCTGCGCCCCCGGGTGCCCCTTGGCGAGGTCCGCCGCATGGGCCGCGATTTTGTACGTGATGACGCCGGTCTTCACATCGTCCCGGTTGGGCAGACCGAGGTGCTCCTTGGGCGTGACGTAGCAGAGCATCGCCGTGCCCCACCAGGCGATCATCGCTGCACCGATGCCCGAGGTGATGTGGTCGTACGCCGGGGCGACATCGGTGGTCAGCGGGCCGAGCGTGTAGAAGGGCGCCTCCTCGCAGATCTCCTGCTGGAGGTCGATGTTCTCCTTGATCTTGTGCATCGGGACATGGCCCGGGCCCTCGATCATGGTCTGGACGCCGAACCGCTTGGCGATCGTGTTCAGTTCACCGAGCGTGCGCAATTCAGCGAACTGGGCCTCGTCGTTGGCGTCGGCGATCGAGCCGGGGCGCAGCCCGTCGCCCAGCGAGTACGTCACGTCGTACGCGGCGAGGATCTCGCAGAGCTCCTCGAAGTGCTCGTACAGGAACGACTCCTTGTGGTGCGCGAGGCACCACGCCGCCATGATCGAGCCGCCGCGGGAGACGATGCCGGTCTTGCGGCTGGCGGTCAGCGGGACATACGGCAGGCGCACGCCGGCGTGGACCGTCATGTAGTCGACGCCCTGCTCGGCCTGCTCGATGACGGTGTCCTTGTAGATCTCCCAAGTCAGCTCCTCGGCCCGGCCGTCGACCTTTTCGAGGGCCTGGTAGAGGGGAACGGTGCCGATCGGCACGGGGGAGTTGCGCAGAACCCACTCACGGGTGGTGTGGATGTTGCGGCCGGTGGAAAGGTCCATGACGGTGTCGGCGCCCCAGCGCGTCGCCCATGTCATCTTCTCCACCTCCTCCTCGATGGAGGACGTCACCGCGGAGTTGCCGATGTTGGCATTGACCTTCACCAGGAACCGCTTGCCGATGATCATCGGTTCGATCTCGGGGTGGTTGACGTTGGCCGGCAGCACGGCCCGGCCCGCGGCGATCTCCTCGCGCACCACCTCGGGTTCGACGTTCTCCCGGATCGCCACGTACTCCATCTCCGGGGTGATCTCACCCCGGCGTGCGTACGCAAGCTGGGTCACCGGCTGCCCGTCCCGGCTGCGACGGGGCAGGCGCGGGCGGCCGGGGAAGACCGCGTCGAGGTTGCGCAGCCCTTCCCCAAGCGCTCGGCTTCGCTCGAGCAGGGGAGACCCCATTCGCGGCGAGGTGTGCTTGAGCCCGTCGTCCTCGGGGCGGACGGGGCGGCCCGGGTACTCCTCGGTGTCGCCGCGCGCGCTGATCCAGTTCGCCCGCAGCGGTACGAGCCCACGACGGACATCGGTCTCGGTGGTGGGATCGGTGTACGGCCCCGACGTGTCGTACAGCGTCACGTCCTTGCCGTTGGTGAGGTGCACCTGACGGACTGGTACCCGGATGTCCGGGCGTGAGCCCTGGACGTATCCCTTGTGCCAGCCGATGGACTTCCCGGCCTCGTCGCGCTGGCTCGAGGCAGGCGTGCGTGCGTCCGATGTGGTCATGAGACCTACTCCCTACGCCGGCATTACCCGGTAACAGGTTCGGCGGTCGGCGCAGCCTCTCCCGTACAGACGTACGGATATCAGCGCCCTCTCAGCCCGGTGCTCCGAGCTCCCGCGTGTGCAAAGGTTCCCCCACGCTAGCGCCCTGTCAGCCGTAATGAACAGAGGGCCCTCTTCTTGCGATGATCAGCCGGTGACGTCCCCCCATGCCGGCGCCGATCCGCAGAGCCAGCAACACGGCCACTCGCACAGCCATGGCCCTGCCGCGCCCGTCTCCAAGCATCTGCGCAAGGTCATCGCGGCCGTGCTCATCCCATTCGCCGCCGCGGTCGTCGTCGGCCTGGTGGCGCTCTGGCCTGGTGGCGCGCCGCCGCACGAGCGGACCGGTGTCGGCTTTGACCAGCAGACCCAGCAGGGAAAGGTGGTGAATATCGACAAGGTGGACTGCAAGGACGTGAACGCCACCCAGACGCCCATCAGCGGCGAGACCACCCCACCGCCGGGGAGCGGGCCCGGGCTGTGCGCGAAGGCTACCGTCGAGGTGACGACCGGTCACGACAAGGGCCGGACCTTCGTCGAAATCGTCCAGCCCGACGCCCCCCGTCAGTTGCACGAGGAGCAGGACGTGGTCGTGGCGTACGCCCCCGACGCACCCCATGATCTGCAGTACTCGGTGACGGATGTGAACCGGAAGTTCCCGATGACGCTGCTGGCCGGGATCTTCGCCCTGGCCGTGATCGCGGTGGGCAGGATGCGCGGGGTGATGGCACTGGTCGCGCTCGCCCTGTCGTTCACCGTGCTGGCCCTGTTCATCCTCCCGGCCATCCTCCAGGGCTCGAATCCACTGCTCGTCGCGGTGGTCGGCGCCAGTGCCATCATGCTGATCGCGCTCTACATGTGCCACGGTCTGACCGCCCGCACGTCGGTCGCGGTGATCGGGACACTGATCTCATTGCTGCTGATCGGTCTGCTCGGATCGCAATTCATCGGCTGGGCGAGCCTGACCGGCAACACCGACGACAGCACCGGTCTCATCCACGGCCTGTACCCGCACATCGACATGAGCGGTCTGCTGCTGGCCGGTGTCATCATCGGCTCGCTCGGGGTGCTCGACGATGTGACGGTCACCCAGACATCGGCGGTCTGGGAGCTGCACCAGGCGAACCCGACGATGGGTGCTCGGGGTCTCTACCGGGCAGGGATCAGGATCGGGCGCGATCACATCGCCTCGGTCGTCAATACGCTGGTGCTCGCCTACGCGGGCGCCGCACTGCCGCTGCTGCTGCTGTTCTCGATTGCCCAGAGCAGCGTGGGGACGGTGGCCAACAGCGAGCTGGTGGCGGAGGAGATCGTACGAACGCTGGTGGGTTCGATCGGGCTGGTCGCCTCGGTGCCGGTGACGACGGTGCTCGCTGCGCTGGTCGTCTCCGCGGACCGCACAGGGGGCGGCGCGGAAGCCGGAGCTTCGGCACCCGTACGGACCGGGAAGGGCCGTCGCCGCAGGACGAAGCCTTGAACGCCGCCATACGGAGAGCGATTCGCCTATTCGGCAGGTGTTGCGTTCGACCGGCGGGCGGGTCGGCGGCGCCGTGCTCTTCAGCCGGCGTTCTGTTCCTCGGCGAGGATCCGGCCCAGGGCCTCTTCCAGGTTGCCCTCGAAGTCACCCAGCGTGCACTCCTGCCCGAGGGGCACGAGTTTGTCCGTCCGGTCGAGAAAGGCCACAAGCGGTGCCGTACCGGCCCTGAAGAGCGCGCGATCCGTGCCCACCTGAAGTCGGATATGCACGTCGGACAGCCCCTCGGGCTCCGTGGGCCCGATATGCACATCGCCGTCGCCACTGGGGCTGTTGAGGCCGTCGAGCAGCAGCTCACGGCCGAATGCCCAGGTGACGGGGGCGTCGCCGGGCAGATGGAAGGTCATCCGGATCGCATACGGATCGCACACTTCATACCGGAGCTCCACCGGGATCCGGAAAGAGAGCTCCTCGGAGACGAGGAAGCTCATCATGACCTCAGCTTGAACCGACTCGCGCATCGTCCAACCCCGCAGTAGATGAATCTGGCCAGGAATGATCCCCCATGGCCCTATTGACGCCATCGTGGTGCACGCGATAGCAGATCACAAGGAGTGATTTTTCAGATACTGATAGAGAACACGAATGAGCGCAAGAGGGCGGCAACTTCGCTACGTAGTTGTTCGACCGCGGGGAGTAGCCGACATTCCTGCTCCAGGGGTACCGAAATCGCCATCGCGGCAGCGGTGAATCCGGCCGTGATCGGGATGGCCGCACAGACCGTCCCCAAGGCGTACTCCTGTCGTTCGATGACAGGTTCAATCCGTTCCAACGACCGCAATCGCTCAAGAAACGCTGGGCGGTCCCTCACCGAGTAGCGGGTCAGCGGCCGCACAGGGTGCCGGTCAAGATGGTCCTCGCGGGCCTTCTCATCGAGCCGGCTCAGTAGACACTGGCCGATCGCATGGGCGTGCCCGGTCTCCCGAAAGGATGCCCACTCGTCCACCGCGGGCGTGGCGGGGTTGTCGGCGACCGCGATGAGTTCGATCTCACCCTCGCGGTAGACGGCGCAGTACACCGGTGCACCGATGGTGTCGCGCCAGCGCCTCAGCGACTCGGTCATTCTGCTGCGACGATTCTGCGGCGAACCCTCGCCGACCAGGCGCTCAGCGGCGGTCCCGAAGAAGAACACGCCGTTCTCCCGGCGGAGATAGCCCTCATGGGTCAGGGTGCGTAGCAGATGGTAGGCAGTGGGAAGGGGAAGGCCCGCTTCCCTGGCCAGCTGTTTCGCCGGCGCCCCATCTCGATGGGCGCTCACAGCTTCCAGCAGCCTCAGCGCTCGCTGGACCGAACCGATCAGCGTCGGGACAGCTGTGCTCGATGCCGTGGTCAACGGTCACCCCCAGGCATGGTGACGGGCGGTCAGCCCATCTGTGGGGGCCACCCCCACAGACCGCCGCTTGACTGGGCTCCGGAGGCCGAACACCATACAAACCACTGGTCAGGGTGGCGACGGACAGTTAATTCCCAGGTGGTGGCAGCGGACTGCCACCATATCGGCCGCATCCGCAAGGGGGGTCGTTTCGTCTTGCACTTAGCTCAGCTGGCCTAACGACCTCCCCCACGATAGGGAGCGAATCAGCGAGCGGCGTCATGCGGCTTCGATTGCAAGGCCGGCTTCCGATCGTCCTACCAGTCGCTGCGCGAGGAAGAGGACGACATGAACTTGCGTACGACGAAGACGAGTCCGCCGACCAGGATCACGAAGAGCAGAACCTTGAAGAGCAGACCGATCACGAACCCGACCACGCTGGCGATCAAACCGCCGAACACGACGATCGCGATGACCGGCACCGCGATCCACTTCACCCACCAGGGCATCCCCGCGAATATCTCCCGCACGGCCATCGTCCTTGCCTCGTCTCTGTGAGTTCCTGTTTCGATACTTCGATGCTAGAGGCGCAAAGGGGGCCGGTGGAGGTTCCGCAGCCCTTGCAGTCCCCTGATCGACCCCCTAGGGATCCCTGAGACCGAAGCTCGGTCCTCCGCCGGAGCGGCTCAGCTCTCCGGCGGGGAGAAGACCACCATGACCCGCAGGTCCTCGGTGATGTGGTGGAACTTGTGGGCCGCACCGGCGGGTACGTACACCACGCTTCCTCTGCCCACCTGCGTGGTTTCCATGCCGACTGTGATCGAGGCGCGGCCGCTGACGATGAAGTAGACCTCGTCCTCCTCGTGCGGCTGCTGCGGGTCGAGCGCGCCGGCATCCAGTGCGTACAGGCCGACGGACATGTTGCGTTCCTTTACGAACTGCAGATACGCGCCGTCGTTGGCGGCCCGTTCCGCCTCCAGCTCGTCCAGTCTGAATGCCTTCATGGCCTGTCCGCCCCTTGCCTCTGTCCTGACCGGTGTCCGCCACCGACCGTGTCTGCCACGATCAGACACATGAAGAATTTCGTAGTCAAGACGATCGCCAACGCAGGTGCGCTGGCCGTGGCCATCTGGCTGCTCCAGGACATCACGCTGAGCGGCGGCAGCACCGGGCGCAAGGCACTCACACTGATCGTGGTCGCCCTGCTCTTCGGCCTGGTGAACTTTGTGGTCAAGCCCATTGTGAAGCTGCTCACCCTGCCGCTCTTCATCCTCACGCTGGGGCTGATCACCCTGGTGGTCAACGCGCTCATGCTGCTGTTGACCTCCTGGCTGGCCGGTCAGTTCAACCTGAGCTTCCATGTCGATGGCTTCTGGACCGCCGTACTCGGCGGTCTGATCATCTCGATCGTGTCGTGGGCACTGAACGTAGTCCTGCCCGACGAGGACTGACAGTGAGGAAGCGGTATGAACACCATGAGTGACGGCACCCGGGCGCTACGGGCCGGGCTGCCCGAACCGGAGCAGTTCGAGCCCGCTCTGCCCGGACCGGTCTTCGCCGCGCACTTCCATCTCTCCGGTGAACCGACCGGCCCGTACACCTACGGCCGGGACACCAATCCGACCTGGACGCATCTGGAACGCGCCATCAACGAGCTGGAGGCGCCGGGGGAGCCGGTCGAGACCACCGTCTTCGCCTCCGGGATGGGGGCGCTGTCGGCCGTGCTGTTGTCCCAGGCACGCACCGGCGATGTGGTCGTGCTGCCCGACGACGGATATCAGGCGCTGCCGCTGGTGCGCGAGCAGCTGGAGGCGTACGGCGTCGAGGTGCGGACCGCGCCGACCGGCGGCGATGCCCAGCTGGCAGTCCTCGAAGGCGCCAAGCTGCTGTGGATCGAGACACCGTCCAATCCCGGGCTCGATGTCTGCGACGTGCGCCGGCTCGCCGAGGCCGCACATGCGGCCGGCACTCTGGTGGCTGTCGACAACACCCTCGCCACACCGCTCGGCCAGCGCCCGCTGGAGCTGGGGGCTGACTTCTCGGTGGCCAGTGACACCAAGGGCATGACCGGGCACGGAGACATCCTGCTCGGCCATGTGACCTGCCGCGATCCCGAGCTGGCAGCGCGTGTACGGCGCTGGCGCAAGGTCGTCGGCGCGATTCCGGGACCGATGGAGGCCTGGCTCGCGCACCGATCGCTGGCCACGCTGGAGCTGCGGATCGACCGGCAGTGCACCACCGCCCTGACCCTGGCCGAGGCGCTGCTCAAGCGCCAGGAGGTGACCGGGCTGCGGTACCCCGGCCTGCCCACCGACCCTTCGTATCCGAACGCCGTGCGTCAGATGCGGCGCTTCGGCTCCGTGGTGTCGTTCGTGCTGCCCGACCGCGAGCGGGCCGAGCGCTTTCTGACCGAGCTGCGGCTGGTCGACGACGCGACGAGTTTCGGTGGTGTGCGCTCCACCGCTGAGCGGCGGGCACGCTGGGGCGGTGACGCGGTACCGGAGGGCTTCGTCCGTTTCTCGGTCGGTGCCGAGAGCCCGGACGACCTGGTGGCCGACGTGGAACGAGCACTGGACGCGGCGCTGGGCGAGAGTTGAGCCGATCAGTGATATGGACGGTCCGAGCCTCCCCCCCTCGCGGCTCGGACCGTCCCGGTTCCTCACGTGGAGAACCGCCTGAACAAGGCTAATTGACTCTCCGTCAGTGTCCAATCACATGAGCGGCAGCGACCTATCGACATATTTATAGTTGTACGGGTCCGAAGTGTCGCGACGGTGGGAGGGTGCAGGACATGGACCTGGCCCTGCTGCGCACATTCGTCACGGTGCACCGGGCCGGTTCCTTCACCAGGGCTGCTGCCCTGCTCGGCCTCTCCCAGCCCGCGGTCACCGCGCAGATCCGCACCCTGGAGCGGCAGCTGGGCCGTCCCCTCTTCCTGCGCAGGGCCCGCGGCGTGACCCCGACGACCATCGGCGACGAACTCGCGCACCGGGCAGCGCCCCATCTGGACGCGCTGATCGAAATCGCCGAGACCGAGCTCGATGAGGAGTCCGGCATACGGACATTACATCTGGCCGGTCCGCCGGAGTTCACATCGATGCGCGCGCTGCCGGCGCTCACCCCTCTCATCGCCCAGGGCCTGGCTCTGCGCAGTTCGTTCTTCACTGGCGCCGAGGAGACGCTGGAGGGGCTGGCCGCTGGACATCATGATCTGGCCATTGCGACGGCCCGTCCGCGCGGCGGGCTACTCACCGCCACTCCGCTCTGCGACGAAGAACATGTGCTGATCGCCGCGCCGCGCTGGGCCGGGCGCCTAAGGCCCGGGGCCTTGCGGCACAAGGGGCCCGTGGTGCTGGACCAGCTGCCGGTCGTGGAGGTGCACGAGAGCCTGCCGCTCGTCTCCCGCTACTGGGCCGCCGTCTTCGACAGCCGGCCCGCCGTCGCGGGAACCGTCATAGCACCGGATCTCCGGGCGGTCCTGGAATGCACCGCAGCGGGCGCCGGGCTCTCCGTACTTCCGCGCTATCTGTGCGAGCGGGCGCTGGAACGGGGCGAGGTGGTGGCGCTCCTCAATCCTCCCGTACCTCCGCTGCGCACCTATTTCCTCGCCGTGCGGACCGGCACGCTCGCGCTGCCGCACATCGCGCGGGCTCACGAGTGGCTGCTGCGCGCTGCCGCCGACTGGTGAGCGCAGGGCGGTCCGGCGCGGGTCAGGTGTTTCAGAACCGGTTCCGCGGGCCACTCTCTTGCCATGACCGAACGTCCTGTGGTCAAGCGCACCGCACGCGCCATCCTGCTCGACGGCAACGACCTCATCCTCATCAAGCGCACCAAGCCCGGAGTGGATCCGTACTGGCTCACGCCGGGCGGCGGGGTCGAACCCGAGGACTCAACCGTCGTCGACGCCCTGCACCGTGAGGTGGACGAGGAGCTCGGCGCCAAGATCACCGATGTGGTCCCCTGTTTCGTCGACACCGTGGAGCACATCGAGGGCGGCGGAGTGAAGGGCGTCAAAGTCCAGCACTTCTTCGTCTGCCGACTGGAGTCGATGGACCTGTCCCGGCGCCACGGCCCCGAGATCGAGGATCCCTGCGGGGGGTACGACGTCGTACGCGTGCCGTTCAGCCGGATGGGAATCGCCGGCGTTCATCTCGTACCACTGTCGCTGCGGCACTACCTGGACGGCAATATCGAGGGCGTACGGGCGATGCACGCGCCCGACCTGGGCTGACCCGGCCGCCGTTTGCGGGTTCAGGGCTGGGTGGTCAGCGCTGGGGCGCGGGGGACGCCACCGGTTCAGGGCTGTGCTGGGCGACAAGTCGGCCCCGGGAGATCGTGCTGCGACGTTCCAGAACGCTGGAGACGACCGCGAGGACCAGGGCGGAGGCTGTCATAGCGGCGCCGACCCAGTTGGGTGCGGTGTAGCCGAGGCCGGCTGCGATGACGAGGCCACCGAGCCATGCCGACAGCGCGTTGCCAAGGTTGAAGGCACCGATGTTGACGGCGGAGGCGAGGGTTGGAGCACCGGCTGCCTGGTCGAGTACCCGCTTCTGCAGCGGCGCCACTGTGGCGAAGCCCAAACCCCCGATCAGCACTATGGTGAAGGCCGCTGCGATCTTGTTGTGGGCGGTCAGGGTGAACAGGGACAGGACCACTGCGAGGGCGCCCAGCGACACATTCAGCATCGGCATCAGATGGCGGTCGGCGAACTTGCCGCCGAGCAGGTTACCGCCCACCATGCCCAGCCCGAAGAGGACCAGGAGCCAGGTGACGGAGGAAGCGGAGTATCCGGCGGTCTCGATCATCATCGGGGTGATGTAGGTGATCGCGGCGAAGACTCCGCCGAAGCCCAGCACGGTCATTGCCATGGCGAGCAGGACCTGCACATTGCGGAACGCTGCCAGCTCGCGGCGGAGCCGTACGCCCTCTGGCCGGGGCTGTTCGGGGACGAGCCTGGCCACACCGAGAAGGCCGATGACACCGAGCCCGGCAACGACGAAGAAAGTGGTCCGCCAGCCGGCACTCTGTCCGATGTAGGTGCCCAGCGGTACGCCGACGACATTGGCGACGGTGAGGCCCGTGAACATCGTGGCGATCGCGCCGGCCTTCTTCTGCGGAGCGACCAGATCGGCCGCCACAACCGATCCGATGCCGAAGAAGGCACCGTGGGCAAGCGAGGCGATCACGCGGCCGGCGACCATCACACCGAAGACCGGGGCGACTGCGGAGACTAGGTTGCCCACGACGAGCAGCCCCATCAGCAGCATGAGCATGCGCTTACGGCTGACGCGGGTGCCGAGGACAGTCATCAGCGGTGCGCCAAGTACGACACCGAGGGCATATCCGGTGACGAGGAATCCTGCGGTCGGGATCGAGACCTGGAAGTCCGCAGCAACGTCGGGGAGCAACCCCATGATCACGAACTCGGTGGTCCCGATACCGAAAGCCCCAACGGCAAGGGCGAGCAGCGCGAGCGGCATGGGTTTCACTCCCCTGAAGATTGCGCCTGCACCTTACAGGCATACACAATAATTGCAGACGCTCACAGTATAGTTGCAAACGCGCGCTATTGCGGACGTCGCCTATCCTGGATGCAAGCAACTCCGAGACGGAGGAGAGACCCCATGACAGCTACAGACCCCGCACTGACCGCCCTCTCCCAGGGCTGGTGCGCCCTCTCCTCGCTTCACGGGAAGATCGAGGCCCGCGTCGAGCGGGCGCTGCAGACCGGGCACGGTCTCAGCGTGCGGGAGTACTCCCTGCTCGATGTTCTGAGCAGGCAGCACCACGGTCCCGGCGGTCATCTACAGATGAAGCAGGTCGCGGACGCCGTCGTGCTCAGCCAGAGCGCCACGACTCGTCTGGTCACCCGCCTCGAGGACCGCGGACTGCTGACCCGGTATCTCTGCGACACCGATCGCCGCGGCATCTACACCGATGTCACCGAGGCCGGCCTCACCCTGCTCGCCGAGGCCCAGCCGACCAATGACACCGCGCTGCGTGCCGCACTCGACGAAGCCGCCAAGAATCCCGAGCTGGCCCCGCTTGTCAGGGCGGTCGAAGGGCTGAAGACCCCGCTGAAGACCCCCGTACAGGTCGCGTGAGCCGCCCTCTTCGGTCGCTAACGGCCTGATCCACTCTCTATCGTGCACCAGGCCGTAAGAGGTCCCCGAGCAGAACGGGCGAATCCCCGCGCTGTCCGCGCGATCTGCGTACTCTGCCGATCATGAGCGATCTGGCAATACGCCCCGCGGCCCTCGCAGACATTCCCGCGATCGTGGCCATGCTCGCCGACGATCCGCTAGGTGCACAGCGGGAGTCGCCGGACGACCTCACTGCGTACCACGCCGCATTCCGGCGGCTGACCGACGACCCGAACCAACGCCTGGTCGTCGCCGTGCGCGAGGGCCGCGTCGTCGGAACCCTGCAGCTGACGGTAATCCCCGGACTCTCCCGGCGCGGCTCGACCCGCTCGGTCATCGAAGGCGTCCGTATCCACACCGACGAGCGCGGCAGCGGCCTCGGCACCCAGCTGATCGAATGGGCCGTGGACGAATCCCGGCGCCAGGACTGCCGGCTGGTCCAGTTGACGTCCGATGCGACCCGGACCGATGCTCATCGCTTCTACGAGCGGCTCGGTTTCACCGCCAGCCACGTGGGCTTCAAGCTCGCGCTCTGATCGCAGTCTTGAGTCCGGGGAGTTGTCTGTGCGCCGCATCAGTGACGAACAACGCAGGATCAGGCTCGGGCAGCCGGTCTGGCGGCTGCTGTCCGACATCGGCCGGGATGCCACCGCCATGGTCGAGGCGGAAGCATCCCGGCTGTCGCAATGGGTGGGCCAAGCACGGATCACTCCGCGCTTCCGTACCTCACTGGAACGGGAGTTGACGGCCTGAGTCGGCCGCGCTATCTGCCCGTTTCACGTGAAACGTGGTGCTCAGGCTCCGAGGCCCCGCCACCCGCCCTCGTCCACACCGCCGGGAACGGCCGCCGCAGGGTCGTACGGCTCCCGCGTGAAGACGAACGACCCCACGTCGAGATGGTTCACACTGCCGTCGCCGTTCCGGACGATACGCAGCGTCTCCCCCGCGTAATAGCCATTGAGACCGATCCAGGTGCCGTCGGGCTGTGCGGTGAAACGTGCGCCGCGACCATTGCCCGGCAGGGGCTGAAGGTCCAGCCCACCGTCCGAAGTCAGTCGCAGGATGTTCGTGTTTGTGCCCCAGTACCAGGGGCCAGCCAGCGCGAGAAGCTCCGTGTCCACCTCGGGCAGCGGGCGCCAGGGCTCCGGAATGTGGGGCTCGGCCTCGGCGACGATCTTCACGAGGTCTGCGGCGACGCCACCGGCCATCAGCCCCGACGTGGTGTTCGTGAGAACGACGGACGTCACATCGTCCTCGATGCTGAACCACAGGGCGGCCAGGAAGCCAGGCAGCGAGCCTGTGTGCCCGAAGAGCGTGCGGCCGTCTCTCCGAACGAGCTGAAGACCCAGACCGTAATGTGACTCCCAGTTACCGGACTCCGTTGGCGCGGCCGGTTCACGCATCTGCTCCACGGAGGCGGAACAGAGCACCCGGTCGTCCCCCTCTGCGAGGAAGGCCGCAAAGCGGAGGAGGTCACCGGTGGTCGACCACAGCTGGCCGGCTGGGGCCATCAGTCCAAGATCCTCGGTCGGTTCGGGCAGCATGACATCGGCCCAGGGATGCACGGCCCAGCCGCCTGCGTGCGGTGCCTGCGGCTGGGGGCTCGTGCGGTGCATGCCCAGCGGTTCCAGGATCTCGCGATCAAGCACCTCCGCCCAGCTCGCCGCGCGCACCTTCTCGACCAGTGTGCCCAGCAGTGTGTAGCCCGGGTTCGAGTAGTGGTGACGGCGGCCTGGAGTGTGCATCCGCGTCTGCTCGCCGAGTACATCGGCAAGCTCGGGCCGCAGTGTGCCCGGGGTCCTCTCCCACCAGGGTGCGGGTGACTCGGCGCCCAGTCCCGCGCTGTGGCCCAGGAGTTGGTGGACAGTGACTCCACCGACGCCCGTGCCGGGCAGATGCTTCTCCAGCGGGTCATCCAGATCCAGAAGTCCCTCGTCGCGCAGCCGCAGGACCAGCACTGCCGTGAAGGTTTTGGTGATTGAGCCGATCCTGAACTGGGTGTCAGCATCGGGTGCATGGCCGTCCACGCAGCTGCGGGAGCCACTCCAGACGGCCTGCCCGTGCCTCTGTACCGCGGCGACGAGCGAGGGCGCCCGGCCTTCCGACTGTGCGGTGGCGATGCGGTGCAGCAGAGCGCGCTGCGTACCGGGGAGCAACTGTTCAGATGGAGAGGTCATTCTCAACAACTACCCGCAGAACCCAAGCTGTAGCGAACCCATTTCACAGCACCTGGACCACGCCCCGCCATCGTCGGCGGCAGCCGCAGTGACCTGGACTTTTTAAAGCTGTCTCACGTCGTGTCACCTGCCTGCTCTCTCAGGTCCGTGTCATTTCCTCAAGCAAGTGCGAAACGCCCGACGGCTCCTCAGTCCTGGTCCGCGCCGTCCGCTGTGTGGGGAAGCAGGGGAAACAGCCGGGTGATGAGGGCCACAGGTCGAGCGCCGTCGGGCCGGGCCAGGGGGCGTTGTTCGCGATCCTCGTAGGGCGCGAGGGCCCGTCGGATCACGTCCGCAACCCGGCTCATCTCTTCAGGTGTCAGGTAGGCGACGGCGCTGAAGGCTTCGTCATGGCGCCATTCGGACGGCGCCTCGTCTCGCTGGATCAGCCATCGCTGCCAGCTCTCGTCCTCCAGCCCGCGGGCCAAGTCGCCGAACTGCTGTTCCATAGGGCCGTCGGCGGCGGGGGCGTGCTGCTTCAGACGCCAGGGACGTGCGCGGCCTCCGTTGTGGGGGGCCTCTTCGATGTATCCGTGACGTGCGAGCTGCCGCAGGTGGAATGAGCAGAGCCCAGAGCTGTAGCCCAGCCGGGAGGCGGCTTCGGTCGCCGTGACGGTGCCAACTTCAGCAAGTAGGTCCAGCAAGGCTGTGCGGACTTCATGCTCGCGCAATTCTTCGCTGAGGCCAGCTGTCTGGTCGTCCGGGGTGTTGACGTCATCTTCAGTCACTTTGCAAAGTCTGCTACTTTGCAAAGGCTTTGGCAAGCAGTAGTCCTTGCTGGAGGTATCAGCTGCGGTGACCTCCGCGGCATCTGTGGCGCACGCAAAAGGGAGACAGCCATGTCTGTTCGTCACGAGCGGTCCCGTCCCGTCGACCGGCGAGTCCGTGTGCAAGGCCGCCCAGTGAACACCTATCCGGCACTGCCACCGGAGGTGGAACGCGGTTCGGTTCGCAGGGTCACGGTGGTCGGTGAGGAGATCCTGAGCCATCCGTGCCGGGAGGTATCCGAGTTCGGAACCCCGGAGTTGTCGGCGTTAATCGACGACATGTTCCTGACCATGTATGTGGCTGACGGTGCCGGCCTGGCCGCCAACCAGGTTGGCGTCGACCTGCGGCTGTTCGTGTATGACTGCCCGGACGACTATGGGATCCGGCATGTCGGCCACATCATCAACCCGGTTCTGGTCCTGCCCGATCCGGGTAGCCGCCGACTCATTGACGACTTCGAGGGCTGCCTGTCCGTACCTGGTGCAGGCATGGCGGTTCCCCGTACCGATCGTGCTGTCGCTCGCGGGCTCGACAAGGACGGCAACCCCCTCGTCATTGAAGGAACGGGTTACTTCGCCCGGTGTCTGCAACACGAGACCGACCACCTCTTCGGTCACACCTATCTCGACCGGCTCTCCAAGCGGGATCGCAAAGACGCGCTGCGGCAGATGGCAGACCGCCGTGAGGACGTCTTCGCTCAACGCGCTACCAAGGCCGCCAGTCTGGCGGCAGCGAGAACTCGGTGACCTCACTGCATTGTCTTTTCCTCCGCAAGGATCTCCGGGACCGCCGCGACCACACGCTTGCAGGATCTCGCCGCCCGTGGCATAGGGCACCTCTGTGACCAGCGGGTTCTTAGGCTGTCTCACCCCCGTGTCATGCGCCCGCTGTCTGCGGGTCTGCAGCGGCAAGCCCAGGGCGTACTGGGGACGCGGCTCCTCCGGCCGGGCAAGGTCCTCGCTGCCGGAGCGGTAGCCTGTCAGCATCTCCCGTACATGCTCGGCCCGCTCCAGGAGATCCTCCTTCTAGTCCTTGGTCAGCCGGTTCAGCACCACGGCTGCGACGTCCCCGTCATCGACGGAGGAAGGGCCCGTTCCGTCGTCGATCAGCTCGGCGCGATCGGAGGTCAACAGCTCGCGCAGCGACATCCGGGACAGTCGGTCGCGCCCGTCCTTGAGGACGACCTCCATGCCCGTGGCCAGGCTGGCGAACTCCACGACCTCGACCGTCTCGCCGGCCAGCCGGAAGTGCGTCCCAATTCCCATCTCCAACCTGTGGGGTTGACAGGTGGTTTGGGAACGGAGGCGGATGTCATTCTCAAACGAGTTGGCTTTTGCGGAACCAGATCTCATGGTGAGGCCCCATCCGGGACTGGTTCACCGCTCGCCAGCAGCCTCCAGGATCGCTCGGAGACGCAACAGGCATTCGTTGACGAAGGCGGGATAGGTGACCCAGTAGTACGACACTCCGCTGACTCCGACGCCGATGGCCCAAGCCCGGGCACGCAGCCAGGTCACGTCGTCGAGACTTATGGCATCCCAGTATGCCTGTCGGGCCCCAGGTGGAAGGTCCCACAGAGGCGAGTGCTCGGCGTCGGGGAAGCCGACTGAGAGAGCTCCGAAGTCGATGACCGCGTGCAGCTTTCCCTGCTGTACCAGAAGGTTGCTGGGTTTGAGGTCTCCGTGGAGCCACACCTGATGGCCGGATGGCTCGGGCAATGCGAGCGCACTCTGCCACAGGTGTCGCAGGTGCGCGATGTCGAGGTCGAGGCCCTCGATCGTCCGGCAGTTGTCGAAGCACTCGTTGATCCACCGGTCACAAGCTTGCAGGCCACCTCCGCGGTACCAGCTGAGCTCGCCCCGCCGAGTGGCTCCCATGAGGGGAATGGAGTGAAGGCTCTGCACGATCACCGCCAGGTCGGCCCCGAAGGCGGGCCAATCGGTGACCGATCCCAGGCCGGCTTCATCGCCGTCGATCCAGCGGTACACCGACCAGGCGAGCGGGAATGCGGAGCTCGGGGTGCCTGCGTGCACTAGTTCCGGAATGCGACAGGGAAGGTGTGGCGCCAGCCGCGGCAGCCATGTCTGCTCTTTCCGTACGGCCTTCGCGTTGTCCGGGGTGCGCGGCAGCCGCATGAGTAGCTGGTCGCCGAGCCGGTACATCCTGTTGTCGGTGCCCTCACCGGCCGGTGAGATGGGAAGGGCGGACCATTCCGGTTGCTGTTCCCGCAGCAGCGACCCGACGACCGACTCATCCACAAGGATCTCGTTCGTATGAAGTGTCACGCTGAGAGTTTTCTGCCCGGGCTTCGCCGCCGCCAGTGTTTTCCTCAAGGCGGTCGCCGCTCAGAACACGATCCGGTTAGGGACTGCAAGGTCATGTGAGACCGAGTGAGAATCTGACCGCATCAGCGCGACAGGACAGCATGAATCCCGTTGCCCTGTCCTTTTTTGGCCACGCAATGGACGTCGCGAGTGGGAAAAGGACACGAGAACTGGGATCCCACAAAGCTTGTAGGTTCTCACTTTCGGTGTCATGCGCCGACGCTGTGACCTGGATGTCCGTCTCCAGCCTCAGGACATGCTGGCCGGCGGCTGTCTCAGATCGATGTCATTTCCTCAGACTGTCCAGCAGGCTGCACCGCTGCCCAGGGGCGTCACGAACCTGCTTCGGCACCCATCCGTTCCATCCACTCGCGCACGGTTACTGCTCGCTCGATGCGGCTGACGATGTCCTTTTTGGAGGCCGTGTCCAAGGTCTCCGGGATCTTGTCGAAGGTGTCAGGAAGGACGTCGAGCAGACCCCGGATCTGTTCGCCGGTGTTGACGGTCAGCAGTTGCTGGCACCTCCACTGCAGCGGCATCTCGGGACGGTGCGTGAGCCGCTGCACGAGCGTCGGGAACAGGTAGTGCGTCGCCTCCCCGGCAAGGTGCTCTCGGAGCCAGTCGACCGGGAGCCGCTGACTGAAGCTGTGCATGGCGGCCTCTTGGGCCAGCTCCAGGAGCTGGGCGGTGTCGACGGCTCGGACAGTGTGGGGAAGGGTCGGGGTCATGCCGCGATGATGCCAACAAGTCTCCGCGGTGCCGAGAGGTCAGCTGGGGCGGGATGCGATCTAGCGACGGGCAAACCCCCAAACTTCTTCGAACTCCTCGGAGGTGAGTTGTTCGGGGTCGTGGCCTCCCCATTCCGAGACGGGCAGCTCGGCTGTGATCCCGAACCTGCTGTCGTACTCGAGTGAGGGCTTTGCGGAGAACTGCGGGAAGTGCCTCGGCTTCGTCGGCGGTGCGAAGGCCGGTGTTGTGGCTGGCTCCGCCGCGTGGTCAGAAAGGAATGTTGTGGGTGTGGGCCCAGCGGGCCATGTTCGCGGTGCTCATGCCGGTTTCGCGCGCGAGGTCCGGCAGGGATCGGCGGCGGTGGACGTACTGTTCGATGAGCCAGTCCCGATCGACAGTGCCGCGGCGCTTGTAATCCTGAGGGCTCTCGCGGAGCGGGATGCCGTACTCGAATGAGGTACGGCAGCGACCTGCGAATCTCAGCTCGGTGTCGGATCCGACTTCTATCCGACGTCGACCGTGAGACTCCGACATGAAATTTGAGACCCTACAAAGCTTCCGCTCAGGTCTGTGCCATGTCCACGAAGCGCGAGTAGTGGCCCTGGAAGGCCACCGTGATCGTCGCCGTCGGGCCGTTACGGTGCTTGGCCACGATCAGGTCGGCCTCGCCGGCGCGGGGGGACTCCTTCTCGTATGCGTCCTCGCGGTGCAGCAGGATCACCATGTCGGCGTCCTGCTCGATGGATCCGGATTCACGCAGGTCGGAGACCATCGGCTTCTTATCCGTGCGCTGCTCGGGGCCACGGTTCAGCTGGGAGAGCGCGATGACCGGGAGCTGCAGCTCCTTCGCCAGCAGCTTGAGGTTTCGGGACATGTCCGAGACCTCCTGCTGCCGACTTTCGGCACGCTTCGAGCCGCCGGACTGCATCAGCTGCAGATAGTCGATGACTACGAGCTTGAGGTCGTTGCGCTGCTTGAGGCGACGGCACTTCGCCCGGATCTCCATCATGGAGAGGTTCGGGGAGTCGTCGATGTAGAGGGGGGCGGACGAGACATCCGGCATCCGGCGGGCCAGCCGCGTCCAGTCCTCGTCGGTCATGGTGCCGGAACGCATGTGGTGCAGCGCCACCCGGGCCTCGGCCGAGAGCAGTCGCATCGCGATCTCGTTGCGCCCCATTTCGAGGGAGAAGATCACGCTCGGCAGGTTACTCTTGATCGAACAGGCCCGTGCGAAGTCCAGTGCCAGCGTGGACTTACCCATGGCGGGACGGGCCGCGATGACGACCATCTGGCCCGGGTGCAGTCCGTTCGTCAGGGCGTCGAGGTCGGTGAAGCCGGTCGGCACCCCGGTCATCTCACCGCTGCGCGAACCGATCGCCTCAATCTCGTCGAGAGCGCCTTCCATGATGTCGCCGAGCGGCAGGTAGTCCTCGCTGGTGCGCTGCTCGGTGACGGCGTAGATCTCGGCCTGCGCGGAGTTCACGATGTCGTCGACATCGCCGTCGGCCGCGTACCCCATCTGCGTGATCTTCGTCCCGGCTTCGACGAGCCGCCTGAGGACCGCCCGCTCGTGGACGATCTCCGCGTAGTACGAAGCATTGGCCGCGGTTGGCACGGACTGGACGAGGGTGTGCAGATACGGAGCTCCGCCCACCTTGGTGATCTCGCCGCGTTTGACCAGTTCGGCCGCCACCGTGATCGGGTCGGCCGGCTCGCCCTTGGCATAGAGGTCAAGGATCGCCTGGTAGACGGTCTCGTGCGCGGGACGGTAGAAGTCGTGTCCCTTGATGATCTCCACAACGTCGGCGATGGCGTCCTTGGACAGGAGCATGCCGCCGAGAACCGACTGCTCGGCATCAAGGTCCTGAGGCGGTACCCGCTCGAAACCGGAAGAACCGCCCTCCCATCCACCGCTCTCCCTGCCGCGTTCGTGCTGCTCGCCGCGGTCCCGGCCTTCGCCGCGGCGCTGGCGGGAAACAGGCAGACGGTCACTGGGACCGGTGTCGGCCCAGGGGTCGTCCAAAGGCTCGGAAATGCTCACCGGCCGCCTCCTCCCGTCCGCTCCGCGGACCTCGCCGTGCCAATCTTTCTTACGACACAGCACCGACAAACAAGACGCCCGACTCCGGTTGCGGCACGTCGAGTTCTGCGGGGTTCCAGGGCCGGAACGGGGTGCGGGCGCCGGACCACGGTAGGCCGCTCAGCACCGTCAGCCAATCTGGTTATCCACAGGGCATGTGGACGACGGACCAGATGCTGTGGAGAACTCTGCGGAACCTGTGCACGGAGCGGGGGACAGTACTGTGGACAAACTCATAGCACCCCCATCACCAGGGCCCTGACCTGGCCTTTCTCCGTCCACGGGCTGTGGGGGAGAAAAACTTTCCGGGCCAGCACAAGATCACGACAAACAGCGCAAGGGAGAATGTCGATCCGCAGCGAATGTAAGGACTCCTCATCTATTGCATCTATTACCTGTGGAAGATTAGATTGGCCCCCATGATCCAGGCCACGGCGCCCTCGCCGCCCAGTCGTCGACGGCACGACCGCGAGATCATCTCGCTCGCCGTCCCCGCCTTCGGCGCGCTCATCGCCGAGCCGCTCTTCGTGATGGTCGACAGCGCCATCGTCGGCCATCTCGGCACACCGCAGCTGGCTGGCCTGGCCGTCGCCGCCGCCTTGCTGACCACCGCCGTCAGCGTCTTCGTCTTTCTCGCGTACGGCACCACCGCGGCAGTGGCGCGGCAGGTCGGAGCGGGCGATCTGGCCTCCGCGATCCGGCAGGGCATGGACGGCATCTGGCTGGCCCTACTGCTCGGCATCTTCGTCATCGCCATCGCGCTCCCCACAGCGCCCTGGCTCGTAGACGTCTTCGGTGCCTCCGACACCGCCGCCCCCTACGCCACCACGTATCTGAGGATCTCCAGCCTCGGCATCCCGGCCATGCTCGTGGTGATGGCCGCGACCGGGGTACTCCGTGGCCTGCAGGACACCCGAACCCCGCTCTATGTCGCCATCGGAGGTTTCGCGGCCAACGGAGCCCTCAATGCAGGGCTCGTCTACGGCGCCGGGCTCGGTATCGCCGGATCGGCCTGGGGCACTGTGATCGCACAGATCGCCATGGCCGCCGCCTATCTCATTGTGGTGGTACGGGGAGCACGTCGGCACGGCGCCTCACTGTGGCCCGACGCCACAGGCATCAAGACCAGCGCCCAGGCAGGCGTTCCACTGCTGGTCCGTACACTGTCGCTCCGTGCCGTGCTGATGATCGCCACAGCCGTCGCTGCCCGCCTCGGCGACACTGAGATCGCCGCGCACCAGATCATCCTCTCCCTCTGGAACCTGATGGCATTCGCCCTCGACGCCATCGCCATTGCAGGGCAGGCGATCATCGGCCGCTACTTGGGAGCCGGTGACACCAAGGGCGCACGTGAGGCGTGCCTCCGCATGGTCCAGTGGGGCATCGCTTCCGGGGTGGTGTTCGCAGCACTGATCGTCCTTGCTCGACCGCTGTTCGTGCCCCTGTTCACCGGCGACCAGTCCGTTCGGGACACTCTGTTCCCGGCACTGCTGGTGGTGGCGCTGTCCCAGCCGATCGCCGGCGTGGTCTTCGTTTTGGACGGAGTGCTGATGGGTGCCGGAGACGGGCGGTATCTGGCCTGGGCCATGCTCGTCACTCTGGCCGTCTTCGCCCCGGTCGCCCTGCTGGTGCCGACGTTCGGCGGCGGCCTGACCGCGCTGTGGTGGGCTATGGCCTTGATGATGACCGTCCGCATGGTGACGCTCTGGCTGCGCACACGATCGGGCAAGTGGCTCGTCACCGGAGCCACCCGCTGAGCCACCGGCCAGCGGTCCCGTTTCACGTGAAACGGCAAAGGGCCGTACCACGCGGGGTACGGCCCTACACCTGCTCTAGTGAGCTGTGCCCTTAGGCAGCAACGACCTCGATGCCGAGCTTCGCGGCAACCTCGGGGTGCAGACGCACGGACACCTGGTGTCCGCCGAGCGTCTTGATCGGCGAGCCGAGCTCGACGCGACGCTTGTCGACCTCGGGGCCACCGGCAGCCTTGATCGCCGAGGCGATGTCGGCCGGGGTCACGGAGCCGAAGAGACGGCCGGCGTCGCCGGAGCGAACGGCCAGACGGACCTTCACGGCCTCGAGCTTGGTCTTGATCTCGTTGGCCTGCTCGATCGTGGCAATCTCGTGGATCTTGCGGGCGCGGCGGATCTGCGCCACGTCCTTCTCGCCACCCTTGGTCCAGCGGATGGCGAAGCCACGCGGAACCAGGTAGTTACGGGCGTACCCGTCCCTGACGTCGACGACGTCGCCCGCAGCACCGAGGCCGGAGACCTCGTGGGTGAGGATGATCTTCATGATTCAGTCACCCTTCCCTTATCGCGCGGTGGACGTGTAGGGCAGCAGCGCCATCTCACGGCTGTTCTTGACTGCCGTGGCGACGTCACGCTGGTGCTGCGTGCAGTTGCCGGTCACGCGGCGGGCACGGATCTTGCCACGGTCGGAAATGAACTTCCGCAGCATGTTCGTGTCCTTGTAGTCCACGTACTGGGTCTTGTCCTTGCAGAACGCGCAGACCTTCTTCTTAGGCTTGCGCACAGGCGGCTTCGCCATGGTGTTTCTCCTGTGTGATCAAGAAGTGGGAGTACGAGCTGCCCTAGAAGGGAGGCTCGTCCGAGTAGCCGCCAGAGCCGCCGGAGCTTCCGCCCCAACCACCTCCGCCGCCCTGCTGGCCGCCGGCAGGCGCGCTCGTGGCCCACGGGTCGTCGGCGGGAGCGCCGCCACCACCCTGCTGGCCACCGCCACCGGGGCCGCCGCCCCAGTTGCCGCCGCCCTGCTGACCACCGCCGTATCCACCCTGGCCGCCCTGACCACCGCGACCGGTGGTCTTGGTGACCTTGGCCGTGGCGTTCTTGAGGCTGGGGCCGACTTCCTCGACGTCCAGCTCGTAGACCGTGCGCTTGACGCCCTCGCGGTCTTCGTACGACCGCTGCTTCAGCCGGCCCTGCACGACAACGCGCATGCCTCGCTGGAGCGACTCGGCGACGTTCTCCGCCGCCTGCCGCCAGACCGAGCAGGTGAGGAACAGGCCTTCGCCGTCCTTCCACTCATTGGTCTGCCGGTCAAAGATGCGGGGAGTGGACGCGACACGGAACTTCGCGACCGCCGCACCGGACGGGGTGAAGCGCAGCTCGGGGTCGTCGACGAGATTGCCGACGACCGTGATGACGGTCTCGCCTGCCATGGTGAACCTCTCGGCGGGGATTGCTTCTGGCTGCTTGCTGCTACTCGAACCCGATGACCGCTGAGCTAGATGCTCAGTGGACCTCGGGACGGAGGACCTTGGTCCGGAGGACCGACTCGTTCAGGTTCATCTGGCGGTCGAGCTCCTTGACGACCGCAGGCTCGGCCTGCAAGTCGATGACCGAGTAGATGCCCTCGGGCTTCTTCTTGATCTCGTAAGCGAGACGACGACGGCCCCAGGTGTCGACCTTCTCAACCTTCCCGTTGCCCTCACGGACGACGGAGAGGAAGTTCTCGATCAGCGGGGAGACAGCGCGCTCCTCGAGATCGGGGTCGAGGATGACCATCACCTCGTAGTGACGCATGTGGAACCCACCTCCTTTGGACTCAGCGGCCACGGTCGTTCCGTGGCAGGAGGGTCGTGATGCGTAAGCAACAGTGTCTCCGAGTAAAGCAGCCGCCACTGACAGCGCCCTCTGTCGAGAGGGGCTGAGCGCTGGCCTGGGCAGACACCGGTGCAGATGTTACAGACTACCCGCACACCGGCTTCCGGTTGAAATCCGGTGCTCAGGGGACGCAATCTGTACGCATCGGGTGTGAGCGGCGCCACGATGCGCCGCCTTTCGGCCAGGAGGTGCTCCATGGCGCAGACAGTTCGACCCCGCCCTCCCGTCTCTCTTCTCGCCACGGACGGCAAGCGTCATCCACTCCAGCAAACCCTGGTGGCGGTGACTCTGGTCCTCGGTGCCCTCGCCTTCGTGACGGCGATGTTCCACAACCTGCATCTGATCAGTTCGTGGGCCGGACTCATCGGGATCCTCACGGCTGCGTACGGGCAGTACGTCTCGCTCACCACGCGCGAGAGATTCCCGCTGATCGTCGGCATGGGCGCATCCGCCATCGGGTTCTTCCTGGGCATGGCCCACGGCGGCCTCTTCGGCGGCGTGGTGGGCTGATTCGAGACAGACGCTGCCGGACCGCACGGGCCTGGCGCGAGGACCCCGTACAAGGGCCT
Organism: Streptomyces sp. NPDC001832; assembly: GCF_040297265.1. Lineage (NCBI taxonomy): Bacteria > Bacillati > Actinomycetota > Actinomycetes > Kitasatosporales > Streptomycetaceae > Streptomyces > Streptomyces sp. NPDC001832. The sequence continues at coordinate 152,975 of NZ_JBEOYU010000002.1, forward strand.
GGCGCCGTACCCGTACAAAGGCGAGGCCGTTCCGGGTCCCGGCGGAACGGACCGGCGAGGTCCCACAGGGCCAGACGGAGCGCTCCCCGGTCGCAGTAGGCTTCGGCGCGAGAGCCGGAGCCCCTGACCGATGGGGACACACCTGCCGAGGAGCGCCCCGCATGAGCCTGACCCTGAGGACCATCAGCCGAGAGCAGCATCTGGCGTACATCCAGAGTCTGCCTGCGGCGAGTCACTGCCAGGTCCCGGCGTGGGCTGATGTGAAGACCGAATGGCGCTCGGAGAACCTGGGATGGTTCGACAAGAGCGGCGAGTTGGTCGGTGCCGGTCTGGTGCTGTACCGCCAGCTGCCCAAGATCAAGCGGTACCTCGCGTACCTTCCCGAGGGCCCGGTCATCAACTGGCACGCCCCCAACCTGGACGACTGGCTGCAGCCGATGTTGGCGCATCTCAAGCAGCAAGGCGCCTTCTCCGTGAAGATGGGCCCGCCGGTCGTCATTCGGCGCTGGGACGCGGCTGCCATCAAGTCCGGTATCCAGGACCCCGATGTGAAGCGCCTGCGCGATGTCGAGGCCACCCACATCGAACCGCGCGCCTTCGAAGTCGCGGACCGGCTGCGGAAGATGGGGTGGCAGCAGGGCGAGGACGGCGGCGCCGGATTCGGTGACGTACAGCCGCGCTATGTCTTCCAGGTCCCGCTGGCCAACCGGTCGCTCGAAGATGTCCTCAAGGGCTTCAACCAGCTGTGGCGACGTAACATCAAGAAGGCCGAGAAGGCCGGCGTCGAGGTCGTCCAGGGCAGTTACGAGGACCTCGCCGAATGGCAGCGGCTGTACGAGATCACCGCGGTCCGCGACCGCTTCCGGCCGCGCCCGCTCTCCTATTTCCAGCGCATGTGGACGGTGCTCAACACCGAGGACCCCAACCGCATGCGGCTCTATTTCGCGCGGCACAACGGCGTGAACCTGTCCGCGGCGACGATGCTCGTCGTCGGTGGCCACGTCTGGTACTCGTACGGCGCGTCCGACAACATCGGGCGCGAGGTCCGGCCCTCGAACGCGATGCAGTGGCGCATGCTGCGCGACTCGTACGCTATGGGCGCAACCGTCTACGACCTGCGCGGTATCAGTGACTCGCTCGACGAGACGGACCACCTCTTCGGTCTGATCCAATTCAAGGTCGGTACCGGTGGCGAAGCCGTCGAGTACATCGGCGAGTGGGACTTCCCGCTCAACAAGCTGCTGCACAAGGCGCTCGACATCTACATGTCGCGCCGCTGATACGCGTCGTCCCCCTGACGAAACCGGCTTCATTCGTTTCAATCCGCACACCTCCGACACACCGCAGCCACCAGAAGGGTTCCGGACCGGCCATGGCGCTCTCCCTCTACGTCGACACCGCGCGCTGGCGGGCGCACCAAAAGTCCGTCCTCGACCAGTTCCCCGGCCTCGTCCCGGTCTGCAAGGGCAACGGATACGGCTTCGGTCACGAGCGGCTGGCCGACGAGGCCATCCGCTTCGGCTCCGACATGCTGGCCGTCGGCACCACCTATGAGGCGGCCCGCATCAAGGACTGGTTCAGCGGCGATCTGCTGGTCCTCACCCCGTTCCGTCGGGGCGAGGAGCCGGTGCCGCTGCCCGACCGTGTCATCCGGTCCGTCTCCTCCGTGGACGGCGTGCACGCCCTGGTGGGCGCACGGGTCGTCATCGAGTGCATGAGCTCGATGAAGCGCCACGGTGTCAAGGAGGAGGAGCTCGGGCAGCTGCACGCCGCCATCGAGGACGTACGCCTCGAAGGCTTCGCCCTGCACCTGCCGCTGGACCGCACCGACGGCTCGGACGCGGTCGAGGAAGTCATCGGCTGGATGGACCGGCTGCGCGCCGCCCGGCTGCCGCTGCACACCATGTTCGTCAGCCATCTGCGCGCCGAGGAGCTGGGCCGGCTCCAGCAGCAGTTCCCGCAGACCCGTTTCCGCGCCCGGATCGGTACCCGGCTGTGGCTCGGCGACCATGACGCGACGGAGTACCGGGGCGCCGTTCTGGACGTCACGCGTGTCGACAAGGGTGACCGTTTCGGCTACCGCCAGCAGAAGGCCGCCTCGGACGGCTGGCTGGTGGTCGTCGCCGGCGGTACGTCGCACGGTGTGGGCCTGGAGGCCCCGAAGGCCCTGCACGGTGTGATGCCGCGCGCCAAGGGTGTAGCCCGCGCGGGCCTGGCCACCGTCAATCGCAACCTGTCGCCGTTCGTCTGGGCCGGCAAGCAGCGCTGGTTCGCCGAACCGCCGCACATGCAGGTGTCGATCCTGTTCGTTCCCTCGGACGCGCAGGAGCCGAAGGTCGGAGACGAGCTGGTGGCCCATCTGCGCCACACGACCACCCAGTTCGACCGCCTCGTCGACCGGTAAGAAGGCACCGGCACACTCTCCAGAGGGCCCCGGCCCCCTGGAGAGACCCGTCTCAGTCGGCAGCCGGTCCGTGCGCCGCGCCCCATTCCACCCGCGGCCCTTCGGCGGCGGGCACGGCATGCCGCGGCTGACGCGCCGCCCGCCCCAGCACGAATACGTCCCCGGCCCTGTCGAGCACCCCGCCGGACGGATCGTCCGACCCGTCTCGTCGTACGACGTCCCGCTCCGGCATGAGGATGTCTCGTACGACAACGGCGCAGAGGTACAGCGTGCCCAGCAGATGCAGGATGATCGCCAGCTGATACCCCTCCGTGGGCAGCCCCTGGTGCTTGTCCCCGCTCGTCGTGTACGCGAGGTACATCCAGATGCCCAGGAAGTACATGACCTCGCATGCCTGCCAGATCAGGAAGTCGCGCCAGCGCGGCCTCGCCAGGGCAGCCAGGGGAATCAGCCACAGCACGTACTGCGGCGAATAGACCTTGTTGACGAGGATGAACACGGCAACGACGAGAAAAGCCAGCTGCGGGAAGCGCGGCCTGCGCGGTGCCATCAGCGTCAGCGCACCGATGGCTGCGCACAACAGGACAGCCAACAGAGTCGAGACGGTGTTGACGGTCGAGACCTCGATGGCCTCTCCGGTGCGTTGTGTGATGATCAGCCAGAAGGAGCCGAAGTCGATGCCCCGTTCCTCGCTGAACGTATAGAACTTCTTCCACCCCTCTGGTGCGAAGATCATCACCGGCAGATTCACCACCAGCCAGGACGCCGCCGCGCCGAGCGTCGCCATGGCGAACTCCCGCCATTTGCCCGCCCGCCAGCACAGCACGAAGACCGGCCCCAGCAGGAACACGGGATAGAGCTTGGCGGCCGTGGCAAGCCCGATGAGAATGCCGAACGCCAGCACCCGCCCCCGGGACCACATGAGCATCGCCGCGGCCGTCAGCGCGACAGCCAGCAAGTCCCAGTTGATCGTCGCAGTGAGCGCGAAGGCGGGCGCGAGGGCGACCAGCAGTCCGTCCCAGGGGCGCCGCCGGTGTGTACGGGCGACACAGACGGCGATGATCACGGCGCAGATCATCAACATGCCGGCGTTGACCATCCAGTACATCTGCTCACGGTGCTGAATGGATCCGCCCGGTGTCAGCCAGGACGCGATCTGCATGAACACGCCCGTCAGGACGGGGTACTCCAGGTACTGCATGTCGCCGGGCAGCTTGTCGAAGTACGGCACGAGACCTTCGGAGAAACCACGCCCGACATAGAGATGCGGAATGTCCGAGTAGCAGGCGTGCGTGTACTGCGAACCGGCGCCCCTGAACCACGCCCAGTTGTAACAGGGCAGCTTCTGCACCATGCCCAGCGCGAACATCCCGATGGCCACCAGCGCGATGATGCCCACGGGCGTGAGTGCCGTGCTGCCGAGCCGTGTCCAGCGCCCCGACCGGCCGCCGATCAGCTCGCTGCCTGCCTCGGCGATCTCGTCCTCGTGCGTGGGCCGTACGACGGGCCGTTCCTGGTCCACACTCATGTCTTCTGCGCTTGGCATGCCGCTCATCCTGCCGTACGGGACTGTGGGAACGACGAGGGCCGCCGCACCATGTGGTGCGGCGGCCCTCATGACCAGGTCCGGTCGGCCGGATCGCCGGTCTACCCGGCCAAACGGGCGTTAACCGGCCGGACCCCCGAAGAATGCGCCGCTATTGCCGTTGCCGTTGCCGTTGCCATTACCGCCGCCCGGTGGCGAGTTGGATGTCGTCGGGCTGGCGCTGGAACCGCCGGCTCCCCCATTACCATTCCCGCCGTTACCGTTCCCGCCGTTGTCGTTCAGACAGTCCCAGTCCCATGCGGCACAGGTGTCGCTGGGGTCAGGCGACGGGGAGGCGCTCATCGAGGGCGACGCGGACGGCGACGTGGTCAGCGACGGCGACGGCGACGGCGACTCCACCGCAGTGGGCGACGGCTTGGGGCTCTGCGCGCCGCCACCGTAGACCGTTTCACCGATCGGCACCGGCTCCGGGAAGGTCATGACCTTCTCCCCCCGCATCGCTTCCGCCATGTAGTCGTGCCAGATCTGGGCCGGGAACGAGGCACCGTGGATCGTCTTCTCACCACCCGTGCCATACATCTTCTCGAACTTACGGTTCGTGTTCTTCTCGTCGTCGTCCAGGCGGTACATGCTGATGGCCGTGGACAGCTGCGGGGTGTAGCCGACGAACCAGGCCGACTTGTTGTCGTCCGTCGTACCCGTCTTGCCCGCCACGTCGCGGCCGGGGAGTTGCGCAGGGGTACCGGTTCCCTTTTCGACGACATTCTTCAGGACGTCGGTGACGTTGTCGGCGACATCGGACCCGAAGGCGCGCTTGGGGGCCTGCTTGTGCCGGTAGATGGTTTCGCCCTTGAGCTTCACCTCGTTGACCGAGTAGGGCTCGCGCTGCTGTCCGCTGTCGGCGAAGGTCGCGTACGCACCGGCCATACGGATCGCACTGGGCGAGGACGTACCGATGGAGAACGACGGCACATGCGAATCCGCCATGCTCTCGTCGTCCTTGAGCCCCGCGGCGATGGCGATGTCCTTCACCTTGTCGGTGCCGACATCCATGCCGAGCTGTACGTACGGGGAGTTGGCGGACACCTGCATGGCCTCACGAAGGGTGATGTTGCCCTTCGACTCATGGCCGTCGTTGGCCTGCAGCCACTGATTACCGTTCTCGTCGGTCCAGATCTGGCCGTTGTATTCCTTGATCTTCAACTTGTCGTCGGCGTTGTAGATGCTCAGCGGCGAGACCTTCTCACGCTCCGACAGACCCTGGTCCGGCCCGAGCGAGGGGTCGCGCTTGCCGTACTCCATCGCCGCCGCCAGCACGAACGGCTTGAAGGTCGAACCGACCTGTGCACCTGTGGGGTTGGCGTTGTTGGTGTAGTGCTTGGTCGCGTCCTGACCGCCGTAGATCGCCACGATGGCACCGGTCTCGGGATCCACCGACCCGCCGCCGAACTGGACGTGAGTATCCGTCTCAGGACGCTTCTTCGGATCGATCTTGTCGTCGTAGACCTTCTGGACCGCGGCGTCGAGTTCCTTGACCTTCTCCTTGTTGAACGTGGTGTGGATCTCGTAGCCGCCCTGGGCCAGCTTGTCCGCCGTCATACCCTCGACGTTGTTCAGGGCGTACGACTTGGCGAGGTCGACCAGGTAGCCGGTCTGACCGCCCAGCTGGGCGCTCTTCTTCGGTGGAACGGGCATCGGGAACTCGGTGTACTTGTCGCGCTCCGCCTGCGAGAGGTGCTTGTCCTTCACCTCTTCGTCGAGGATCCACTCCCACCGCTCCTTGGCCCGTTCGGTGTTCTTCGCCTGGGTGGCCTCCTCCGGATCCACCTCGGGGACGCCCGCCGGGTCGTAGTAGGTAGCACCCTTGAGCAGCGTGGCCAGGAACGCACACTCGCTCGGGTTCAGGTCCTTGGCGTCCTTGTTGTAATACGTACGGGCCGCCGCCTGGATCCCGTAGGCACCTCGCCCGTAGGAAGAGATGTTCAGGTAGTCACGGATGATGTCCTTCTTGTCCATCTCGTTGGTGACCTTGAGCGTGATGAAGAGTTCCTGGATCTTCCGGCTCAGGGTCTGTTCCTGGGACAGGTAGGAGTTCTTCACGTACTGCTGGGTGATCGTCGATCCGCCCTGGGTCGCGCCGCCGGTCGCCATGTTGAACAGAGCACGGGCGATGCCCATGGGGTCGATGCCCCTGTCGTGCATGAAGGACTTGTTCTCGGCCGAGATGACCGCGTTCCGCATGGCTTCGGGGATCTGTTCGTAACCGATGATCTGGCGGTTGACCTCACCGCCCGTGGCGACCATCTGCGTGCCGTCGTCCCAGAAATAGACGTTGTTCTGCGCTTCCGCGGTGGCGTTCACCTTGGGCGTGTCAACCCACGCGTACGCGATGCCGGCCAGGCCCATGAGCAGGCCGAGAAAGCCGATGCAGAGGCTGGAGACGAGCTTCCACGACGGCACCCAGCGCTGCACGCCGTACTTCCCGGCGCGCGGGTAGTCGATGAAGCGCTTCTTGACAGGACGCTGACTCCCGCGGCCACGCCCCCTGCCCGGGCCCTCGTGTCCGCTGCCGCCACCACCGCGACGACGCCCACCACCGCCACCACCACGGCTCCCGCCGCCGCGCTGGGCGGCCCGTCTGGCCTCGGCGCGTCCGCCGTACGGGCTGTCCCCGCCATGCGAATCGGACGGTGACTCAGAAGTTACTCCGCGTGATGGAGCGGCGCGGCGTCCTGAGGACTGCTGGGCAGCTCGTCTGGCCGCTGCACGCCCACCACCTTGCGGTTGCGGCGTTTTGCGACGGTGCTCGCTCATGGAACGACTACTCCTCGGGCAGGCGAGAACGCCTGGAAGCGGCAGTTGAGATCCGGTCCCCCCGAATTACGGACCAGCCCTGCGAAAGGCTCATCCGCAGCGCATCCGACTAGTCCGCGAAGACTGACGTGCACAGGCGCCTCACGGTTCCCGGTGGTCTGTATGCCGCACAGACTACGCACGGTCAAAACCCTTCTAGGGCCGAACTTCACCCCAAACGACGCAAGTCGGCGCCTATGAATTCACGATGTGACGCCGTTCACGATGTCCCCTCTTGTCGCAGCGCGAGGACCGATCTATCGTCGTGATGTATCGAGTCGATACATCAGCTCGGTACATCAGCTCGGCACAGGGCTCCGCAGGAGCACTCGGAGAAGGAGGAGGCGAAATTGAGCAGACGCTCAGGCATCCTCGAATTCGCCGTTCTCGGTCTGCTCCGCGAGTCCCCGATGCACGGGTACGAGCTGCGCAAACGCCTCAACACCTCGTTGGGAATCTTCCGCGCCTTCAGCTACGGCACCCTCTACCCCTGCCTCAAGACGCTGGTCGCCAATGGCTGGTTGATCGAGGAGCCGGGAAGCGCCCCGGCCGACCTTCCACCTACTACCGGCCGTGCGGTCGCCCCCACCTCCTCACTGGCCGGGCGCCGCGCCAAGATCGTCTACCGGCTGACGGCAGAAGGTAAGGAGCACTTCGAGGATCTGCTCTCGCATACCGGCCCCGACTCCTGGGAGGACGAGCACTTCGCAGCCCGTTTCGCCTTCTTTGGGCAGACGGAGCACGAGGTGCGGATGCGGGTGCTGGAAGGCCGGCGCAGCCGACTGGAGGAGCGCCTGGAGAAGATGCGGGCCTCTCTGGTCCGCACCCGCGAGCGCCTCGACGACTACACACTTGAGCTGCAGCGACACGGCATGGAGTCCGTGGAGCGCGAAGTGCGCTGGCTGAACGAGCTCATCGAGAGTGAGCGGTCGGGACGGGATCAGCGACGATCCTCGCCGGGGAGCGAAGCTCAGCAGAACACAGCAGGAGAGACGGACGGCCTGCCCCGGCACCGGGGTATCACCCCGCCGGATCCGTCCGACGACACCTCAAAGTGAAGTCCCCGCAGACCCGCGGGGCTTCATCGGGAACATCCATTACACACAGGGAGCAACCGGAATGGGTTCGGTTCGCGTAGCCATCGTCGGCGTGGGCAACTGCGCCGCCTCGTTGGTCCAAGGCGTCGAGTACTACAAGGACGCCGATCCGGCCGGCAAGGTGCCCGGCCTGATGCACGTCCAGTTCGGCGACTACCACGTGCGGGACGTCGAGTTCGTCGCCGCCTTCGACGTCGACGCGAAGAAGGTCGGCCTCGACCTCGCGGACGCCATCGGTGCCAGCGAGAACAACACCATCAAGCTCTGCGACGTGCCGAACGCCGGCGTCACCGTCCAGCGCGGCCACACCCATGACGGGCTGGGCAAGTACTACCGCCAGACCATCGAGGAGTCGGCCGAGGCCCCGGTCGACATCGTCCAGGTCCTCAAGGACCGTAAGGTCGACGTCCTCGTCTGCTACCTGCCGGTCGGATCCGAAGTTGCTGCGAAGTTCTACGCGCAGTGCGCCATCGACGCCAAGGTAGCGTTCGTCAACGCTCTCCCGGTCTTCATCGCCGGTACCAAGGAGTGGGCGGACAAGTTCACCGAGGCCGGTGTCCCGATCGTCGGCGACGACATCAAGTCGCAGGTCGGTGCCACCATCACGCACCGCGTGATGGCGAAGCTCTTCGAGGACCGGGGCGTCATCCTGGACCGCACGATGCAGCTGAACGTCGGCGGCAACATGGACTTCAAGAACATGCTCGAACGTGAGCGCCTGGAGTCCAAGAAGATCTCCAAGACGCAGGCCGTCACCTCCCAGATCCGTGACCGCGAGCTCGGTGCGAACAACGTCCACATCGGTCCTTCGGACTACGTGGCCTGGCTGGACGACCGCAAGTGGGCGTACGTGCGCCTCGAGGGCCGCGCCTTCGGTGACGTTCCGCTGAACCTGGAGTACAAGCTCGAGGTCTGGGACTCCCCGAACTCCGCCGGTGTCATCATCGACGCCCTCCGCGCCGCGAAGATCGCCAAGGACCGCGGCATCGGTGGCCCGATCCTGTCCGCGTCCTCGTACTTCATGAAGTCCCCGCCGGTCCAGTACTTCGACGACGAGGCCCGCGAAAACGTCGAGAAGTTCATCAAGGGCGAGGTCGCCAACTGACGCGACCGGACACGGTGCGTCGGCGCGACTCGGTGATGAGCGGCAACGCTCCTTTACTTTCGCGCTGTTGAGGGTCCCCGGGCAATCCGCCCGGGGACCCTCAACGTATGTGACCCTTGACCACATGCCTGTCGTAGGTGATCTGCGCGTACTTCTGCGCCTGCGGAACTTCCGTCGTCTACTCGCCGTACGACTCCTCTCCCAGTCGGCTGACGGCGTCTACCAGGTGGCGCTGGCGGCTCACGTCGTCTTCTCCCCGGAGAAACAGGCGTCGGCGGGCGCTATCGCCTCCGCCATGGCCGTGCTGCTACTGCCGTACTCGCTCATCGGCCCCTTTGCCGGCGTACTGCTGGACCGCTGGCCACGCCGTCAGGTTCTTCTGTACGGCAACCTGCTGCGCGCCGCACTCGCCTGCTGCACCGCGCTCCTGATCCTCGGCTCTGCACCCGACTGGCTCTTCTACGCCTCGGCGCTGTGCGTCACCGCGGTCAACCGCTTTGTGCTGGCCGGGCTCTCGGCCGCGCTGCCGCGTGTCGTCGACAGCGACCGACTCGTGCTGGCGAACTCGCTCTCACCGACCGCGGGCACTCTCGCCGCCACGGCCGGCGGCGGCCTCGCCTTCATCGTGCGGCTGGTACTCGCCGACTCCGATGCAGCGGTGGTACTGCTGGGCGCAGCTCTCTACCTCGCTTCGGCGCTGACATCCCTGAGCCTTGCCATCGGGCTTCTCGGACCAGATCAGGAAGGGCACCGCGTCCGACTGAGGAAGGCTCTGGTCATCACCGCACGGGGGCTCATTGACGGGCTGCGCCATCTGGCGGAACGGAAGCAAGCAACCCGGGCACTGGCGGCCATGACCGTGATCCGCTTCTGCTACGGGATGCTGACGGTGATGGTGCTGATGTTGTGCCGGTACGCCTGGTCCGACAGCGAATCCGAAGGCCTGGCCCTCCTCGGACTGGCTGTGGCGAGCTCCGGTGCGGGCTTCTTCGCGGCGTCCGTGGTGACACCTTGGACTGTGGGGCGGCTCGGCCGGTTCCGCTGGATGGGGGTGTGCGCGGCGGCGGCTGCCGTCCTTGAACCCGCGCTGGGGCTGTGGTTCGTCCCCGTACCAACACTCGCCATGGCGTTCACTCTCGGACTGTTCACTCAGGGGGCGAAGATCGCAACGGACACGGTGGTGCAGAGCTCGGTGGACGACGGCTTCCGCGGCCGGATCTTCTCCCTCTACGACGTGCTGTTCAACGTGGCATTCGTGGGCGCTGCCGCAGTCTCTGCCCTGCTGCTGCCCCCCGATGGGCAGTCGTTCGCGGTGGTGATCGGGGTAGCCGTGCTCTATGCAGTCATCGCCGTACTGCTGTTCCGGTGGAGCCGCGTCGGTAGGGCGCTCTAGCGTGCGCGATACGTGCGAGGGGCGCTGTTTCACGTGAAACAGCGCCCCTCGCACGTATCAGGTCCTGTTTCACGTGAAACAGGACCGCGACCCGTTCCTCACCCTTGCCGGTCGAACGACCAGCAACCTCAGTTCTGCGCGGCCCACCACTTCCTGAGCTTCTCGACCGCCGCATCATGCTCCATCGGCCCGTGCTCCAGCCGCAGCTCCAGCAGAAACGCGTAGGCTTTACCGACCACCGGCCCAGGACCGACCCCCAGGGTCTTCATGATCTCGTTGCCGTCAAGGTCGGGCCGGATGGCATCCAGCTCCTCCTGCTCCTGCAGCTGCACAATGCGCTCCTCAAGCCCGTCGTAGGTCCGCGAGAGTGCAGCGGCCTTGCGCTTGTTCCGCGTGGTGCAGTCCGAGCGGGTCAGCTTGTGCAGTCGCCCCAGCAGGGGCCCGGCATCACGCACATACCGGCGCACCGCGGAGTCGGTCCATTCACCGTCGCCGTAACCGTGGAAGCGCAGATGAAGCTCCACGAGCTTCGCGACGTCCTTGACCATGTCGTTGGAGTACTTGAGCGCGGCCATCCGCTTCTTGACCATCTTGGCGCCCACCACCTCGTGGTGATGGAACGAGACGCGCCCGTCTTTCTCGAAGCGCCGCGTCCTCGGCTTGCCGATGTCATGGAGGAGAGCAGCAAGGCGCAAAACTAGATCAGGGCCGTCCTCCTCCAGGCCGATCGCCTGCTCCAGAACAGTCAGCGAGTGCTCGTAGACATCTTTGTGACGGTGATGCTCGTCACTTTCCAGGCGCAGAGCGGGGAGCTCAGGCAGCACCTGCTGCGCCAGCCCCGTGTCGACGAGCAGCGCCAGACCCTTGCGGGGATTAGCGGAGAGCAACAGCTTGTTGAGCTCCTCCCTGACCCGCTCGGCAGAGACGATCTCGATGCGCCCGGCCATTTCAGTCATCGCCATGATCACATCGGGGGCGATATCGAAGCCCAGCTGCGCGGCGAAGCGAGCAGCACGCAGCATGCGTAGCGGATCGTCGGAGAACGACTCCTCGGGTGCGCCGGGAGTGCGCAGTACACGCTCGGCCAAGTCCTCAAGACCGCCGTGAGGATCGATGAAGTCCTTCTGCGGAAGCGCTACGGCCATCGCGTTGACCGTGAAGTCACGACGGACAAGGTCTTCCTCGATGGAATCGCCGTAGGACACCTCGGGCTTGCGCGAGGTCCTGTCGTACGCCTCCGACCTGTATGTGGTGACTTCGATCTGGTAGCCGTCCTTCTGGACGCCCACGGTGCCGAAGGCGATCCCGACCTCCCATACCGAGTCGGCCCACGGCCGGACGATCTTCAGTACCGCCTCGGGGCGGGCATCGGTCGTGAAGTCCAGGTCGTTCCCGAGCCTGCCGAGAAGCGCGTCCCGGACCGAGCCGCCGACAAGGGCGAGACTGAATCCGGCATCCTGGAAACGACGGGCCAGGTCGTCGGCGACCGGGGACACCCGCAGCAGTTCACTGACTGCGCGGTGCTGCACCTGGGTCAGGGCACGGGAGCTGTCTTCATTGGCATTCGACACAACAGAAAAGGGTACGTGCCCGGACCGGCCCGGTGGTCCTGGTTTCGTCCCGCCCTGCGAGACTCTTCCGATCGTGTAGCGGACTCCTTAGCACTTGGCACCCGCGCACATCGTTACCATGCGGGGACGCAGCAACCGACAATCATCGACAGCAGCTGACAACGACGAGGGACGGGTAGGCGCGTGGCCAAGGCGGCAGACATTCAGGGGATCGGTCCCTCTCCTGCCCGCCGGTGGCTGCGGCGCACAGCCTCCTTGATCATCGGGGCGCAGCTCGCCGTAGTTCTGCTGGCCGGACCGGCCGCGCCCACCGCACAGGCCGACGGGGCCGCCAAGGCCCCCACCGGCTCCGAAACAGTCGATGTGTCCCTGAACACCGTCGCTCCGAGCGCACCGGTGAAGGGTGACACCCTGACCGTCTCCGGCACCGTGACCAACAGAGGCAAGGACGCGATCAGGCAGGCGAAGGTCGACTTGCGAGTGGGCCCGAAGCTCTCCGACAGGACATCGATCGACACCGCTGCCAAGCGCACCGGCTACGTCCTCGGCAGCGACCCCGCCCCGCTCGGCGGCAAGTACACGGTGAAGTTCGCAAAGCTTCCTCCCGGGATAAGCCAGGACTTCACACTCTCCGTACCGGTCGGCAAACTGGGTCTCGGCGACGACGGCGTCTACCAGCTCGGTGTCTCGGTGTCGGGGCAGACCTCCCTGGCCCCGAACGAACAGGTGCTGGGGATCCAGCGCACCTTCCTGCCCTGGCAGGAAAAGGAGCGTGACTCCAAGACGAAGGTCACCTACCTCTGGCCGCTGATCGCATCGCCCCATGTCACTGCCGAGACAGCCTCCGACGATCAGCAGACGCCTGTGTTCGCGGACGACGACCTGGCCGCCGAACTCGCTCCGGGCGGACGCCTCGAACAGCTGGTCTCACTGGGCAGTCAGCTGCCCGTGACGTGGGTCATCGACCCGGATCTGCTGGCCAGCGTCGATGCGATGGCGAGGAACTATCGCGTCAAGTCCGGCGACACCACCGTCGCGGGGAGCAAGGAGAACCAGGCCCTCGCCAAGCAGTGGCTCACCTCACTGGAAGCCGCGGTGTCGGACAGCGAGGTGATCGCGCTGCCGTTCGCCGATCCCGATCTGGCGTCCATCGCGCACCGTGGCAAGAACGTGTCGGGCACTCTCAGCCACCTGCAGACCGCCACCGAGATGGCCGGGACGACGGTACAAACCATCCTGCACGTGAAGCCGTCGACCGACTTCGCTTGGCCCGTCGACGGGGCGATCGACCCGTCGGTCGTCGATGTCGCCACTTCGGCGGGCGCGCACAACGTGATCGCCCGCAGCGACAGCCTCCAGGAGACCGGCGGCCTGCCGTACACACCGACCGCCGCCCGGCCGATCGGCGGCGGCACCACCGCGGTGGTCTCCGACGCCCAGCTCTCCACGGCCTTCCAGGGCGATATGTCGAAGGCGGAGAACTCCACCCTCGCCGTGCAGAATTTCCTCGCTCAGACCCTCGCTCTGAGCCAACAGGACACGGATACGGAACGAAGCATCGTCGTCGCCCCACAGCGGATGCCGACAGTTACCCAGGCCCAGTCGATGGCCGCGGCCCTGCACGCCCTCGATGACGAACGCTGGACAAAGCCCCTCGGGCTCGTGGACGCGGCCGAGGAGAAGCCTGACGCGGACGCGACGACAAGCATCCCCGGGACATCGCAGTACCCGAAGAAGCTCCGCAGCCAGGAGCTGCCCACCCAGGCATTCCAGGACATCAAGTCCATCCAGGCCTCGCTCAACAACTTCCAGGTCATCCTCACCCAGCCCGAGCGGGTGGTGACCCCCTTCGGCAACGCGGTCAACCGGTCCATTTCGACGTCATGGCGTGGCAGGCCGCCGGAGGCCGAGCAGTACCGGGACTCGGTACGCACCTATCTGCAGGGCCTCATCAACGAGGTTCAGCTCATCTCGAAGTCGGACGTCACCCTGTCCGGCCGCAGCGCCACGATCCCGGTGACCGTGCAGAACAGTCTGTTGCAGGGAGTGGACCATCTGGTCCTCCGCCTCAAGTCGGAAAACGCGACCCGGCTCAAGCTGAACGACGGCGGGGCTGTGGCGGAGCAGCCGATCAGTATTGCCGGAGGCCACAGCCAGTCCGTGAAGTTCGACGCCGAGGCCAACATCAATGGCCAGGTGCAGATGACGGCACAGCTCTACACCGAGGACGGCACGCCCTACGGCGGAGAGATGAACTTCACCGTGAAGGTCTCCGAGCTCACCCCGACCGTCCTGCTGGTGATCGCCGGCGGGCTGCTGCTTCTGGTCCTCGCAGGCATCAGGATGTACACCCAGCGCAAGCGGGCCAACGCCGACGGCGCGAACGGGGACAACGGCGGTGAACCCGAGCAGCCGAGTGACCCCACCCCGGACACCGGTCCGGGGAGCGCGGAGCCGTCCGGCCCGGGTGAGAAAGTGAAACGTTGAGCGATGTCTGTCGTGGCCGGTCGGCCGGGGACAATGAGGTGGGGTTTCGATGAACGCGCCGTATGACGGTGACCGCGGTCAGGGTGCGGGCGGAGCCGGGTCCTCCGGCGGGTCCCCTACGCCTCCTGGGCCGGGCCAGGTTCCGCCGACGCCCGATCCGTACCTGCAGGCCGCGTACGACCACGATCCCTACCGGGCCCAGGATCTGTCCGTCCAGGACCCGGTGACCGAGGCGCTGTACGACCGCGCCGCGCACCCGCCGCCGCCCCCTGGCGCCTACCAGCAGCCGCAGCCGCTCTCCCAGCAGCCGCCCGCGGCGCAGCACGCACCCGATCCCCGTATCTGGGCGCAGACCCCGCCGCCCGAGCCCGACGGGCCGTCGCGACACCTCCCGTACGGCGATGCCCCGGCGACCACCCAGTTCGTCGGTGTGGACGATCTCGTCAGCCAGACGTCCCAGGACCGCGGACAGCCGGACGCCTTCGCGCACCTGCTCCGGGACCAGGAGGGCCCGACAGGATCCCCTCCCGTTCCGTCCGAGCCCGAGCCGGCGCCCAAACCGCCCAAGTCCGGTGGGCGGGCCTCCGGACTTCTGAAGTCCAGTGCAGTGATGGCAGCCGGCACGCTCGTGTCCCGGCTCACCGGATTCGTCCGCAGCCTCGTGATCACTGCCGCACTCGGTGCGGCACTGCTCGGCGACAGCTTCACCATCGCGTACACCCTGCCGACGATGATCTACATCCTCACCGTCGGCGGCGGGCTGAACTCGGTCTTCGTTCCCCAGCTGGTCCGTTCCATGAAGGACGACGAGGACGGCGGCGAGGCCTACGCCAACCGGCTGCTGACGCTCGTGATGGTCGCCCTCGGTGTGATCGTCGCCATCGCGGTGTTCGCCGCGCCATGGCTGATCCACATGATGTCGCCGACAATCGCCCAGGACGAGGCCGCCAACAGCGTCGCCGTGACGTTCGCCCGGTACTGCCTGCCGACCATCTTCTTCATGGGCGTGCATGTCGTGATGGGGCAGATCCTCAATGCCCGTGGCAGGTTCGGCGCAATGATGTGGACCCCGGTCCTCAACAACATCGTCATGATCTTCACGTTCGGCATGTTCATCTGGGTCTACGGCACCTCCGCCGAATCCCACATGGGGGTCGAGACGATCCCGCCGGAGGGCGTCCGGCTCCTGGGCATCGGCACACTGCTCGGTCTGGTCGTCCAGGCCCTGGCCATGGTCCCGTATCTGCGTGAGGCCGGATTCCGCTTCCGCCCACGCTTCGACTGGAAGGGACACGGGCTCGGCAAAACGATCAAGCTGGCCAAGTGGACCGTCCTGTTCGTCCTGGCCAACCAGGCAGGCGTGATCGTCGTCACTCAGCTCGCGACCTCGGCAGGCAAACTGTCCGGCAAGGACGGCACCGGCTTCCTCGCGTACTCCAACGCCCAGCTCATCTGGGGCATGCCGCAGGCGATCATCACCGTGTCGGTCATGGCGGCACTGCTACCCCGCATCTCCCGCGCCGCCCACGACAACGACCCGGGCGCCGTCCGCGACGACATCTCTCAGGGGCTGCGGAACTCGGCCGTGGCGATCGTGCCGGTAGCCTTCATGTTCCTCGCTCTCGGCCTGCCGATGTGCACCCTGCTGTACGCCTCCGCGGGCACCGAAGCCGCCCGCTCCATGGGCTTCATCCTCATGGCATTCGGTCTCGGCCTGATCCCGTACTCCGTGCAGTACGTGGTGCTACGAGGCTTCTACGCCTACGAGGACACCCGGACGCCCTTCTACAACACGGTCATCGTCGCCGCGGTCAACGCGGCCGCCTCGGCTCTCTGCTATGTGGTGCTGCCGGCCCAGTGGGCCGTGGTCGGCATGGCTGCCTCGTACGGACTCGCCTACGCCGTCGGCGTGGGCGTCGCCTGGCGACGGCTGCGCAACCGGCTGGGCGGCGATCTGGACGGCGCCAACGTCGTACGCACCTACGCCCGTCTGTGCCTGGCTGCCATCCCGGCAGCGGTGCTTGGCGGCGGCGTCGGCTTCGCTGTTCTCAGAGGCCTCGGCGAAGGCGCCTTCGGGTCACTCGTCGCGCTGATCTGCGGTGGGGCCGTTCTGCTGGGCGTCTTTTTCGTCGCAGCCAAGCGGATGCGGATCGCGGAGATCAACGGCATGGTCGGCATGGTGCGAGGGCGGCTCGGGCGCTGAGGATCAGCGGCCGCACAACCATCACCGCCCTCTGCGTGTCGTGCATAGCGCCGGAGTGTGGGCACAATTGGCGTAACTGTGCAGAGCTGGCTGGCATCGCGCAACGGATGGGGAGGCAGGAACGACGGTGGCGGAACGTAGCACGGCTGCCGTCGACGTGGCCGACAACAGCGGTGATGAACCGCTGGCCGCCAAGGCGGACGAGGCCACGACCGACGGGACGGCAGAAGCTCAGGACACAACGGGCACAAAGCCGCAGGACACGGACGGTGAACGCATCAGCGCCGAGGCCACCCTGCCGACCCCGGATCTGCACAGCGGGCACAAACTCGCCAAACGCTACCGGCTCGAAGAGTGCGTCACCCGTCTGGACGGATTCAGCAGCTGGCGCGCTGTGGACGAGAAGCTGCGCCGCGCGGTGGGCGTGCATCTGCTCCCCGCCGGCCACCCCCGAGCCCGCTCCGTGCTGGCCGCAGCCCGCTCCTCCGCCCTGCTCGGCGACCCGCGCTTCGTGCAGGTACTCGACGCGGTGGAGGAGGACGACCTCGTCTACGTCGTCCATGAGTGGCTCCCTGACGCCACCGAGCTCACCTCCCTGCTGGCCTCCGGGCCGATGGACGCGCACGACGCATACCAGCTCGTCAGCCAGGTCACCCAGGCCATGGCAGCCGCGCATCGAGAAGGTCTCGCGCATCTGCGGCTGACCCCGGGCGCGGTGCTGCGGAGTTCGACCGGGCAGTACCGGATCCGCGGCCTCGCGGTGAACGCAGCCCTGCGAGGCATCACCGCCGACGGGCCGCAGCGTGCGGACACCGAGGCTATCGGTGCTCTTCTCTACGCCGCGTTGACGCAGCGCTGGCCCTACGAGACCGATGCCTACGGCCTGCCCGGGCTGCCCAAGGGAGTGGGGCTGATCGCCCCCGACCAGGTGCGGGCCGGTGTTCACCGCGGCCTCTCCGAACTCGCCATGCGCGCGCTCGCCAATGACGGCGCCACTGCCTCCCGCCAGGAGCAGCCGTGCACCACCCCGGACGAGCTGGCCAAGGCCATTGCCGCGATGCCTCGCATCCGCCCTCCGGAGCCCGCTTTCACGGCGCCCCCGGAGTACCAGCGCACGACCTACCAGCAGGGCACCTACGGACGCCCGCCCACAGGCCCTGGCTCCGCCACGCAGCCCGTGGTCACCGTGCCTCCGGCCCCTCTCCAGAGTCGCACCGGCAAGGTCCTCAAGTGGACGGTTTCCGCGCTGCTCATTGCCGCCCTGGGCCTCGGCAGCTGGCAGCTCGCCGAGACACTCATCGACCACAGAAACGACTCCGGGACTGAGGACACCACGCAGACCACCCCGGAGAACGGCGACAACAAGAGTGAGCCCACGGGCCAACCTCTCACGATCAAGAACGCGGCCGAGTATTTTCCGGACGGAAAAGCACAGCATCCCGAGGATGTCGGCCTGACCTATGACGGAGACAGCTCCACATATTGGCGGTCCAAAAGCTACATAGACGGCCCCAATCTGGCCCCCTTCAAACAGGGAGTCGGAATCCTATACGAACTTCAATCTACTCAACCCGTGTCAACGGCCTCCATAAAACTTCAATTCGGAGGTGATCACACGACGGTCTCGCTCTATGCAGCCGACTCCCTCAACTCGTCAGCACCGCTTTCTTCGATGAAGAAAATCGCAACAACCAAAACAACTGGCACGGAGGCAAAACTGCAGACAGAGAAGTCGACAGAAACAAAATTTCTTCTCGTATGGCTTACCGATATGCCGAATTCACCTGGCGACCGGTACAGCGACGCAGGCTACAAACAAGGCATTACTGATGTGAAATTTACGGGCTGACGTTGCACGCACAGTCAGGTATCGGGGAGTTTCAGGCGCCGTTTACGTCGGCCTCTCACGAGGCGGGCGGCGGCGTGGAGGATGTGGTAGCCATCGTGCTCGGCGCGACGAACCTGAGCGAGGCCGAATAACTCGGCCTGCACCACCGGGGTTTGTTCGGCTGTTCTGTCCAGGGGGTTGTGGACAGGTGAGCGAGATCTCGGCTGAGGGATCTTGAACGGATGAGGGCCTTCCGGGTTCGGTGTGGATTGCCATGTCTACACCGACCTCCGGGTGCCGTGGAACCCCGGCGCAGCCAAGGCCCCGCCCGCGATCACACAGAACAAACGGAATTAAGCAGCAACCCGATCAGGCAATCGCGGGCACTGACGAATCGAGGTCAATGCCGCGAGCCCCTCAGGCCGAGGATTTCACGCGCCGAAGAAGAGTCCCCCTTCAGAATTAAGTGAGAACTTTACGCGGATTTCGCTTCCGTATTTGCCCGGAATCTGGCTGTGATGCATGCCGACCTAAGGGCTGTCCCGTAATCCGTGGTGGATCAGCCCGCGGCGTCAGATGCGGTGCATCGCAAGGCGGAGGGACGTCCACATATTGGACGTATGCGAACATTCCGACAACGCGGCGAGGTGCCGTAGCTGTCGTCGCGCGCCCGTCAGGGATTACGGGACAGCCCTTAGCGATACTCTGAAGCTATGTCGACCAGAGGGGGGCCTCAATTGACGGCACACGCGTGTCGCCTGAGCGCAGATTAGGGGGATATATATGGATAATGAGTTTGTTGATTCCAGATCTACAGACACTTCTCTCATATCCCGCCACGTCGCTGGGGATCCCGACGCCTTTGGCGAGCTCGTACGGCGCCACCGCGACCGGCTGTGGGCCGTGGCATTCCGGACCCTGGGGGACCGCGAGGAAGCCGCCGACGCCGTCCAGGATGCCTTGGTCTCCGCCTTCCGGGCCGCCCACACCTTCCGCGGTCAGTCCGCCGTCACCACATGGCTGCACCGCATCACGGTCAATGCCTGCCTCGACCGGGTCCGCAAGGCGGCCACCCGCAAGACCTCACCGATCGACGACACCGAACGGTTAGAGCAGCTCCTTGAGCCGCACGAGTCCGCGGAGGCACCGGCGGAGCGTCGAGACCTGCACCGCGAGCTCCTGGCCGCACTCGCCACGCTGCCTGCCGAGCAACGTGCCGCACTTGTCCTCGTGGACATGCAGGGCTACCCCGTGGCCGAGGCGGCCCGCATCCTCGGTGTGCCGACAGGCACCGTGAAGAGCCGCTGTGCACGAGGCAGAGCCAGGCTGGCCCCTCTGCTCACCCACCTCCGCAGCAAGGGCACAGAAGCCGGTGAACCCAGCGTGGGAAGGAACCGGACACCACGCGCATCCGTCCCACCCCCATCAGGGCCGAGGGATGCGGGGACAAGCGATGCTGCTGCAGTGAAGGGCGGAGGTGGGCGCACATGACGTCAACGAACCACACGACCCAGCACCCGGATGTCTCGGAGATCTCCGACCTCACAGAAGGGCTGCTCCCGCCATCACGTGCAGCAGAGGTACGCAGCCACGTGGATGACTGCGAACTCTGCGGCGATGTCCACGCCTCACTCATGGAGATCCGCGAGCTGCTCGGCACTGTGCCCGCGCCACGGCACATGCCCGATGACGTCGCAGGCCGCATCGACGCCGCGCTCGCCGCCGAAGCCCTCAGCACCACGGCGCCCGCTGAATCGGCGCATGTTTCACGTGAAACAGAACTGCCCCCGGCACAGAAGCCGGACTCAGAGCCCAGTTCCTCGAACCGCCCCGCAGGGCATCCCAGGGCGACCACCGGCCCCGGCCGCCGACCGGTCCGGCGGCGCCGCCGCACAGCCGTACTCGGCGCCGCTCTCGGTGCAGCCGTGGTCGGTGTGAGCGTCTTCGTGCTGCAGAACGTCCAGCCGTCCCAGGAGGACGCCGCCCTCAAGGCGTCGGACCACGGCTCCAGCTCAGCGGCAAAAGACGCCGCAGCCTTCTCGGAGTCCACGCTAGAAGGCCGGGTGCAAACGCTCCTTCTGAGTGCCGGCACGAAGCGATCGGGTTCAGACGCTGTCGGCGCTGAGAAGCAGGCGCCATCCGTCGAAGCGCAATCGACGCCCAAGAGCGACTCTCTCGCGTCCGAGTCATCTCAAACGCCATTGCGCGCACCCGTCGTGTCTGTCCCGAGCTGCGTGAAGCAGGGCATCGGGCGGAAGACTGCGGCCCTCGCCATGGAGGAAGGCACCTACGAAGGCTCGGATGCCTTCCTCGTCGTACTGCCCCACTCCTCCGACCCGACCCGCGTCCAGGCGTATGTCGTCGACGCGGCCTGCATCCGGCAAGGTCCCACCGCCAAGGGGAAGCTACTGCTGACCCACGCCTACGCACGCCCCTGAGAGTCGCGCCGGACGCCGCCTCGGCACGTCGGGAATGCATCCCCCGTAGGATCCGTTGGGTGGGGTGAGAGTCGTTGAACCGACCCCAGTAGGCGTGGACAGTAGGCAGTCTGCAGAGACGAGGAAGAGACCCGTGAGCGACGTCCGTAATGTGATCATCATCGGCTCCGGCCCCGCGGGCTACACCGCCGCCCTTTACACCGCACGCGCCTCGCTGAAGCCGCTGGTGTTCGAGGGCGCCGTCACCGCGGGCGGTGCGCTGATGAACACCACCGACGTGGAGAACTTCCCGGGCTTCCAGGACGGGATCATGGGCCCGGAGCTCATGGACAACATGCGCGCCCAGGCCGAACGCTTCGGCGCCGAGCTCGTGCCGGACGATGTCGTCTCCGTGGACCTCACCGGAGACGTCAAGACGGTCACCGACACGGCTGGCACAGTGCACCGCGCCAAGGCCGTCATCGTGACGACCGGCTCACAGCACCGCAAGCTCGGCCTGCCCAACGAGGATGCCCTCTCCGGACGCGGCGTCTCCTGGTGCGCCACCTGTGACGGCTTCTTCTTCAAGGACCAGGACATCGCCGTGGTCGGCGGCGGCGACACGGCGATGGAGGAGGCAACCTTCCTCTCCCGCTTCGCGAAGTCGGTCACCGTCGTCCATCGCCGCGACTCGCTGCGTGCCTCCAAGGCCATGCAGGACCGAGCGTTCGCGGACCCGAAGATCAAGTTCGCCTGGGACAGTGAGGTTGCCGGAGTGCACGGCGAGCAGAAGCTGTCCGGCCTGACCCTTCGGAACACCAAGACCGGCGAGATGTCCGAGCTCGCGGTGACCGGCTTGTTCATCGCAGTGGGCCACGACCCGCGCACCGAGCTCTTCAAGGGCCAGCTCGACCTTGACGAAGAGGGCTACCTCATGGTCGAAGCTCCCTCGACGCGCACCAACCTGACCGGTGTTTTCGGCGCCGGTGACGTCGTCGACCACACTTACCGGCAGGCCATCACCGCTGCTGGCACGGGCTGCGCGGCCGCTCTCGACGCCGAGCGCTTCCTCGCTGCGCTCGCCGACGACGAGAAGGCCGCAGCGGCCACCGTCTGATCCACGCCTTTTACCCCACACCCCAAGAAGTTAAGGAGGCCGCCGTGGCCGGCGCCCTGAAGAACGTGACCGACGACTCCTTCGACGAGGTCGTCCTGAAGAGCGACAAGCCTGTGCTGGTGGACTTCTGGGCCGCGTGGTGCGGTCCGTGCCGCCAGATCGCGCCGTCCCTGGAGGCCATCGCTGCTGAGCACGGCGACCAGATCGAGATCGTGAAGCTCAACATCGACGAGAACCCGGCCACGGCCGCCAGGTACGGCGTCATGTCCATCCCAACCCTGAACGTCTACCAGGGCGGCGAGGTCGCCAAGACCATCGTCGGCGCCAAGCCGAAGGCCGCGATTCTCCGCGACCTCGAAGGCTTCATCGGCGAGTAGGACCGTGGTCCGCTGTTTCACGTGAAACGGGTCCATCCCCCGGGGGATGGACCCGTTTCACGTTGTCGTGGACTCTCGGATCACAGCGGCCGCAGCGCCGGCTCCTTCTGGACGGCACCCAGCAACCGGTCCAGTGCCAGCTCGACGTCCTCCTTCCAGGAGAGCGTCGAACGCAGTTCTAGTCTCAGCCGCGGATGAACGGGATGCGGCCGTACGGTCTTGAAGCCGACAGCAAGGAGATGATCCGCGGGAAGCACACAGGCAGGCTCCTTCCATCGGGCGTCGCCGAAAGCCTCAATCGCCCTGCATCCCCGACGCAGCAGGTCTTTGGCGACGGTCTGCACCATGACCCGGCCCAGCCCCTGCCCCTGATATCCCGGCACGATCCAGGCAGTCATCAACTGCACGGCATCAGGGGAGACGGGGCTCGTCGGAAAAGCCGTCGAGCGCGGTACGTAGGCAGGCGGTGCATAGAGAACGAACCCCGCCGGCACATCGTCGACATAGACAACGCGGCCGCACGATCCCCACTCCAGCAGAACGGCCGAGATCCATGCCTCTTTCTCCAGCTCGGGTGTTCCCGCCTTTACTGCAGCTTCCCCGCTGACCGGGTCAAGCTCCCAGAAGACACACGAGCGGCAACGCCTGGGGAGATCGGAAAGGTTGTCCAGTGTGAGCGGTACGAGCCGACGCCCCATGAAGGCTGTTCCTCGCTTCCTTCGCCCGCCGCATCACCTGCGACAGTCAGTGCACTCCGTTCAGGGAGCAGGCTGCCGACGAACCCTCCGACAGCCCCTGGGCCGAGCCCCACTGTCACCAGTCGGCTGCGGCTCACCGATCGCATGGCCCTCCCTCCGCTGAGGTGGCTCAAGCCGGATGTGCCATACCAGAACGCATCGTATCCACCCAGAGCTGAAGCCGACACCGAGAGAAAGCAAAGGGCGGACCGTGTTCCGGTATCCATCGGAACACAGCCCGCCCCCAGCCCATCGGGCAGAGGTCAGTCCTCGTCACCCTCGGCAGGGTCCTGAGAGGGGCCCCGATCCAGAACACGCGACTCGCCCGGTGCCAGGCTGCCGAGAATGCGGTCCAGATCCTCCATCGACGCGAACTCGACGACGATCTTTCCCTTCTTCTGTCCGAGGTCGACCTTCACCCTGGTCTCGAAGCGGTCCGAGAGCCGGGAAGCAAGATCGGACAGCGCAGGCGACACCCGGCCGCCGGCCCGCGGCCCCTTGGCCTTGGCAGCGCTCGTGGGCCCGGAGCCCATGAGGGTCACAATCTCTTCGACCGCACGCACCGACAGCCCCTCGGCCACAATGCGATGTGCCAGCCTGTCCTGCTCCTCCGAGTCGTCCACAGACAGCAGCGCCCGCGCATGACCGGCCGACAGCACACCGGCCGCGACCCTCCGCTGCACCGGAGGCGACAGCCTCAGCAGTCGCAGCGTGTTGGACACCTGCGGGCGGGAACGCCCGATCCGGTCGGCCAGCTGGTCATGCGTGCACTTGAAGTCCTTGAGCAGCTGGTCGTACGCGGCTGCCTCCTCCAACGGGTTCAGCTGAGCCCGGTGAAGGTTTTCCAGCAGCGCGTCCAAGAGAAGCTTCTCGTCGTCCGTGGCCCGGACGATGGCCGGGATCCGCTCCAGCCCCGCCTCACGGCAGGCCCTCCAGCGCCGCTCACCCATAATGAGCTCATAGCGCTCGGGCCCCGCCTTCCGCACCACAACGGGCTGGAGAAGACCCACCTCCTTGATGGACGTCACCAACTCGGCAAGCGCGTCCTCATCGAACACCTCACGGGGCTGGCGAGGATTCGGGGTGATGGAGCCGAGAAGAACCTCGGCAAAGTACGCTCCTGCGGCTCCCGCAGATTCTGCAGCTGCTTCGGGCTCCGAAACCCGCGCACTCGGCTCCGGCACAACCGGAGCGGACGCAAGAGTGGCCACCTTCGCAGCAGCCACACCCCGCTCTGTCGTCATAACAGGACCCGCCCCAGGAGAGGCCGAGCCCGGGTGCGGCACCTGCTTCTCCTGCGGAGCGGCGGGGATCAGGGCACCTAGCCCACGCCCCAACCCTCTTCGACGCTCACTCACTGGATCCCCTCCGAAATGCTCTGCTGGCTGTTCCCATTGCCCGTGTGGGCATGCTGGGCCTCGTACTGCACTCCGACACCCCGCAGGGCGATCTCACGCGCCGCTTCTAGGTATGACAGCGACCCACTCGAACCCGGGTCGTAAGTCAGCACAGTCTGCCCATAGCTCGGTGCCTCCGAAATCCGCACCGAACGCGGAATACTCGTCCGCAGCACCTCCTTGCCGAAGTGACTGCGCACCTCCTCCGCAACCTGCGAAGCGAGCCTGGTCCTGCCGTCGTACATGGTGAGCAGAATCGTCGACACATGAAGACCGGGATTGAGATGCCCGCGCACCAGGTCCACATTGCGCAGCAACTGCCCCAACCCTTCCAGCGCGTAGTACTCACACTGAATAGGGATCAGCACCTCGGCACCGGCGACCATGGCATTGACGGTCAGCAGGCCAAGCGAAGGCGGGCAGTCGATCAGGATGTAGTCCAACGGCTGCTCATACGCCTGGATCGCCCGCTGTAGTCGACTCTCCCGCGCCACCAGCGACACCAGCTCGATCTCCGCCCCGGCGAGATCGATGGTGGCGGGGGCGCAGAAGAGCCCTTCGACATCCGGGACGGGCTGAACCACCTCGGAGAGCGGCCTGCTCTCCACCAGGACGTCATAGATGGAGGGGACTTCCGCATGGTGATCAATCCCCAGAGCCGTAGAGGCGTTCCCCTGCGGGTCAAGGTCGACCACCAGAACACGTGCGCCGTGAAGCGCCAGCGAGGCGGCAAGGTTGACCGTCGTGGTCGTCTTGCCCACCCCTCCCTTCTGGTTGGCCACCACCATGACGCGCGTCCGGTCAGGCCGGGGCATGCCGTCGCCTGCGCGGCCCAGGGCCTCGACCGCCAGCTGGGCCGCGCGACCGATGGGTGTGTCATCCATCGGCGGCGGTGTTTCACGTGAAACACCGTCCCTCGCCGATTCGGTTCGGGGACCGGGGACCGGTTCGGTCATCGGTCCCGCGGTGTTGGCGTCGGACCGCAAGGATTCACTCTCCTCGACTTCAGACTCGCAATGAGCAGAGCCTGCCATGCTTTCGGTGTCGTGAACCAGCGAGGCCCGCTCTTCTGTGGATGAATCCACTTCTGTGGACAACTCCATAGCCCCAACGGGCCTGCGATGCCGCGGCGCGGCAGCCGCGCGACCGCGGCTGATGATCCCATGCAACAGAGAGCGACGTTTCACGTGAAACACGATGCCCCTGCAGCCTAGCTACAGGGGCACGACACTCCGCATGGGGCATGTATGGCTGCTTGTCGGGAGCATCACCGACAGGTGATGCGAACCACATGTAACGGTCGATTTCGCAGCGCGGCGGACGTGTCAGCGGCGACGCCTCGTACGGCTCGTCCTCGCGGCCTTGGCTCTCTTGGCCGCGAACCTCACACCGCCCGGACTCTCCCCGACCACCACACGCACCACCGTGGACATCGGATCAACAATGCCCTCTCCGACGTGCAACACCTCGGTCTCCACCACACCGAGCTTGCTCAAGGCCGCACGCGCGCCGACAATCTCCTCCTCGGCCGTGTCCCCCTTGAGCGCCAGCATCTCTCCGTACGGACGTAGCAGCGGAACCCCCCAGCCGGCCAGCCGGTCGAGCGGTGCCACGGCCCGAGCCGTCACAACGTGAACCGGCTGAAGCGTCCCAAGAACCTCCTCGGCCCGACCACGCACCACCGTCACGTGCTCCAGGCCCAACAGTTCGACGACTTCCTGGAGGAAATTCGTCCGCCGAAGCAGGGGCTCCAGCAAGGTGATCTTGAGATCTGGCCGCACCAGCGCCAGCGGGATACCGGGAAGGCCCGCGCCGGAGCCCACATCGCAGACTGTGACGCCTTCAGGCACGACCTCGGAGAGCACCGCACAGTTCAGCAGATGCCGCTCCCACAGCCGCGGCACCTCACGCGGGCCGATCAGCCCCCGTTTCACCCCGGCATCCGCCAGTAGTTCCGCGTACCGGACAGCCTCCGGGAAGAACTCGCCGAAAACTGCCCGCGCCCCTTCGGGGGCCTGGGGAAGCTCCACTTCCGCCGTCACGGGAACCGTCCTTCCATACCGCACTATCGCGCTGTGGGTGGCTGACTATCAGGCTGATAAGGATCGGCCCCGCCTGCGAACAGACGGGGCCGACAGAACAAGGGTCCGGTCAGGCCGGGAGAACGACGACGAAGCGCTGCGGCTCCTCGCCTTCGGACTCGCTGCGCAGACCAGCGGCCGCGACCGCATCGTGCACAACCTTGCGTTCGAACGGCGTCATCGGGTCCAGCTTCACCGGCTCACCGGTGCTCTTGACCTCGTTCGCGGCCTTGGCGCCCAGCTCGGCGAGCTCAGCCCGCTTCTTGGCCCGGAAGCCTGCGATGTCCAGCATCAGCCGACTGCGGTCACCGGTCTCCCGGTGCACAGCAAGCCGCGTCAGCTCCTGAAGCGCCTCCAGCACCTCACCGTCGCGGCCCACGAGCTTCTGCAGATCACGTGCCGAGTCGCTAATGATCGAGACCGCGGCCCGGTCCGCCTCGACGTCCATGTCGATGTCGCCGTCGAGATCTGCGATGTCGAGCAGGCCCTCGAGGTAGTCTGCTGCGATTTCGCCCTCCTGCTCAAGGCGGGTCAAGGTGTCGCTGCCCTCAGCGGCCGTGGAGGTGGTGCCTTCCGTCACGGATGGACTCCTTCTTACTTCTTGGACGGGTGCTTGGGCCGCTGCGGGCCCTTGCGCTGTCCGGACTTGGCTTGGCGTGAGGAGCCGGACGCGGGCTTACTCGCCGGCTTGGGCTTATCGTCCTGCGATGTGCCCTGCTTCTGCAGAGAGGCCTTGGAACCCGACTCGGTGGAGTCGGTGCCCTTGGCTCCCGTCTGCTGGGCTGCACCGGTCTGACGCTGGGCCTTGGTCTGACGCTTGGGCTGTTGACGCCGCTGCGCTCCGCCCTCGGACTCGGCAAGAGCCGTGTCGCTCTTGATCACCGTGCCGTCCTCCTGGGCGGCGAAGCCCAGCTTGGCCAGTCCCGTGATGAACTTCCGCTCGATGTCATTGCGATCCGGGCCCTTGGACACGATCCGCTTGACCATATTGCGCCTGGTCCTGCCCCGAATCTCACCGTGAGCAGCGACGCTCTTCAGCAGACGTCCCAGGTACTGGTCCTGCGCCTTGCTGCCAGGGGTCGGGTTCTGGTTGATCACGTACATCTGCTGACCCATGGTCCAGACGTTGGTGGTCAGCCAGTAGACGAGGACACCGACGGGGAAGTTGACACCCATGACGGCGAACATCACCGGGAAGATGTACATCAGCATCTTCTGCTGCTGCATGAACGGCGTCTTGACCGTCAGGTCGACGTTCTTCGTCATCAGCTGGCGCTGAGTGAAGAACTGCGACGCCGACATCATCACGATCATGACCGCGGTGACGATCCGCACGTCGGTCAGCGAGGCGCCGAGTGCCTCGACCTTCGCTTCGGTGTCCACGAACTTGGCAGCGAGCGGAGCACCGAAGATGTGTGCCTGACGGGCGCTGTCGAGCAGCGCCTGATCGATGACACCGATCGTCTGGCCCGAGGCGATGGCCGAGAGCACGTGATACAAGGCGAAGAAGAACGGCGACTGCGCCAGGATGGGAAGGCACGAGGAGAGCGGGTTGGTGCCCGTCTCCTTGTACAGCTTCATCATCTCTTCGGACTGACGCTGCTTGTCGCTCTTGTAGCGCTCCTGGATCGCCTTCATCTTCGGCTGGAGCACCTGCATGTTCCGGGTCGACTTGATCTGCTTGACGAAAAGCGGGATCAGGCAGATCCGGATCAGGACCACCAGGGACACGATGGACAGGCCCCAGGCCCAGCCCGTGTCATCGCCGAAGATCGCTCCGTACAAACTGTGGAACTGGACGATGATCCATGAAACAGGCCAGGTGATAATGCTGAACAGACTGGCAATCGCGTCCACTAATCAGGCTCCTTGAGCATTGGGCGAAGTCTCTGCGGCCGGGCTCGGAGGTTCGGAAACCGCCCCCCCGGGAGGCACATCAGCGGCGGAGTCCCCGCCCTTGCTGCCGCGCATGGCATTACGCAACAGTTCGTGCCAACGCGGACGTTTACGTGGTGGAACGTGGTCCACGCCGCCGGGTGACCACGGATTGCACCGCAGGATGCGCCAGGCCGTCAGCGCAGTTCCCTTGATCGCTCCGTGGCGGTCGATCGCCGTATATCCATAGTGGGAACACGACGGGTAGTAACGGCAGACAGGCCCGAGAAGTGGGCTGATCGTCCACTGATACAGCTTGATAAGAGCTAGCAGCGGGTACTTCATCGCGCGCCCCCTCCCAGCAGCCGCTGCAGAGCGGCGTCCAGGTCTCGGGCCAGCTGTTGATGATCGGCGTCGCCCGCTCCGGGCAGCGCTCGTACGACAACCAGGCTACCGGGGGGCAGCAGGGCCAGCCGCGCGCGGACCAGATGGCGAAGCCTGCGCTTCACCGCTGTGCGCACAACCGCTCCACCCACAGCTTTGCTGACAACGAAACCCGCACGCGGCGGGGGAGCGTTCTCCCCAGTCACGTGCGGGTCCGTTGCACCGCTGCGTAGATGAACAACGAGTAGCGGGCGACCGGCCCGGCGTCCTCGACGTACTGCGGTCGCGAAGTCCTCGCGCCGCCTCAGCCGATTCTCGGTAGGCAGCACGTCATGACCTGTAAGCGATCAGGCGGACAGGTTGGCGCGACCCTTGCCACGGCGGGACGCGAGGATCGCGCGGCCGGCACGGGTGCGCATACGCAGCCGGAAGCCGTGGGTCTTCGCGCGACGACGGTTGTTCGGCTGGAAGGTGCGCTTGCTCACTCGGGGGCTCCAGAAATGACTCGTGTGTTGGCGGGACATCGCCTGGCTGTCACCGTGCGCCCACGAGAGACTCGCGTAAACGCTCTAGTGCACCGCTTCACAATCACAGATCGTGATCTTTGCCCATCGGAGGCAGGCGGCAGCAGCCATCGACAACTCGACCTGGTCACGGTACGCGCGGCTACGCCATCCGGTCAAACCGACTCCAGAGCACCCCCGCCGTGCACAGCCTGTGGACAACGACTTGAACCACGCGGGTCGGCCTGACTACCGTGGCTCGACTCCGGTTCTTTTTCTTCCTGCCTGCCGGTCCTCACCCATCCCGACCCACCCCGTCCCGAGA
The DNA here is from genome assembly GCF_040297265.1 of Streptomyces sp. NPDC001832. Taxonomy (NCBI): domain Bacteria; kingdom Bacillati; phylum Actinomycetota; class Actinomycetes; order Kitasatosporales; family Streptomycetaceae; genus Streptomyces; species Streptomyces sp. NPDC001832. Next base: position 182,675 of record NZ_JBEOYU010000002.1, read on the forward strand.
ACCACACATTCGTGGGACCAGCGAGAGAGCGTGCCTTGTGGCTGATGTACCTGCCGATCTTGCCGCAGTGTGGCCGCGAGTACTGGAGCAACTGCTCGAGGAGGGCCAGCAGGGCATCGAGCCGAAGGACAAGCAGTGGGTCGAGCGCTGCCAGCCGCTCGCGCTGGTCGCCGACACGGCACTGCTCGCCGTCCCCAATGAATGGGGCAAGCGAGTCCTGGAAGGCCGGCTCGCGCCGCTCATCAGCGAGACGCTGAGCCGCGAATGCGGCCGCCCGATCCGCATCGCGATCACCGTCGACGATTCCGCGGGCGAACCTCCGAGCCCACCCGCGCCTCCGATGCACCAGTCCCAGCAGCATCAGCAGCACCGCTACCAGGGACCGCAGCACGATGAGCGTCAGCACAACGACGCGTACGACGGATACGGACACCGACCCTCCGACGACGGCATGCCGACCGCCCGGCCGGCCTACCCCGACTACCAGCAGCAGCGCCCGGACCCCGGTGCGTGGCCGCGCACCCAGGAGGACCTCTCCTGGCAGCAGCCCCGGCTCGGCGGATTCCAGGACCGCGACACCTCGGCGGAGCAGTGGCGCGAGCCGTACGCAGGCGGCCGCCCTCAGTTGCCGCAGCACGACTACAGGTCGCAGTCGCCCGAGCACCAGAGTTACGAGCAGCAGCGCCCCGAGCGCCACGACATGCAGGACACCCAGCCCCAGCACCGCCCTGGCGGGGCCGGCACCGGACGGCCCGGCGGCGCCACCGGGCCGATGGGCGCACAGCCCGCTTCCTCGCCGGGCCCCGGCGAGCCGGCTGCCCGGCTGAATCCGAAGTACCTGTTCGACACCTTCGTCATCGGTGCATCCAACCGATTCGCGCACGCCGCAGCGGTCGCCGTTGCCGAAGCACCCGCCAAGGCGTACAACCCGCTCTTCGTCTATGGGGAGTCCGGACTCGGCAAGACCCACCTGCTGCACGCCATCGGGCACTACGCCCGCAGTCTCTACCCGGGCACCCGGGTGCGGTACGTGAGCTCCGAGGAGTTCACCAACGAGTTCATCAACTCCATCCGCGACGGCAAGGGCGACACCTTCCGCAAGCGCTACCGCGATGTGGACATCCTGCTGGTCGACGACATCCAGTTCCTGGCGAGCAAGGAGTCGACACAGGAGGAGTTCTTCCACACCTTCAATACGCTCCACAACGCCAACAAGCAGATCGTGCTGTCCTCGGACCGGCCACCCAAGCAGTTGGTGACCCTGGAGGACCGGTTGCGGAACCGTTTCGAGTGGGGTCTGACCACCGATGTGCAGCCACCAGAACTGGAGACGCGGATCGCGATCCTCCGTAAGAAGGCGGTGCAGGAGCAGCTCAACGCCCCGCCGGAGGTACTGGAGTTCATCGCGTCCCGCATCTCCCGGAACATCAGGGAGCTGGAGGGGGCGCTGATCCGGGTCACGGCCTTCGCCAGTCTCAACCGCCAGCCGGTGGACCTCGGGCTGACCGAGCATGTGCTGAAGGATCTGATCCCGGGTGGTGAGGACTCGGCTCCGGAGATCACGGCGACGGCCATCATGGCGGCGACTGCGGACTACTTCGGTCTGGCGGTCGACGATCTCTGCGGAACCTCGCGCAGCCGCGTGCTGGTGACGGCCCGCCAGATCGCCATGTACCTCTGCCGGGAGCTGACCGATCTCTCGCTGCCGAAGATCGGTGCGCAGTTCGGTGGCCGCGACCATACGACGGTGATGCACGCGGACCGGAAGATCCGCGCGCTGATGGCGGAACGACGCTCCATCTACAACCAGGTCACCGAGCTCACCAACCGCATCAAGAACGGCTGACGGACCACCGGCACACGCTCTGTACGCGTCGAAAGGGCGCCTGGGAACCCTCGCAGGGTTCCCAGGCGCCCTTCTTCGTTGTCCAAGGTTTGCCCGAAGCCTTTCCAGAAGGCGTCCCCCGGAGCCTCCCGGTGACGCCGCGGAACCCTCTCGAAGGCATCCCGGCGCTCTTCCCGAGCCCTCCCGGAGCCTCGGAAGTCCCCTCCGACCCCGCTCTCCGAGGCTCCGATGCAGTCGCGGTGTTCGAATACCCGGCGTCAGCCGTCACTTCTCCACAGATCTGGGAAGATTTTCCCCTCCACAGCCTGGGGATCGGGAAGTTGTCCATATTGCTTCCACAGGGGTGACTGCCGATACTCCATCAGGCCAGGTCAAGGGCCTGGGGATTTGTGGTCAACAACAATCCACAGCCTGTGGACAAAATGTTCGCCCACAGGGAGCCGACGATGTTGTCCACCGTCGGCCCACAGCCCGGGCCGTGTTGTCCCCAGCTTCGTCAGGCTTCTCCACACCTCTGTCCACTGTTCGGCAACGCAACACAGCCTTTCACTGCGCCGAGTGAAAGGCGTCACACCACGAGGTCCGGTTGGGCTGTGGGGAACCTGGGTAAAGCTGGGGACAGCCCTGGGGAGAAACCCCCCTGTCCTGTGCATCGGGTGTGCAAAACTTTCGTGTGTCCACAGAAGCGCCGGGTTGTCCACCGGTGCCACCCACAGGGTCGGTGGACAAAAAACTGGGTCTGACCTGCGAAAACGACGTTATCCACGGTTTCCACAGGCCCTACTACTACTGCCACCTAGAGTTAGCCCGGAATCCGCTTCGAAGTGGGGCCTGTGCACAACTCGGGGCCGGAGCTCTCCGAACCTCTTGTCGCGACTTGACCCCGAGCAGCACCGAGTGTCGGTGCCGTACGTCAGACTGGTCCCCGGCGTCCTCCTGCTGCCATTGGCGGGAGACCCGATCAGACGACGAAGGCCAGCAGGGCGAGCGAGCAACAGCAGGAGGCGGTTCCGGTGAAGATCCGGGTGGAGCGCGATGTACTCGCGGAGGCTGTGGCCTGGGTGGCCCGTAGTCTCCCGGCCCGTCCGCCGGCGCCCGTTCTTGCGGGCCTGCTGCTGAAGGCTGAGGACGGCGCCCTCAGCCTCTCCAGCTTCGACTACGAGGTCTCGGCCCGGGTCTCGGTGGATGCCGAGGTCGAGGAGGACGGCACGGTGCTGGTCTCCGGCCGGCTGCTCGCCGACATCTGCCGCGCCCTTCCCAACCGCCCGGTGGAGATCTCCACAGACGGTGTGCGGGCCACCGTGGTCTGCGGCTCCTCGCGATTCACACTCCACACCCTTCCTGTGGAGGAATACCCGGCGCTGCCGGAGATGCCGACCGCGACCGGCACGGTCTCGGGTGAGGTCTTCGCCTCAGCCGCCGCCCAGGTCGCCATCGCCGCAGGCCGTGACGACACGCTGCCGGTCCTGACCGGTGTGCGGATCGAGATCGAGGGCGAGACCGTCACCCTGGCCTCCACCGACCGCTACCGCTTCGCGGTCCGTGAGTTCCTCTGGAAGCCGGAGAACCCGGATGCCTCGGCTGTCGCCCTGGTGCCCGCCAAGACGCTGCTGGACACCGCCAAGGCTCTGACCACCGGTGACACAGTGACTCTGGCGCTGTCCGGCTCGGGTGCCGGTGAGGGCCTGATCGGTTTCGAGGGCGCGGGCCGGCGTACGACCACGCGACTGCTCGAAGGCGATCTGCCGAAGTACCGGACGCTGTTTCCCACCGAGTTCAATTCGGTCGCGGTCATCGAGACCGCTCCGTTCGTCGAGGCTGTCAAGCGTGTGGCTCTCGTCGCCGAGCGGAACACTCCGGTGCGGCTCAGCTTCGAGCAGGGTGTGCTGATCCTGGAGGCGGGTTCCAGCGACGATGCACAGGCTGTGGAGCGGGTCGACGCGGTGCTTGAGGGCGACGACATCTCGATCGCCTTCAACCCGACCTTCCTGCTGGACGGGCTGAGCGCGATCGATTCCCCGGTCGCCCAGCTCTCGTTCACGACGTCCACCAAGCCTGCGCTGCTCAGTGGCCGTCCGGCCGTGGATGCCGAGGCGGATGACGCGTACAAGTACCTGATCATGCCGGTCCGCCTCTCCGGCTGATCCGGCCATCGGCCCTGCAACGGCAGCTCCCGACGGGCACGCTCAGCGCCGAGCATGCCCGTCGTGCTGTTCCCGGCCGGGCGTAGGCTCGGTCTTGGGTACGAATCGGCACAACGCTTAAGGAATCTCTGATGGAGCTCGGTCTCGTCGGCCTCGGCAAGATGGGCGGCAACATGCGCGAACGCATCCGCCGCGCAGGCCACACCGTCATCGGTTACGACCGCAACCCGGACGTCTCCGATGTCCACAGCCTCGAAGAGCTTGTGGGCAAGCTGAAGGGCCCCCGGGTCGTCTGGGTGATGGTCCCTGCCGGCGCCCCGACCCAGGCCACCATCGACGAGTTGGCCGGGCTCCTCTCGCCCGGTGACATCGTCGTGGACGGCGGAAACTCCCGCTGGACGGACGACGAGAAGCACGCGGTCGAGCTGGGCATCAAGGGCATCGGCTTCGTGGACTGCGGGGTCTCCGGCGGCGTCTGGGGTCTGGAGAACGGCTACGCCCTGATGTACGGCGGCGACGCCGAGAACGTGGCGAAGGTCCAGCCGGTCTTCGACGCGCTGAAGCCGGAGGGCGACTTCGGTTCCGTCCACGCGGGCAAGGTCGGCGCCGGCCACTTCGCGAAGATGGTCCACAACGGCATCGAGTACGCCATGATGCAGGCCTACGCCGAGGGCTGGGAGCTGCTGGAGAAGGTCGACTCCGTCACCGATGTGCGCGAGGTCTTCCGCTCCTGGCAGGAGGGCACGGTCATCCGTTCCTGGCTGCTCGACCTGGCGGTCAACGCGCTGGACGACGACGAGCACCTCGACAAGCTCCGTGGTTTCGCCGCCGACTCCGGTGAGGGCCGCTGGACGGTGGAGGCCGCGATCGACAACGCGGTGCCGCTGCCCGCGATCACGGCGTCGCTCTTCGCGCGTTTCGCCTCGCGGCAGGACGACTCCCCGCAGATGAAGATGATCGCCGCGCTGCGCAACCAGTTCGGTGGCCACGCGGTCGAGAACAAGAAGTAGCCGCAACGAGGAGCGGGCCGGGCCAAGGCGCCCGACCCGTAACTACGGAGCACGGAGCCGGAAGCCGGGAAGGTCGGCGCACACCCATGCATGTCACGCATCTCTCGCTGGCCGACTTCCGCTCGTACGCCCGGGTCGAGGTACCTCTTGATCCGGGCGTCACCGCTTTCGTGGGGGCCAACGGCCAGGGCAAGACGAATCTGGTGGAGGCCGTCGGCTACCTTGCGACGCTCGGCAGCCATCGGGTCTCCTCCGATGCGCCGCTGGTGCGGATGGGCGCGGACCGGGCTGTCATCCGGGCTGCCGTGACGCAGGGCGAGCGTTCGCAGCTGGTCGAGCTGGAGCTCAATCCGGGCAAGGCCAATCGGGCCCGGATCAGTAGATCGTCGCAGGTCAGGCCGCGTGATGTGCTGGGAATCATACGTACGGTGCTGTTCGCGCCGGAGGATCTGGCGCTGGTCAAGGGAGACCCCGGGGAGCGTCGGCGTTTTCTCGACGAGCTGATCACAGCGCGTTCGCCGCGGATGGCGGGGGTGCGTTCGGACTACGAGCGGGTGCTGAAGCAGCGCAACACCCTGCTGAAGTCGGCGGCGATGGCGCGCAGGCACGGTGGCCGGTCGATGGATCTGTCCACGCTCGATGTGTGGGACCAGCATCTGGGCCGAGTGGGGGCGGAGCTGCTGGCGCAGCGGCTGGATCTGATCGCTGCGTTGCAGCCGCTGGCTGACAAGGCTTATGGGGATGTGGCGCCGGGCGGTGGTCCGGTGGCGTTGGAGTACCGGAGTTCGGTCGGTGCGGGTGCGGATTCGGCGCGTACGCGTGAGGAGCTGTACGAGCAGCTGATCGCGGCCCTGGTGGATGTGCGTAAGCAGGAGATCGAGCGGGGTGTGACGTTGGTCGGTCCGCACCGTGATGATCTGTTGCTGGGGTTGCGTGGGATGCCGGCCAAGGGGTACGCGAGCCATGGTGAGTCCTGGTCGTATGCGTTGGCGCTGCGGCTGGCTTCGTACGATTTGCTGCGCAGCGAGGGCAATGAGCCGGTGCTGGTGCTGGACGATGTCTTTGCCGAGCTGGATGCGCGTCGTCGTGAGCGGTTGGCGGAGTTGGTGGCTCCGGGCGAGCAGGTGCTGGTGACGGCTGCGGTGGACGACGATGTTCCGGGTGTGCTGACGGGGACGCGGTATGCGGTGTCCGCGGGTGAGGTGGAGCGGCTGTGAGCGGCCGTGGTGAGGCGTCCGGGGCTTCTGCGGAGCAGCCGCAGGTGCGGCCGGTGGAAGGCATGCAGCCAGAGCCGTCGGGTGTCGATCTGGCGCGGGTGGCATTGCGTGCGGCCAAGGAGCAGGCGCGGGCGCGTGGTGCTGCGGCGCAGCAGAAGAAGCAGGCCAGGCGGGGTGGTGGGCTGCGTTCGGGGGCGCGGGCGGATGGGCGTGATCCGTTGCCGCTGGGTGCTGCGATCAATCGTCTGATCACTGAGCGCGGCTGGGAGACGCCTGCGGCGGTGGGCGGGGTGATGGGGCGCTGGCCTCAGATCGTCGGTGAAAATCTGGCCAATCACTGTGTGCCGTTGCGGTATGACGAGGATCCGGACGAGCGGGTGCTGACGGTGCAGTGCGATTCGACGGCGTGGGCGACGCAGCTGCGGTTGCTGGCGCCCCAACTGGTGGCCCGGCTGAACGCGGAGCTGGGGCATGGCACGGTGCGGCTGATCAAAGTGTTGGGGCCGGGGGGTCCCCAGCGCAGGTTCGGTCCGCTGCGGGCGCCGGGGAGCATCGGTCCTGGCGATACGTACGGCTGAGAGGCCACCCGACAGCCTCTGAGGCCTCTGAGCTGGCCTTCTTCCTACTTCCGCGTGTGCGGTCCTGTGTTTCGGATTCAGTCCTGGCCCTGTGTTGTTCCCTCGGCGGCACTGTCCGCCGTGTCCATATTGTGTCGGTATTTAGTGATTTAAATCATGCGGGGAGAGCGGGGCGTCCCTCACGGTAGCGGGAGGTTGACAGGCCGAAGCGCTCAATGCCCGCGTGAGCCTCTTGGGGGCCCTTCCTGAATATGGGGAGTCGTCAGGCGCTCATTCAGGGCGGCACATGCGTACTCAGGTGCCCGCAAACCCCCATTCGTGTCGGCGCTACCGGTAGACTGGTGTCCAATCCCGCATCTTCGCGGGAGTCGTCGATACAAGCCGAACGACGCAGCCGCTCCCGACCTGTCCGGAGAACGGCCTGTGCTTGTGCCAGAGAGGGCGCTTCGTGGCCGATTCCGGCAACCCCAACGAGAACATTCCATCCACACCTGGTGAGAGCGGCGAGCTGAACGCTTCGGGCGAGGCATCGGTGTCCGGCGAGGCCACAGCCTCGTACGACGCCAGCGCGATCACCGTCCTCGAGGGCCTGGACGCAGTCCGCAAGCGACCTGGCATGTACATCGGTTCCACCGGTGAGCGCGGCCTCCACCACCTCGTACAAGAGGTCGTGGACAACTCGGTCGACGAGGCGATGGCCGGGCATGCGGACACGATCGACGTCACGATCCTCCCCGACGGCGGGGTCCGTGTGATCGACAACGGCCGAGGCATCCCGGTCGGCATCGTGCCGTCGGAGAAGAAGCCCGCGGTCGAGGTCGTGCTGACGGTGCTGCACGCCGGCGGCAAGTTCGGCGGCGGCGGCTACGCCGTCTCCGGCGGTCTGCACGGTGTCGGTGTCTCCGTGGTCAACGCGCTGTCGTCGCGGGTCTCGGTCGAGGTCCGGACGGACGGTTACCGCTGGACCCAGGACTACAAGCTCGGTGTGCCCACCGCTCCGCTGGCCCGCAACGAGGCCACCGACGAGACGGGCACGTCCGTCACCTTCTGGGCCGACGGGGACATCTTCGAGACGACCGAGTACTCCTTCGAGACCCTGTCGCGCCGCTTCCAGGAGATGGCGTTCCTCAACAAGGGCCTGACGATCAAGCTCACCGACGAGCGCGAGTCGGCGAAGGCGACGCTGGGCGCGGACGTCGCCGAGGTGGCCGAGGCCGCCGAGGAGCAGCAGGCCCGCACGGTCACGTACCACTACGAGGGCGGCATCGTCGACTTCGTGAAGTACCTCAACTCCCGCAAGGGCGATGTCATTCACCAGTCGGTGATCGACATCGAGGCCGAGGACAAGGAGCGCCTTCTCTCGGCCGAGATCGCGATGCAGTGGAACACGCAGTACAGCGAGGGCGTGTACTCCTTCGCCAACACGATCCACACGCATGAGGGCGGTACGCACGAGGAAGGCTTCCGCGCCGCGTTGACCACGCTGGTCAACAAGTACGCGCGCGAGAAGAAGCTGCTGCGCGAGAAGGACGACAACCTCACGGGTGACGACATCCGCGAGGGTCTGACGGCGATCATCTCGGTGAAGCTGGGCGAGCCGCAGTTCGAGGGCCAGACGAAGACCAAGCTGGGCAACACGGAGGCGAAGACCTTCGTCCAGAAGGTCGTCCACGAGCAGCTCACGGACTGGTTCGACCGCAATCCCAATGAGGCGGCCGACATCATCCGCAAGGGGATCGCGGCGGCCACGGCCCGTGTCGCGGCCCGCAAGGCGCGTGATCTGACCCGTCGCAAGGGGCTTCTGGAGAGTGCCTCGCTGCCGGGCAAGCTGAGTGACTGCCAGTCCAACGAGCCGACGAAGTGCGAGATCTTCATCGTCGAGGGCGACTCCGCCGGTGGTTCGGCGAAGTCCGGCCGTAACCCGATGTACCAGGCGATCCTGCCGATCCGCGGCAAGATCCTGAACGTCGAGAAGGCCCGGGTCGACAAGATCCTGCAGAACACCGAGGTCCAGGCGCTGATCTCGGCCTTCGGTACCGGGGTCCACGAGGACTTCGACATCGAGAAGCTCCGCTATCACAAGATCATCTTGATGGCGGACGCCGACGTCGACGGCCAGCACATCAATACCCTGCTGCTGACGTTCCTCTTCCGCTTCATGCGTCCGCTGGTCGAGGCCGGGCACGTGTTCCTTTCCCGCCCACCGCTCTACAAGATCAAGTGGGGCCGGGACGACTTCGAGTACGCGTACTCGGACCGGGAGCGCGACGCCCTGGTCGAACTGGGCAAGCAGAACGGCAAGCGGATCAAGGAAGACTCGATCCAGCGCTTCAAGGGTCTCGGCGAGATGAACGCCGAGGAGCTGCGCGTCACCACGATGGACGTCGACCACCGGGTCCTCGGCCAGGTCACGCTGGACGACGCGGCGCAGGCCGACGACCTCTTCTCGGTGCTGATGGGCGAGGACGTCGAGGCGCGGCGCTCGTTCATCCAGCGCAACGCCAAGGACGTCCGCTTCCTCGACATCTGAGTCGGCGTATCAGTAAGCCGCCGCTCGAAAGGACTTTGACCAGCAATGGCCGACGAGAACACCCCTGTGACACCTGAAGAGGAATCCGCCGCCGGTGTGGGCATGCGTGTCGAGCCCGTGGGGCTCGAGACGGAGATGCAGCGCTCCTACCTCGACTACGCGATGTCCGTGATCGTCTCGCGTGCGCTGCCTGACGTGCGGGACGGTCTCAAGCCCGTCCACCGCCGGGTGCTGTACGCGATGTACGACGGCGGTTACCGGCCCGAGAAGGGCTTCTACAAGTGTGCCCGTGTCGTCGGTGACGTCATGGGTACGTACCACCCGCACGGTGACTCGTCGATCTACGACGCACTGGTGCGACTGGCACAGCCGTGGTCGATGCGCATGCCGCTGGTGGACTCCAACGGCAATTTCGGTTCTCCGGGCAACGACCCGGCCGCCGCCATGCGGTACACCGAGTGCAAGATGATGCCGCTGTCCATGGAGATGGTCCGGGACATCGACGAGGAGACCGTCGACTTCCAGGACAACTACGACGGCCGCAACCAGGAGCCGACGGTTCTGCCGGCGCGCTTCCCGAATCTGCTGGTCAACGGCTCCGCGGGTATCGCGGTCGGTATGGCGACCAACATTCCGCCGCACAACCTGCGTGAGGTCGCGGCCGGTGCGCAGTGGTACCTGGAGCACCCGGAGGCCTCGCAGGAGGAGCTGCTGGACGCTCTGATCGAGCGGATCAAGGGCCCGGACTTCCCGACGGGTGCGCTTGTCGTGGGCCGCAAGGGCATCGAGGAGGCGTACCGCACCGGCCGTGGCTCGATCACGATGCGTGCGGTCGTCGCGGTCGAGGAGGTCCAGAACCGGCAGTGCCTGGTCGTCACGGAGCTTCCGTACCAGACCAACCCCGACAACCTGGCGCAGAAGATCGCCGACCTGGTCAAGGACGGCAAGGTCGGCGGGATCGCGGACGTCCGTGACGAGACCTCGTCGCGTACGGGGCAGCGTCTGGTCGTCGTACTGAAGCGGGACGCGGTCGCCAAGGTCGTTCTGAACAACCTGTACAAGCACACCGATCTGCAGACCAACTTCGGCGCCAACATGCTGGCGCTGGTCGACGGTGTGCCGCGCACCCTCTCGATCGACGCGTTCATCCGCCACTGGGTGACGCACCAGATCGAGGTCATTGTCCGGCGTACGAGGTTCCGTCTGCGCAAGGCCGAGGAGCGGGCGCACATCCTGCGTGGTCTGCTCAAGGCGCTGGACGCGATCGACGAGGTCATCGCCCTCATCCGGCGCAGCCAGACGGTCGAGGTGGCGCGTGAGGGCCTGATGGGCCTGCTGGAGATCGACGAGCTCCAGGCGAACGCGATCCTGGAGATGCAGCTGCGCCGGCTGGCCGCGCTGGAGCGCCAGAAGATCACCGCCGAGCACGACGAGCTCCAGGCGAAGATCAACGAGTACAACGCGATCCTGGTGTCGCCGGAGCGACAGCGTCAGATCGTCAGTGAGGAACTCGGCGCGCTCGTCGAGAAGTTCGGCGACGACCGGCGTTCCAAGCTGGTGCCCTTCGAGGGCGACATGTCCATCGAGGACCTGATCGCCGAGGAGGACATCGTCGTCACGATCACGCGTGGCGGCTATGTGAAGCGTACGAAGACGGACGACTACCGCTCGCAGAAGCGCGGCGGCAAGGGCGTGCGCGGTACGAAGCTCAAGGAAGACGACATCGTCGACCACTTCTTCGTGTCGACGACGCACCACTGGCTGCTGTTCTTCACCAACAAGGGCCGGGTGTACAGGGCGAAGGCGTACGAGCTTCCGGACGCCGGCCGCGACGCCCGTGGTCAGCATGTCGCCAACCTGCTGGCCTTCCAGCCGGACGAGCAGATCGCCCAGATCCTGGCGATCCGTGACTACGAGGCCGCGCCTTATCTGATCCTGGCCACGAAGGGCGGTCTCGTGAAGAAGACCGCGCTGAAGGACTACGATTCGCCGCGTTCCGGTGGTGTCATCGCCATCAACCTCCGGGAGTTGGCCGATGGTGCCGAAGGCACGGCCGATGAGCTGATCGGTGCGGAGCTGGTGTCGGCGGAGGACGATCTGCTGCTCATCAGCAAGAAGGCCCAGTCGATCCGGTTCACTGCGACGGACGAGGCGCTGCGCCCGATGGGCCGTGCCACTTCGGGCGTCAAGGGCATGAGTTTCCGCGAAGGCGACGAACTGCTCTCGATGAATGTTGTCCGGCCAGGTACGTTCGTGTTCACTGCCACCGATGGGGGGTACGCGAAGCGAACTCCGGTCGACGAGTACCGAGTTCAGGGTCGTGGCGGCCTGGGCATCAAGGCTGCCAAGATCGTGGAGGACAGAGGCTCGCTGGTCGGTGCGCTGGTGGTCGAGGAGACGGACGAGATCCTTGCCATCACGCTCGGCGGTGGTGTGATTCGTACACGGGTCAGTGAAGTCAGGGAGACGGGCCGTGACACCATGGGCGTCCAACTGATCAATCTGGGCAAGCGCGATGCCGTCGTCGGTATCGCTCGTAACGCCGAAGCCGGCCGCGAGGCCGAAGAGGTCGAGGGGTCCGAGGACGCCGAGGCCGCGACGGCAGAAGCTGTCGAGAGCACGGTTGAGGGCAATGTCGAAGGCACGCCGCCTTCGGCTGGGGATGAGCACGAGGAGTAAAGAGCGTGAGTGGAGCCACGGGCGCCGGTTCGGCCGCTTCCGGAGCTGGAGCGAACGGTGCCCGTGGCCCTGCCACGGACTCCCAAGGGGGCACTGTGACGGACACCCGGGGGCCTCGGCCCCAGTACGAAGGTTCCGCGACCGGGCCGTTGCCGGGTGAGCGCGAGCCCGCATCGGAGAAGGCGAGCGGGCCGTACCATCCGCCGCAGGCATACCCCTCGCCCGCGGGCGAGGGGCAGGGCGGCCGGCCGCAGGGTACGCAGGGCGCCGACGCCGCGCAGGCGGCCCGGCGGCCGCGGACAGGGGCGCGGACCACTCCGCGTACCCGCAAGGCGCGCCTGCGGGTGGCCAAGGCCGACCCGTGGTCGGTGATGAAGGTCAGCTTCCTGCTCTCCATCGCGCTCGGCATCTGCACGGTGGTGGCGGCCGCGGTGCTGTGGATGGTCATGGATGCGATGGGCGTCTTCTCCACCGTGGGCAGCACGATCAGCGAGGCCACCGGCTCGAACGAGAACAACGGCTTCGATCTCCAGTCGTTCCTGTCGCTGCCGCGGGTCCTCATCTTCACCTCGGTCATCGCTGTGATCGATGTGGTTCTGGCGACCGCGCTGGCGACGCTGGGCTCCTTCATCTACAACTTGTCGGCGGGCTTTGTGGGCGGTATCGAGCTCACACTGGCCGAGGACGAGTAGGGCACCGGGTATCGATTTTGGGACTGGCCCCGACGTGCGCTAATCTTCAGAAGTCAGCGCACAGCGCGGCGGGGCTATAGCTCAGTTGGTTAGAGCGCATCCCTGATAAGGATGAGGCCACAGGTTCAAATCCTGTTAGCCCCACAGTGACAGTTGAAGGTCCGGTATCTCTTCGGAGGTACCGGACCTTCTGCGTGTGGCCGGTGCGGCGTGTTCCCGGATGTGCGTGCGTGGCCGGGCTTGAGCGCATGAAGAAGCCCCCGGTCGGCGTGAACCGGCCCCGGGGGCTCTGTGCGTCAGTTACGCGGCTCTCATGGTGGGAGGAGGGATGTGTCCCCTGCCGGGGCCCCGTAGGCGGCGCGGGCGGTGTTCCTGGCCGCCATGGCGTCCGTCGTGTCTGCGGACAGATGCCGGGTGGCGGGTGAGGAGCCGTGAGCCTCGGCGCGGATGCGCTGCTTCATCGTGGGTGGCAGCGCCCTGTCACGCGGAAGGGTCCATCGCACCGACGGGGTGGTCGCGGTTGCCGCGGTCGCACCCGTGTGCACATGGTTCGTGGTGGTCGGCTCCGTGGTGCTCGACTCCGTGGCCGCCGCCGGGGTGTTCATGAGCCCCAGTGCGGCGAGGAGTGCGAAGAAGGCGGTGACGAAGGCGGTCCAGATGTTCTTGGCCTTGAAGGTGCTCATGACCCCTCGCTTTCGGGTAGTCCGGTTTGCTTACCTTCCCGATGATGTGGATGTGGCTCGCGATTTCGTGGACCGACGCCACCGATCCGCCGATCTTCAGATGAACACCACTCGTATGGTTCAACCGGCCTTGACGGGCTTGTGCGGGGGCGATCGTCCCGGCCGGGTCCTTTGGCCGGGACGACCCTCGGAGCGCTCTTTGGTGATCGCTCTCTCCTCCCTGGCAGCAGTTGGGCCGCAGGTAGGTCACCGATCGATATCGGCCGGTGTGTATAGTCGGGCGGCAGAAGTCCCCTACGTCAAGGAAAGACGAGGTCGCGCGGTGAAGAAGCTTCTCCTGGTCGCACTGGCCGCCATCGGCGGGCTCCTCGTGTACCGCCAGATCCAGGCGGATCGCGCCGAGCAGGATCTGTGGACGGAGGCGACTGACTCCGTGCCTTCAGGTTCGGGTGTGTGAGACAGAACAGCCTGATTACGGGCCCCGGTCGCTGAGCGGCCGGGGCTTCGTGCTGTTGCGGGACCGTGACACCTGTGCCCCCCGCAGCTGCGGTACGACGGTGGTGGTCCCGTGCCTTCACCCGTGCGCCGCAGCCTGCGAGGTCGCCGAGCAGCTCGGCAAAAGCCGGCCGGCCCCGGGCACCACCGTGCTTCTGCCGTAGCCAAGAGGGCAGACAAGAAGGGCAATTCGCGCGGTGCCGAAGACAGCAGTGGTACGGGCGGGGCAGGATGGACCGGCATTGCGGCCGCTGCCGGGGCGGGCGCCGTGGTGGTGTTGATCGCGGGGCTCGTCTTCGTACGGGGGAGTCGCAGGCGGGCCACGGAGACGACGAGGGGAAGCGCGTGATGAGGCAGCGCAACGGGGGCCGGGTGGCGCTGGCCACGGTCGCGGCGATGTGCGCGGTGGTGGCGCTGCCGGGGCAGGCTTACGCGGCCGAGGAGCCCGCTGCGTACACCTTCGATCCTGAGGCGAAGAAGGTCAGCGGGACGGAGACCAGCACCGAGGCGTCTGCGCTCACGCCCGGATCGGTCCACAAGAGCTCGATCAAGCGAGGCGAGAAGCTCTACTACCGTCTGGACCTCGACGAGAAGACGAACGCCTACGTCTCGGCGGTGGCCGTGCCCAAGGGCGGCGGCCAGGTCGCCTACGGGGACGGCATCACGGTCAGCATCAGGGACAGTGCGGACAGGCAGTGCAGTTCGGAGGATGCGCGGTTCGAGTCGGCGGAATTTCCGCGTCCGATCGCGGCGTACGCCTACCGGATCATGGAGAAGGACAGCAGCACCTGTCAGGAAGCCGGAACGTACAACGTCCTGATCGAGCGGGAGAGCAAGGCCACCTCGGCACCCGACGAGTGGGACCTGGAACTGCGGTACGCGTCGGAGCCGCAGCTGAAGTCGGGCAGTTCGATGCCGACCCAGGCGCCGGAGAACTGGCCGTCGGCGTCGCCCGTGCCGCCCACCGCAGCCCCGCAGAAGCGGTCGGGCGGTACCAGCTACTTCGACGCGACCAGCCTGGAAACCGGCGAGTGGCACGACAACATCGCACCCGGGCAGACCCGCTTCTACCAGGTACCGGTGGACTGGGGCCAGCAGATCTTCGCCACCGCCGACCTGAGCAACAACAACGCCTCGGACGAATACATCGGCAACGCGCTCGCGATGTCTCTGGACAATCCGGCGCACGGCCATGTCGATGACGCGTCGCCGCTGTCGTACTCCGGCAAGCCCGCGTCCGTGTCGCTGGACCCGCTGCCTCCGGTGGCGTACGAGAACCGCTACGAGTCCACCAGCAGTGTCAGTGCCATGCGGTTTGCCGGCTGGTACTACCTGTCGGTGTCCCTCAGCCCCGAGGTCGCGAAGTCGTACGGCGACAAGGCGATACCGCTGACCCTCAGGATCAAGGTCGAGGGGACGGCGGGGAAGTCGCCGTACGCGGGGGATGCCGGGAACTTCTCGGTCACACAGCACGACAGGGACATGGCGAGGAGCGGCCAGAGCGGCCCCGAGGCGGCCAGGAGCGACACCATGAGGACGGTCGGCGTGGCCGGGATCGGCGTGGGCGCGGTGCTGGTGCTCGGGCTGGGTGTGTGGACGCTGCTGGCACGGCGCCGCGCGGTGACCGCCCCGGTGGCCCCGATCGGTTCGAACGGTCCGGTTGCGGGAGGCCAGGCCGGGGGCGGGCAGCCGCCGCACGGAGGACCTCCGCAGGCCTGGTAGCCGGGGCCGGAGCCGCTGCCGCGTACGACTGGGGCTCCGGTCGGCCGTGCTTAGCTCTGGGTCAGCGCCCAGATGCCCACGGCGAAACAGATCAGTGCCACCAGCAGGACCGGGACCGCTACCGTCGGGGGCGGTCCCGGACGCTTCTGCGGTGCGTGCGCGGGAAAATCGGCCGAGAGGTGCGGGGAAACCCCTGCTCCGGGAGTGGGGACCTGCGGCTGCCCGGCGGTGTACGCACGGGTGAGAGCCGGTTCGTGCTGCGCCGCGGCCGTGGGTGCCTGCGAAGGATCCGGCACGCGCGTGGGGAAGGGGGCGGCCGTGTGCGCCGGGATCGGTGTGGGGGGCGTGGCCGGCTCCGCCGGTGTGGGCTGCTGCGGAGGTGGCGGGAGGCGGAAGCTGCCCGTTTCCGACATCGGGACCGGCGGCTGGGTGTAGGGCCGCTGTACGGGCTGCTGGGCTGCCTGGTCCGTCTGTGCGGGCCGCGCGTCCTGTGCGACCGCCCGGGGGGCCTTGATCGGTCCGGCGGGGCCGAAGCCGGCGGGCAGTGGCCCGAGTTGGTCGAAGACCTCCACCGGCTCGTCGTCGGCGCCGGGCTCGGGCAGCATGTCGACCGCGGCCGTCAGCGCCTTGCGCGCGCCCGTGGCCGTACGGAAACGGGCCTGGGGATCCGGTTGCAGCAGCCCCGCAAGGACCTGCCACAGCGGCTCAGGAATCCCCTCCGGGGCGCCGGGAGTGCCGTGCGAGGCGAAGTACTCGATGAGGGCCTGCGCGTCCGGCTTCTTCCCGTGCAGCAGATACAGCGCGACCAGTCCGACTGCGAAGAGGTCCGCGGGGAAATCGGGTTCCGCGCCCATCATCTGCTCGGGCGCGAAGTAACCGGGCGTTCCCACCACGTAGTTGGTCTCGGTGAGCCGCGGCTCGCCCTTGCGCATGGAGATACCGAAGTCGGACAGCCGCAGATGCGGCCGTCCGGTGCCGGTGGCCTCCATCAGGATGTTGGCGGGTTTGATGTCCCGGTGCACCACGCCTTCCGCATGCACCGTCGACAGTCCGGACAGCAGCTGATCGAGCAGCGTGCAGACGAAACGAGGGGGCAGCGGTCCATAGTCGCCGATGACATGCGCCAGCGAACCGCCGCTCACCAGATCCATGGTGAATAGGACCTTGTCGTCATCCGCGGCCCAGCTGGCCGGGGCGAGCACATGCGGATGCTCGATCCGTAGCGCCTGCTCGCGGACGAAGCGCAGCAACGTATGTGCGTCGCTCTGCTGGAGGACCTTGGCCGCCACATAGCGGCGGCGCCGGTGGTCCCAGGTACGCCAGACGGCGCCGACCCCACCACGTCCGATCGGATCGATCAGTTCGTACCGACCGGCGAAGACCTCACCCATTGCGCTGCGCCCGCTCCCAGTTCCTTCTTCGGCTCGTGCCCGGTTCTCGGGTAGCGGCATGGGAGGGACAGGCCCTAGTGCCGCGACCGGCAAAGGTTTGCCCGTCAAGGAGCGGCGGCCGGTACGCGCGCTCGCGGCGTTGGCCACAAGCCCATGTAGCTCCGCTACAAGGGCTTCTGGCCGCCTTGCGATCACACGCACCAGCCGCCGCTCCTTGACGGGCAAACCTTGCCGGTCGCGGCACTAGCTCTGGTTTCCCTCGTAGTGCGCCACCGCGTCCGCAGTGCGCCCTGCGCCGTACACCTTGAGGAACTCTGCCAGTTCCGGGTGGGTCGGGGCGAGGGAGTCGGCGGCATCGATGATGTCGCCGGCGGCCGCGACCGACCGCAGCAGCGACTGGATCTCACGCACCACACGCCGGACGGTCGGGGCGCCGCCGGTGTTGGCGGTCTGGCTGGTGCCGGTGAGGACGGAGCCGCCCTGGGACTTCTTGATCTCTTCCATGCGGTCGGTGGCCTCTCCCGCGCTGACGCTGCCGTCGGCGACTTGACCGGCGAGTTCCTGCAGAGCCTGGACACGCTGGACGACCGCAGGATTGCCGATCTTCGCCCGCTGGCCGCTCATCAGCTGGGAGAGCATGGGGGCGGACAGCCCGAGGACCGCAGCGAGCCGGGCCTGGTTCAGGCCGAGATCATCGATCAGCCGGCGGAAGAGCGCCCCGAGAGGTTCTCCGTACCAACTGCGCTGAAGCTCCCTGGCTCTTGCTGTTGCCTCTTGCTGAGCTGCATCCATGGCGTCTCCCCTTCGCTGCGGCTTCGCTGCTGCGAACCTCGTCGAGCATCTTACGGAGAGCGGTTGCCGACCGGGAGTCCCCATCTTTATTGCGAGATTCCGGGGGGTACCCGGTACTCTGGTCTGCGGCGGTTGCCGAGACGCTGAAGCGTCCGGTGCTGTCCGCTTTTTCGGGGCCTTAGCTCAGTTGGTAGAGCGCTGCCTTTGCAAGGCAGATGTCAGGAGTTCGAATCTCCTAGGCTCCACTGATGACAGAACGGGCGCTGGAAGACCTCAGGTCCTCCAGCGCCCGTTCGTCGTGTGGGCTGTTCAGCGGCGGTCGTCGAGATCGGTGCCGTCCACGCCTTCCGGGCCGTCCGTCCGCTTGGTCTCCGTCTGGGACTCCGGGTCGAGGGAGCTCGGACCACTGCCGTCGACCGAGGACAGGGGCGCGCGGTCGGAGACCTCCGTGGGAGCGGGCGGTTCGACCAGCCAGTCCGGGTTGGCCTGCTTGTCCCACCACCTCCAGGCGGCGTAGGCAGCGCCCGCCACGACGCCGACCACGACGAACCTCTTGAACAGCCGCCCGGCCTTCGCCCGCCGCTCGTGCTTTCTGGCCAGCTGCTTGATCTCCTTCGCCGTGACCTGACTGCGCAGCGCGGCCAGCGCGGCGGCGCTGCGGGCCGAGGCCTCCTCGGCCATGGGCTGGGCGATGGCCCTCGCGTGCTCGACGCGCGGCACGGTGTAGTCCGCGGCGGTACGGGCGGCCCGGCGGGTGCGGAGCGCGGCGCGCTGGGCGGCCTCGTCGACCTTGGGGGGTACATGAGAACGGGCCAGTTCGATACGTGGTGCGAGATGCGCGTCGTATTGGACGCGGGCCTGCTGGGCTGCCTTCGACACCTTCGGCGCGAGCCGCGTGCGGGTCTCGTACGCAAGATGTGCGGCCTGGTCCTTGGCCGTGCCGGCGTAGGGCGCCACCACTTCCGCGGCGTGCTGCATGGTGTCCTTCGCCGAGTCGGTTGCGGCGCGCACGCTGTCGATGCGGGTCACGGGATCCTCCTCCTTGGTGGCGGGTAGATACTCCGCCTTTCCACCCATTTCGAGATCATGCCTGCCGTGGGCCTGTATGGCATGCGGGGCGGGCATCCGGGTTATTCAGTTCATTGGTGATGTCTTCCGGCAATACGGTGAAAAGGTATCTTTTCGACGACAATGCCACGGTTCGGTTCAGCCCACGCCGGTTCGTCACGCACTTGGCTGCATTTGTTCCCGTGGGCGGGCGTGAGAGTTTGGGGGAAGTCGCTGGTGAGTGGGCGAAAGCGGCCTCGGCGCACGGGCGCGGAATCAGGCGAGAAGGGTGAGTGCAGTGCGTCGGCGGTGGCGGCCGGGCGACGGAGCGGACGGTCCGTGCGAGGATCGGTGAACGTCACTGAAGACTTGACGTTACTGAACGACACTGAAGACTTACGGAAGGCAGATCGTGGCTGAGCAGCTTTACGCCACCTTGAAGACCAATCAGGGCGACATCGAGATCCGGCTCCTGCCGAACCACGCGCCAAAGACGGTCAAGAACTTCGTCGAGCTCGCCAAGGGTGAGCGCGAGTGGACGCATCCCGAGACCGGCAAGAAGTCCACGGACAGGCTGTACGACGGCACCGTCTTCCACCGTGTCATCAGTGGCTTCATGATCCAGGGCGGCGACCCGCTGGGCAACGGCACCGGTGGCCCGGGGTACGAGTTCGGTGACGAGTTCCACCCCGACCTCAGCTTCAACAAGCCGTACCTGCTGGCCATGGCCAACGCCGGCCCGGGCACCAACGGCTCGCAGTTCTTCGTGACCGTTTCGCCGACAGCCTGGCTGACCGGCAAGCACACCATCTTCGGTGAGGTCGTCGACCCCGCCAGCAAGAAGGTCGTGGACGCCATCGCGGCCACCAAGACCAACGCCCGCACCGACCGTCCGCTTCAGGACGTCGTGATCGAGTCGGTCGTCATCGAGAACCGATGATCACTAGTGGTAAATAAGTGATCACACTCTGATTGTCCTTTCGGGGAACCAACCGCCCTGCTCGTCCGTACGTTAGATAGCGGACGAGCAGGGCTGCGTTGTGCGTGCTGCCGCCACGACGAGCACCGAGGGGACCGGGAAGCGATGGGACCGATGGACCAGCAGCCGCCGCAAGACCAGGATCGGTCCGCCACCACGGACGGCTCGCTCAGCTGCTACCGCCACCCCGGTCGTGGGACGCACATCCGTTGCACCCGCTGCGACCGACCGATCTGCCCCGAGTGCATGGTCAACGCCGCGGTCGGCTTCCAGTGCCCGGACTGTGTCCGCCAGGGATCCGGTACGGGACACGGCCCGGCCGCCAGTCGGCCGCGCACCCTCGCGGGCGGCAGCATCACGGCCGATCCCCGGCTCATCACCAAGATCCTTCTCGGTATCAATGTCGCCGTGTACATCGCTGTGCAGGTGAACGGCGCGCTGATCGACGAGCTGATGCTGCTCGGCCGCGCCACGACCGAGCTCGGCGGTCCGCTGGAAGGCGTCGCCGAGGGCCAGTGGTACCGGCTGGTGACGTCGATGTTCCTGCATCAGGAGATGTGGCACATCGTGTTCAACATGCTGGGTCTGTGGTGGCTCGGCGGGCCGCTGGAGGCGGCGCTCGGCCGTGCCCGCTATCTCACGCTCTACATGCTCTCCGGCCTGGCGGGCGGTGCCCTCACCTACTGGCTCTCCGCGCCTGTACAGGGCTCGCTCGGAGCCTCCGGAGCGATCTTCGGCCTGCTGGGTGCCACCGCCGTACTCATGCGACGGCTCAACTACGACATGCGCCCGGTCCTGGTGCTCCTTGCGGTGAACCTGGTCATCACCTTCAACCCCTGGGGCGGAATTGCCTGGCAGGCACATGTCGGTGGTCTGATCGCGGGCACGCTGATCGCGATCGCCATGGTGCACGCACCTCGTGAGCGGCGCGCGTTGGTGCAGTACGGCACCTGCGCCCTGGTCCTGGTGGCTGTGGTCGGCATCGTCATCGCCAGAACAGCCGCGCTGACCTGAGCGGGACGACTGCTCCCTGGGCGCTCCCTGGGTGCTCCCTCAGTCAGTTGTCCACAGCGCGTGCGGGATCTTGTGCATTCTGTGGGAACAGCTGTGCCCCTTGTCGCTGAACTGGGTTTTTCCAGCAGAGACAAGGGGCGTGCCAGCCCTCGATGAGGGAGGCTGCAGTCACATCGGCGTCAACAGCCAGGGAGTTATCCACAGATCGTCTGACCTTTTCCCCTGCCTGTGGATAACTCTGTGGGTAACTCGGGGCAAGGGTTGCAGGGCCGGGCTCTGCTGTGGGATCACGTGCCCGGCGGTGCTACCTCCACTGCGTGGAGACACCGAAGCCGCCGGCGATGAAGCCGAAGCCGACGACGATGTTCCAGTTCCCCAGTGACGTGATCGGCAGATAACCGTCGGTCACATAGAAAACGACGATCCAGGCCAGACCGATCAGGAAGAGCGACAGCATCACCGGCGCCACCCAGCTGTGGCTGGTCAGCTTTACGTTGGCTGCCTGCTTCGTCGGAGGGGGCGTGAAGTCGGCCTTCTTGCGGATACGTGACTTCGGCACGAGCAACTCTCCTGTCGATGCGCTGCGTGACCGCGCAGGGAACTGTGGCTGGCGCCGGGGCAGGGCGCGAGGGGGAATCCTGCCTCCCCCGGGTCTCCGTTAGCGTAGTGCTTCCGTGGCGCCGAAGGAGATAAGGGTACGTTGAGCAATTCTGCCGACTTCCCCCAAGGGCCGGTCCAGCGCATCTTCCGCCACCCGGGCCGGGTGTTCACCGCTGCCGTCTTCGCCCTCGCCGGACTGATCTTCGTCACCAGCGCCAACACGGCCAAGGGCACCAATATCCGCACCGACTCCTCGTTGCTCAAGCTCTCCGACCTCATCCAGCAGCGCAGCGGCAAGAACGCACAGCTGGACGAGGCCAACGCATCCGTGCGCGAGGACATCGACACCCTCGCCCGGCGTGACGACGGCAGTACCCAGGCGGAGGACGCCCGGCTCAAGGAGTTGGAGCGGGCCGCGGGCACGACAAAGCTCTCGGGCCGGTCCGTGGCCGTCACGCTCGACGACGCCCCGCCCAACGCCACCGCCAGCCCCGGCTACCCCGATCCGCAACCCAATGACCTGGTCATTCACCAGCAGGACCTGCAGGCAGTCGTCAACGCCCTCTGGCAGGGGGGCGCCCAGGGCATCCAGGTCATGGACCAGCGGCTGATCTCCACCAGCGCGGTGCGCTGCGTCGGCAACACCCTGATCCTCCAGGGCCGGGTCTACTCCCCGCCGTACAAGATCACCGCTGTGGGTGACCCGGCCAGGCTCAAGCAGGCACTCGACAACTCCCCGGCGATCAGCAACTACCTGCTGTATGTGAAGGCGTACGGGCTCGGCTGGAAAGTCGACGAGCACGAGGCGGTGACTCTTCCCGGCTACTCGGGCACAGTGGATCTCCACTATGCGGAGCCGGTGAAGTAGCGAGCAGCTGTGGGGAGGCCGACGGGGTGTCGGTGCGACTGATCGTGAGGACGTTCAGTGAACTCTGCATCACTGCCGGTGCCCTGATCATGCTCTTTGTGGTGTATGTGCTGTTCTGGACCGGAGTGAAGGCCGCCGGCGCGACCGAGGGACAGATCGATTCCCTGCGCGACCAGTGGGCGCAGGGAACGGTGTCCGCACCCGCGCCGCACACATCCCCGACGCCGTCGGCGCCCACCGCGCCCGTGGCGTACCGGGACGGCAAGCCGTTCGCGATGCTGTACATACCCCGCTTCGGCAAGCGCTGGGAGTGGCCCGTCCTGGAGAACACCGAAGTCAGGACCCTGCAGAAGGGGCTCGGCCACTACACCGGGACCGCCCGCCTCGGCGCGAAGGGCAATTTCGCGGTGGCCGGACACCGTCGCACATACGGGGACCCGTTCAAGGACTTCCCGAAACTGCGCCCGGGAGACGCGGTGGTGCTGACGGACGGGGAGACGTGGTTCACGTACCGCATCGACAAGAAGCCTTACCGGACGCTGCCGAGCGACATCGGGGTCATCGACCCCGTCCCCCGCAAGTCCGGCTTCGACGGGCCCGGCCGTTATCTGACGCTGACCACCTGCGACCCTGAATGGGGCAGCAGCCACCGCCTGATCGCCTGGGCGCACCTCGATGCGACCCAGCCTGTGACCGATGGCAAACCGGCAGCTTTCCACAGCTGACCCACGCTCCTGCCCCGGCCCTTTAGTCTGGTCCCGTACCGAATGGAGGGGACAGCATGTACGGCTGGATCTGGCGGCATCTGCCGGGCAACACATGGGTGCGTTCGCTCATCTCGCTGGTGCTGGTGCTGGCTGTCGTCTATGCGCTCTTCCAGTACGTCTTCCCATGGGCGGAGCCTCTGCTTCCGTTCGGCGAGGCGACGGTCGACGGCTCGACCGGATCGGGGGCCGGCCAGTGAGTGCCCGCATCCTTGTCGTGGACAACTACGACAGCTTTGTTTTCAACCTCGTCCAGTACCTCTACCAGCTCGGCGCCGAGTGTGAAGTGCTGCGCAACGACGAGGTGACCACGGCACACGCCCAGGACGGCTTCGACGGCGTGCTGCTGTCACCCGGCCCCGGCACCCCGGAGCAGGCAGGCGTCTGCGTCGAGATGGTGCGTCACTGCGCGGCCACGGGCGTTCCGGTCTTCGGGGTCTGCCTCGGGATGCAGTCGATGGCGGTGGCGTACGGCGGTGTGGTGGACCGCGCCCCCGAGCTGCTGCACGGCAAGACCTCGCTGGTGACCCACAAGGGCACCGGGGTCTTCACCGGTCTGCCGTCCCCCTTCACCGCGACCCGCTACCACTCGCTCGCCGCCGAACCCGACACAGTTCCACCGGAACTGGAAGTGACCGCGCGCACCGCCGACGGCATCATCATGGGGCTGCGCCACCGCGAACTGGCAGTGGAGGGCGTGCAGTTCCACCCGGAGTCGGTGCTGACCGAGCACGGCCATCTGATGCTGGCCAACTGGCTGGCACAGTGTGGCGACACAGGAGCCGTCGCGAGGTCGGCGGGGCTCGCACCGGTGGTGGGCAAGGCCGTCGCGTGACCGCACTCCGCCCCGAATACGACGCCGGACAGGACGGCCCGTACGAGCAAGGAGCGTACGAGACCGCGGGCGCGTTCGAGGCGGCGGTCGATCAACTGGCGGATCCGCTGAACGATCCGCTGCCGGGGCAGCATGCCTCGCCGTGGTTCCGGGCGGGCAACATCCCGTCGGAGGAGCCGGCGGCGGGGCAGGAACAGAGGCAGGCGCGAGGACGGGGGCTGCACAGGGCGCCGGATCAGCCCCCGCAGGCGCAGCCGCCACAAGGGGAGCAGAAGCCCGAGGAGACTCTGCGGGAGTGGTACGACCCCGAGGGATTCGAACGGGACTGGTATAGGCATCAGACGCCCGCGCCGACGCCCGCGCCGACGCCCGCGCCGACGCACTGGGCGCAACCCGTCACCCATTCCTTCCCGCTCGATGACGAGACGGTCGGTCTTCGGACGGCGAACCTCCGGCCTCTGGTCGACCGGGTGGTGACGACCCGGCAGCCGAATTCCGAGCCGGAGCTGGAGTCGGGTACGGGGTCGGCGAGCGATACGGAGAGCTTCGCAGAACCGGGCACGGGGCCCGACCGGGCCGATACGGAACCACGCACCGGAGGCCGCGCCGAGCGCCGACGCGCTGCCAAGGGGCGTGGCCGCCGACGCACCGAACCGCGGCCGGAGACAACGGCGTCAGCCGCGGCGCCGACCGCGAGGCCGATGTCACGCGTCGAGGCACGGCGTGCGGCGCGCGCTGCCAAGGACAGCCCGGCTGTTGTTGCCAGCAGGGTCGTCGGGGAACTGTTCATCACCCTCGGCGTGACCATGCTGCTCTTCGTCACGTACCAGCTGTGGTGGACGAATGTGCGCGCCGTCCAGTACACCGGCAAGGAGACGCACAAGATCCAGGACGACTGGGCGAAGGGCGACCGCGATCCGGGTGTGTTCGAAGCGGGGCAGGGATTCGCCATCATCCACATCCCCAAACTGGACGTGGTCGCTCCGATCGCCGAGGGCATCAGCAAGGAGAAGGTCCTCGACCGAGGCATGGTCGGCCACTACGGCGAGGGCGCGCTCCGCACCGCGATGCCGTCGGCCAAGCAGGGCAACTTCGCGCTGGCGGGCCACCGCAACACGCACGGCGAGCCGTTCCGCTATATCAACCAGCTCCACCCCGGTGACCTGATCGTGGTCGAGACGCAGAGTGCGTACTACACGTACGAGGCGACGAAAACCCTTCCGCAGACATCGCCGTCCAATGTCTCGGTGATCGGCCCGGTGCCGCCCGGTTCGGGGTTCACCGAGCCGGGGCGGTACATCACGCTGACGACCTGTACGCCGGAATTCACAAGTACGTACCGCTTGATCGTCTGGGGCAAGATGGTCGACGAACGCCCACGCAGCAAGGGGAAGCCCGACGCGCTCGTCGGCTGAAACATCATCACGACAGGGAGGGGTGCGGTGACAGCGAGGGCCGAGTACGAAGAGCGAATCGGTGAGTTTGCGCCCCCGCCGCGGCGCAGCGGCCGCCATCCCGTCGCGACCGCGGTCAGTGTTTTCGGCGAACTGCTGATCACCGCAGGCGTGGTGCTGGGTCTCTTCGTCGTCTACTCCCTCTGGTGGACAAATGTGCTCGCCGATCGCGAAGCCACCGAACAGGGCCACACTGTCCGCCACCGCTGGGCGAGCGGACCGGGCGCGCTGGACACCAAGGACGGCATCGGCTTCTTGCACGTTCCGGCGATGAAGAACGGCGAGGTGCTGGTCAAGAAAGGCACCGACACCGAGAACCTCAACGACGGCATCGCGGGCTATTACACGGACCCGGTGAAGTCGGCTCTCCCCTCGGACCAGAAGGGCAACTTCACCCTGGCGGCACACCGAGACGGGCACGGTGCCAAGTTCCACAACATCGACAAGGTGAAGACGGGGGACGCGGTCGTCTTCGAGACCAGGGACACCTGGTACGTCTACAAGGTCTTCAAGGAGCTTCCCCAGACGTCGAAGTACAACGTCGATGTGCTGCAGGCGGTACCGAAGGGATCGGGAGCGAAGGAGCCCGGCCGCTACATCACGTTGACGACCTGCACACCGGTCTACACGTCGAAGTACCGCTACATCGTGTGGGGCGAGCTGGTGCGTACGGAGAAAGTGGACAAGGACCGTACGAAGCCGGCAGAGCTGCGTTAGCGTGGCAGGCTGTCACGCCGAACTCCGCGGCAAACCGTGCTGGTCGCGGCACTGGGGCCTGTCTGGGGTTGTGATCTGGGTCAGGGAGTGGGGCCTGGACCCCACGCCACCGCACCGGTCCAACGAATCAGTGCGTATGAAGACACGATCAGTTTAGGGCTGAATGTGCCGTATACCGGGTGGTGCGGCGGACACAGCAAAGGGCCTCGGTCACCGTTGTGGTGACCGAGGCCCGATGGGTGGTGCGGTTCGGGGTCAGTCCCGTGAGCCGGACGGGCCGCCGAAGAATTTGTCGTTTCCGTTTCCGTTTCCGTTGCCACCCACCGTCGTGAGTGTGATGGGAGTGTTCGCCGGGTCCACCTGGGTACCCGGCTGAGGGTCGATGCCGGCGACGATGGCGTTGTCGTCCTGGGAGCTGCCGTTCGCGAACTGGATATTCGTGAAGCCGGCCTGGGCGAGCATCTGCTTGGCCTCGGAAACCTTTTTGGCCCTGACTTCGGGAACCGCGACCTGCGGCTGCTGCTGCGGGCCCTTCGAGACCGTCAGCACGATCTGGGTCGTCGGCGGCTGCATCGAGTTGCCGGGCGGAGTCTGGCTGATCACCTGGTTCGCGGGCTTGTCCGAATCGACGTCGGTCCTGGAGATGTTGGTGAAGCCTAGGCCGTTGAGCTGAGCCACCGCAGCGTCGTAGTCCCGGTCGACCACGGGCGGCACCTTCTGGGTGGCCTGCTTGGCGACCGTGATCGTGACCTCGGAGTTCTTCTCGGCCTTCGTGTTGCCCTCAGGGTCCTGTTTGATGACCCTACCCGCGGTCTTTTCGGACTCGACCGCGGTGACGTTCACCGTGAAGCCCTTGTCCTCGAGCTCTTTTCGGGCAGTCTCCTCGGTCTTCTCCACGACGTCCGGGACCTCGACCTTCGGCGCACCGGTGGAGACGACGACCGTGACGGTCTCTCTCTCCGCCATCTTGCCGTCGGCGGTCGGGTTCTGGCTGCAGATCTTGCCCTTGGGCTGGTCCTCGCAGGGTTCGCGCGAGCCGACCTTGAGAATGACGCCGGAGTTTTCCGCGAGTTTCTGTGCTTCGCTAACGGTCGAGCCGACCATGCTCGGCACATCGACCGTGTCGCTGCTGCTGTTGGTTTCGCTGAACACCGACCGGCCGATCAGAATCGCGCCGATGAGCACCAGGATGCCCGCGACGATCAGCAGGATCGTCGAGATGTTGTTCTTCTTCTGGCGGCGGCGGTCCGGGCGGTCGTCGTAGCCGTAGCCGCCGTCGTCCGGGTTGACCGGCGGCAGCATGGACGTGGGCGCGCCGTTCTGGTCCGTGGCGCGCAGCATGGTGGTGGCCTGGTCGTTGCCGTAACCGTCGTAACCGGGCACACCCATTGCCGCGGTGGCGGCGACCGGCTGGCCATCGAGGCAGGCCTCGATGTCAGCGCGCATCTCGTCGGCCGACTGGTAGCGGTAGTCGGGGTCCTTGACCAGGGCCTTCAACACGATCGCGTCCATCTCGGGCGTGATCTCGGGGTCGAAGTCGCTGGGCTTCTGCGGCTCTTCCCGTACGTGCTGGTAGGCGACCGCGACGGGTGAGTCCCCGATGAACGGCGGTCGGACCGTCAGCAGCTCGTAGAGCAGGCAGCCGGTCGAGTACAGGTCGGAGCGCGCGTCGACCTGCTCGCCCTTGGCCTGCTCCGGGGAGAGGTACTGGGCGGTGCCGATGACGGCCGCGGTCTGGGTCATCGTCATACCGGAGTCACCCATGGCGCGGGCGATGCCGAAGTCCATGACCTTGACCTGGCCGGTGCGCGTCAGCATGACGTTCGCCGGCTTGATGTCGCGGTGGACGATGCCTGCGCGGTGCGAGTACTCCAGCGCTTGGAGGATGCCGACGGTCATCTCCAGGGTGCGCTCGGGCAGCAGTTTGCGGCCGGAGTGCAGAAGTTCCCTGAGCGTTGACCCGTCGACGTACTCCATCACGATGTACGGGATGGAGACCCCGTCGACGTAATCCTCACCGGTGTCATAGACAGCGACGATCGCCGGGTGGTTGAGCGAGGCGGCGGACTGGGCCTCACGGCGGAACCGGGCCTGGAAGGACGGGTCGCGGGCCAGATCGGCCCGCAACGTCTTCACAGCTACGGTGCGGCCGAGCCGGGTGTCGTGTGCGAGGTAGACCTCGGCCATGCCACCACGGCCGAGCACCGAGCCCAGCTCGTACCGGCCGCCGAGGCGACGCGGCTCTTCCATAACTGTTCCAGCCCTCTCCGTCAGTCCCGACCGCACCGGTGTGCGGTCCGGCGGTGTGCTGCTGGCGCATACGCTACCGGCCGCGCATTACCTGATCGGCCCGGAGTCCGGACCTGATATCTGACCGGTATCCCAATGTGCAGGTATGGCGCCCGATGTGATGTGTGTCACTTCTCACTGTCGATGACCGCCTTCATTACAGACTTTGCGATAGGCGCGGCCAGACCGCCGCCGGAGATGTCGTCACGGTTGGCCTGGCCGTCCTCGACGACAACGGCGACGGCGACCGGGGAGCCGCTGTCCGTCTTCGCATAGGAGATGAACCAGGCGTACGGCTTCTCGCTGTTGTTGAGACCGTGCTGGGCCGTACCCGTCTTGCCGCCGACGGTGGCGTTGGGGATCTTGGCCTTCTGCCCGGTGCCGGTCTCGACGACGGTCTCCATCATCTGCTGGAGTTTCTGCGCGTTCTCAGCCGAGAGGGGCTGGCTGAACTGCTCCTTTTTGTGGGTGTAGATGACGTCGAGGTTGGGCGCCTGGCGTTCGGCGACCATGTACGGCTGCATCAGCTTGCCGTCGTTGGCGACCGCGGCGGCGACCATGGCCATCTGGAGCGGGGTGGCGCGGTTGGACGCCTGACCGATGCCGGCCATGGCGTTCTGCGGCCGGTTGTCCTTGGGGTAGACGCTGGCGTCGGCGCGTACCGGGGTGAAGATTTCCTTGTTGAAGCCAAACTTGTTGGCCTGCTCGATCATCTTCTCGTTGCCGAGGTCGTCGCTGATCTTGCCGAAGACGGTGTTGCAGGACCACCGCAGCGCTTCCCGGAGCGAAGCGTTCTCGCACGGGATGTTGCCCTCGTTCTCCAGGTTGCCGGTGGTCAGCGGGAGCCGGTAGGGCAGCGGTGACTTGGTGGGCTCGTCGATGCTGGTGTACAGCCCGTTCTCCAGCGCGGCCGCGGCGGTGACGACCTTGAAGGTTGATCCTGGGGGGTAGGTCTCGCGCAATGCCCGGTTGAGCATCGGCTTGTCCTTGTCCTCCAGAAGCTGTTGCCGGGCGTCGGCGTCCTTGAGGGAATTGCCCGCGAATACCGAAGGGTCGTAGGAGGGAGTGCTGACCAGAGACAGGATGGCGCCGGTCTGCGGGTCGATCGCGGCCACGGCACCCTTCTTGTCGCCGAGTCCGTCGAAGGCGGCCTTCTGGGCGGCGCTGTTGAGGGTGGTGACGACGTTGCCGCCGGTCTTCTTCTCACCGGTGAAGAGTGACAGCGTGCGGTCGAAGAACAGCTGGTCGCTGTTGCCGGTGAGGATTCCGTCCTCGAGCTTCTCCAACTGCGATGCATCGAACGCCTGCGAGGAGTAGCCGGTTACGGGCGCCCACATGGGGCCGTCCTTCCAGACCCTCTTGTACTTGAAGTCGCTGTCCGTGGTCTCGACCGACCCGGTGACCGGGTTGCCGTCGACGATGATGTCGCCGCGCTCATGTGCGTACCGCTCAATCTGTACGCGACGGTTGTGTTCATTCGCGTTCAGTTCGTCGGCTCGCACGTACTGCAGCCAGTTGACGCGGATCAGGAGCGCGAAGACGAGCAGCCCGCAGAAGACCGCGATGCTGCGAACGGGTTTGTTCACGGTCGGACCACCTGGGTCATCTCGGCGTCGGGTGACGGTGCCGGGGCCGGCGCGGGGCGTCGCGCGGTGTCACTGATGCGGAGCAGGATGCCGATCAGGGCCCAGTTGGCGATCACTGACGACCCGCCCGCCGCGAGGAACGGCATGGTCATGCCTGTGAGCGGGATGAGTCCCATGACGCCGCCGGCAACGACGAAGACCTGAATGGCGAAGGAGCTGGAGAGGCCGATTGCGAGGAGCTTGCCGAAGGGGTCGCGGGCGGCGAGGGCGGTACGGACGCCGCGCTCGATGATCAGACCGTAGATGAGGAGAATCGCCATCATTCCGGCGAGGCCGAGCTCCTCGCCGACGGTGGCGAGGATGAAGTCGGAGTTCGCAGCGAAGCCGATCAGGTCGGAGTTGCCCTGGCCGAGTCCGGTGCCAAACATGCCGCCGGAGCCGAAGGCCATCAGGGACTTGGCCATCTGCTCGCTCGCGGCCTCCTTGCCCCAGCCTGCGAAGGGGTCGAGCCAGGCGGTGACACGCTGCTGGACGTGCGGTTCGAACGAGGCGACACCGATGGCGCCGACTGCGGACATCAGCAGACCGAAGACGATCCAGCTGGTGCGTTCGGTGGCCACGTAGAGCATCACGACGAACATGCCGAAGAACAGCAGGGAGGAGCCCAGGTCGGTTTCGAAGACCAGGATCAGGATGGAGAAGGCCCAGACCATGAGGATCGGTCCGAGGTCACGGCCACGCGGCAGGTACAGCCCCATGAATCGGCGGCTGGCCAGAGCGAGTGCGTCGCGCTTGACCATCAGATAGCCCGCGAAGAATACGGCGATGATGATCTTCGCGAACTCGCCGGGCTGGATGGTGCCGATACCCGGGATGGTGATCCAGATCTTGGCGCCGTTCACGGCGGGGAAGAACATCGGCAGGATCAGCAGGATCAGCGCGACGACCATGGAGATGTAGGTGTAGCGCTGCAGGATGCGGTGATCCTTGAGGGCCACCAGTACGACGACGAGTAGCCCGACGCCGACCGCTGAGAACATCAGTTGCTTGGATGCGGCAGGCGCGAAGGTCTCCAGCGACTGGAACCTCTCGGACTGGTCCAGACGCCAGATGATGGCCAGGCCCAGGCCGTTGAGCAGGGTGGCGAGCGGCAGCAGCAGCGGGTCCGCATACGGCGCGAATCTGCGGACCGCGAGATGTGCAACGGCTGCGAGCAGCGCGAGCCCCAGTCCGTATCCGAGCATGCCGGACGGCAGTTCGCCATGGAGGGCGAGGCCCACATTGGCGTACGCGAATACGGAGATGGCGACGGCGAAGACCATCATCATCAGTTCGGTGTTGCGCCGGCTCGGTGCTTCGATCGCGCCGATCGTGGTCGTGTTGGTGACAACGCTCATGGTGCTGAAGGCCCCCTACGGCTACTGCTTACCGCACTGCGGGACCAGCTTTTTCTCTTCCTCCGAGAGGCTGGGACCAGGAGTGGGGGTCGATGTGGTCGGCTTGGTCTTGGTGGTGTTGGACGTGGCGGAATTCCCGGTGGTCTCCGCACCCGTACCGCCGGCTTGGCCCTCGTCGGAGCGGGCTTGCTCGGCCGCGCGTCGCTGGGCGTCCTTCTTGCAGGCGGAGGCCTGGAGCGCGAGTTCGTCGATCTTCTCGCGTGCGGAGGTGAGGTTGCCCTCCGCGATGGTCGCCTCGACCTGCTTGCGCTGGTAGGGCGGGAGGTACTTGAGTTCGATCTCGGGGTGGTCCTTCTCGACCTTCGAGAGCGAGACCCAGGCGAGGTCCTGGCTGAGGCCGCGGTACAGCGCGACATGTTCGTTATTCGCACCGACGTAGAACTGGTTCTGGGTCCAGCGGTAGCCGCCGTACACGGCGCCGCCGATGACGGCGAGCGTCAGGACGATGAAGAAGGATCTTTTGAGCCACTTGCGGCCGCCGCCGGGCTTGATGAAGTCCTCGTCGGTGTACGCGTCGAAGGAGCCGTCCGGCATTCCGTCGTAGCCGACGCCGTCGCCGCTTCCGGGTGGGCCGAAGCCACCTGCGGGCGGCGGAACGGGGCGGCCGAGGCCGGCCGCTCGTCCGGCAGGGGTCTGCATGGCGGCTGTGGTTTCGGCGGCGGTCAGCTGGGCGGCCTGGTTCTCTGCGACCGCACCGACGATGACCGGGGTGTCGTTGAGCTGTCCGGCCAGGGTGTCATTGCTGTCGACGTCGAGGACGTCGGCGACGATGCAGGTGATGTTGTCCGGACCACCGCCGCGCAGGGCGAGCTGGATCAGCTCCTGGATGGTCTCCTGGGGGCGCTGGTAGCTGGCGAGGGCCTCTTCCATCGTCTGGTGGGAGACGACGCCGGAGAGCCCGTCGGAGCAGATCAGATAGCGGTCGCCGACTCGGACCTCACGAATGGAGAGATCAGGTTCGACGTGGTCGCCACTGCCCAGCGCACGCATCAGAAGGGCGCGCTGCGGGTGGGTGGTGGCCTCTTCCTCGGTGATCCGGCCCTCGTCGACCAGCCGCTGTACCCAGGTGTGGTCCTGGGTGATCTGGGTGAGTGCGCCGTCGCGCAGCAGATACGCGCGGGAGTCCCCGACATGGACGAGACCGAGGCGCTGGCCGGTCCAGAGCAGGGCGGTGAGCGTGGTGCCCATGCCCTCCAGCTGGGGGTCCTCCTCGACCATCATGCGCAGCTGGTCGTTGGCCCGCTGGACCGCCGTACCGAGCGAAGTGAGGATGTCCGAACCCGGGACGTCGTCGTCGAGCTGGACGAGTGTGGAGATCACCTCGGAGCTGGCGACCTCGCCGGCTGCCTGGCCGCCCATGCCGTCGGCGATGGCGAGAAGGCGCGGACCGGCGTAGCCGGAGTCCTCGTTGCCTTCCCGGATCATGCCCTTGTGCGATCCGGCGGCGAAGCGCAAGGAAAGACTCATGCGCACCTCGCCTGTCGGCTCGGGGTACAGCCGGTCTCGAGCCACACTGCCCACCCTCCGGTCGGGAGCCGGTCCGGGTCCGTTGCCCGGACCGCCGCGGCTCGCTCGCTCCGCTCGCTCATTGTCGTACTACTTCCGCAGCTCGATGACGGTCTTGCCGATCCGGATCGGCGCGCCCAGCGGAACAGGTGTCGGGGTGGTGAGTCGGGTCCGGTCGAGATACGTGCCGTTGGTGGACCCGAGATCCTCGACGATCCACTGACCGTCACGGTCGGGGTAGATCCTGGCATGCCTGCTGGACGCGTAGTCGTCGTCCAGGACGATCGTTGAGTCGTGGGCCCGGCCCAGCGTGATGGTCTGTCCCTGGAGCGCCACCGTGGTGCCGGTGAGGGTGCCCTCGGAGACGACCAGCTTTGTGGGTGCCCCCCGGCGCTGGCGGCCGGACTGCTGGCGTTGCTGCGGCGGTGCCGCGGCACTCTGGCGTGCCTGTGGCGGCCGTGCGTCGGTCGCAGTGCGGCGTGAGCCGCGCTGCGTGACGCGCGTTCCGAACAGGTCGCTGCGGATGACCTGGACGGCCACGATCACGAACAGCCACAGAACAGCCAGGAAACCTAGCTGCATGACCGTCAGGGTCAGCTCTGACATTGCCCCCGCTTCACCCCTCGGCTTGCCGGTAAACGATGGTGGTGCTGCCCACGACGATCCGCGAGCCGTCGCGGAGCGTAGCGCGGGTTGTGTGTTGCCCGTCTACCACGATGCCGTTGGTGGACCCGAGATCCTGGATCGTCGAGGGCGTTCCGGTCCGGATCTCACAGTGCCGACGCGATACGCCGGGGTCGTCGATCCGCACGTCGGCGTCGGTACTGCGTCCCAGCACCAGCGTCGGGCGGGAGATCTGATGGCGGGTGCCGTTGATCTCGATCCAGCGCCGCACCTGCGCGTTCGGCAGGGGGCCGGGTCCGGTCGGTGGGTTTCGGTCGGTACTGGGCGCTCCGGGCCTGCCCGCGCCTGGCGGCGGGGCCGAAGGCATGGGCGGGGCGGAGCTGGGCGGGTAGCCGTAGCCGCCGGTGGGCTGCGGTGGCCGCCCCGGGCCCGGGTAGGGGGGCTGGCCGTGCTGTCCAGGGTGGCTCTGCGGTTCTTGCCGGCCCTGGGGGGCCTGCTGCTGTGACGAACTCGACGCCAGGGTGCGGCTGCGCACCCGGTAGAGCCCGGTGTCGAGGTCGTCGGCTTTCTCCAGATGGACCTTGATAGGCCCCATGAAGGTGTACCGCTGCTGCTTGGCGTAGTCGCGGACCAGGCCGGAGAGCTCGTCGCCCAACTGGCCGGAGTACGGGCTGAGTCGCTCGTAGTCCGGGGTGCTGAGTTCGACGATGAAGTCGTTGGGGACGACGGTCCGCTCACGGTTCCAGATCGTTGCGTTGTTGTCGCACTCGCGCTGGAGGGCTCCCGCGATCTCGACCGGCTGGACCTCGGATTTGAAGACCTTGGCGAAGGTGCCATTGACCAGACCTTCGAGACGCTGCTCGAAACGCTTCATGACTCCCATGGGGCACCTCCTCCGTTGTAGTCGTCCCTGTACTGCTTACTGATCGTATCCACGCATGGGGAAAACGGCTGGTTCCCCTTGTCTGCCCTGTGGATGAGTGTCACCTCTCACAGGGATCGTAGAGGCGGCCTCCTGACAGTGTCCCGCACCTGGGGTGCACTGAGGAGGAGTGGGGGCGGCCATCTGACGTTCCCGGTTCCCGCCAGGCGTTCGGTGAAACAACGGATGTGAATCCACCCTGTCCAGCGTGCTAATCTTCCGGATGTCGCCAGGCGCTCACACCAAGCGGTGAGAGAGTCTGGAAACACCACTCTTGCGCGAGTGGCGGAACGGCAGACGCGCTGGCTTCAGGTGCCAGTGTCCTTAGGGACGTGGGGGTTCAAATCCCCCCTCGCGCACAAGAGAGAAGCCCCACAGGCCAACGGCCTGTGGGGCTTCTCCGTTCCCGGGTTTGGTTTCACGTGAAACACCGGATTTTTGGTCTCTCAGGGTGGTGTGAGGCCTATGGGGCTTAAGGGGTTTATGGGGGCCTTGAGGTGTCGGTGAGCGGAATGAGCTCGCCGGGGTGCTGCTCACGCCAGGCCTGACAGAGGCGGCGCTGACATTGACGTATCTGACCTCCGGCGGCCTCTGCTGGGATGTACCGGATGCCGGGGCGGGCGGGAGTCCGTGGATGCGTCCTGGCCGTCGCGCTGGTCGTGGCGGGCCGGAGGATGTTCTGCCGGGTCGGGCCTTCGGTGTGCTGACAGGGGCAGGGCGTTGTCCACAAGTCGTGAGGATTTCCACAGGGGCAGACGGCTTTCGGCGGACGACGGTACCTTCGTCGCAATTGATCTGCGACAGGGCATGGGGTCAGGAACGCAGGGCGAGAGTGAGGGGAGAGAGACTGCGCGCCATGGGTGAAATCGAAGCGACAATGCCGGTTCAGCGGGCTGTGACAGGTGATCCGCGCATTCCGGTCGTACCCGGATTCGCGCGCCGGGCGACTGTGGCGGGCAAGAGTGAGCTGCAGTCGCCCAGGAAGGCGGGCAAGGCGCTGCGGGAGAGGGTGCCCAGGGCCTCTCACTCCGCCCTTGACCTTCCGGCCGGGCGGCCCGATGCCGTGCTGGCGGTCGAGGAGTCGAGCCGGGGCAGGGTGCCCGGTCTCGCCCCGATCCGGGTGGGGCGGATGGCAGCCACACCGTTCGCGTTTCTGCGTGGCTCGGCCGGGCTGATGGCCCATGACCTGGTGGGCACACCGGTCAGCGGGGTGGGCGCCCAGCTCTGTGGCGATGCGCACGCGGCCAATTTCGGGCTGTACGGCGATGCGCGTGGCAGCTTGGTCATCGATCTGAACGATTTCGACGAGACCGTGTTCGGCCCCTGGGAATGGGACCTCAAGCGCCTCGCCACCTCGCTCGTGCTCGCCGGGCGCGAGGCTGGGGCGGACGAGGACTCCTGCCGCCAGGGCGCATACGACACAGTGGGCGCATACCGGCGGACGATGCGGCTGCTGGCCAAACTGCCCGCGCTCGATGCCTGGAACGCCATCGCGGACGAGGAGTTGGTCTCGCACACGGATGCGCGGGATCTGCTCGGCACCCTGGAGCGGGTCTCGGAGAAGGCCCGTAACAACACCAGCGCCCGCTTCGCGGCCAAATCCACCAAGGATTCCGGGGACGGCGGACGCCGCTTCGTGGACGCGCCACCGGTGCTGCGGCGGGTGCCGGACGAGGAGGCCGCCGCTGTGGCGGCGGGACTCGGTGACTATCTGGGCACGATCTCGGAGGACCGGGTACCGCTCCTCGCCAGATACGCGATCCAGGACGTGGCGTTCCGGGTGGTCGGCACGGGGAGCGTCGGCACCCGGTCGTATGTGGTGCTCCTGCTCGATCACCTCGGCGAGCCCTTGGTGCTGCAGGTGAAGGAGGCGCGGCCCTCAGTGCTGGCGCCCTACCTCCCGGCTGTCGGGTTCGATGTGCCGGAGGTTTCGCACGAGGGGCGCCGGGTGGTGCTCGGGCAGAAGCGGATGCAGGTCGTCAGCGACATCCTGCTGGGTTGGGCCACCGTCGACGGGCGCCCGTTCCAGGTGCGGCAGTTCAGAAACCGCAAGGGCAGTGTGGATCCGGCGGCCCTGGCAGCTGACGAGGTCGACGACTACAGCCGGATGACCGGTGCGCTGCTGGCTCGGGCCCATGCGCACAGTGCCGATCCGCGGCTGATCGCGGGCTACTGCGGCAAGAACGAAGAGCTGGACGAGGCGGTGGCGGCGTTCGCGGTGACGTACGCGGACCGTACTGAGGCAGACCACGCGGAGCTGGTGCGGGCCGTCGGTTCGGGGCGGATAGCCGCCGAACCGGGCGTGTGAGGGGCATTGAGGCGACCGCGTGTCCGCAGGGCGTGGGCGGTGGCCATACGCTGGACGAGTGACCCACGAAGCCGCCGGGGTGCCTACCACCCGGAACGACGATGACCGGCAGGAAAACGACCGGCAGCACGAGCAGGATGCGCAGCACGGAGGGGCGGCCGGTGCCGATGCTGGCGCCGGTTCGGAGACCGACGCCGCCGAAGGGGCTGCTGAGGGGGCTCGGCCCGAGGCTCGGCTTGCGAGGGCTGTGCGGGTGGCGGAGCAGGCGCTGATCGAGTTCGAGATCGCGGTGGAGACCTTCCGGGTCGAGGTCGAGAACTTCTCCCGGTTGCACCACCAGAAGCTCGGGCCGATGTACGCCCGCCTGGATGAGCTCGATGCGCAGATCGCGGAAGCCCGGGCCGTCAGGACCGGTGACCCCGAAGACCTCCGCAAGGCGCAGGAGGCCCGGGCGATCGTGATGCCGATGCCTGGCGTCGACGAGCTGTTCCATGACTGGATCGACTCCGACGGGCTGTCTCCCGAGGCGGCGGCGATGCTGACCGAGCAGCCGGTCCAGCCGCCCAAGCGGGTCCGGCCGACCGAGGAGGCGCGCAAGCTCTACCGCGAGCTGGCGCGCAAGGCCCACCCGGATCTGGCGCAGGACGAGACAGAGCGGGCACGGCGGGAAGAGTTCATCACCCGCGTCAACGCTGCTTATGGGCGCGGGGACGAGGCGCTGCTCATGGAGCTGGCGCAGGAGTGGGCGGCGGGGCCGGTGGTGCCGGAGACGGAGCTCAGCGAGAGTGAGGAGCTCTATGCCCGGCTGAACTGGCTGACCCAGCGCAAGGAACTTCTGACGGTGCTCGCCCAGGAACTCGAGGAGAGCGCGATCGGGGCCATGCTGCGGATGGCGCCCGACGATCCGGACGGGCTGCTCGACGAGATCGCCGATCAGCTGCTGGGCGAGGTCGCTCAGCGTGAGGCGGAGCTGGCAGGTCTGGTGCAGTAGCGTTCCTGGTGACTCTGGAGCGTACATACGAGAGAAGGCATGACCCATGAATTTCGCCCCGCTGCCCTCGGTGGACGTCGCGGCGGTTCCGTCGGACGGCTTTGTGCTGGACGTCCGGGAGGACGACGAATGGGCGGCCGGGCATGTCGCAGGCGCCCTGCACATTCCGATGAGTGACTTGAGGGGCCGTTTCGGTGAGCTGGCCGAAGCCGCCGAGGACGGTCGGCGCGTGCATGTGATGTGCCGGGTCGGTGGCCGGTCCGCCCAGGTCACCCAGTACCTGGTGCAGCAGGGCATCGACGCCGTGAACCTGGACGGCGGGATGCTCGCCTGGGACGGTGCCGGACGTCCGATGGTCACCGACAACGGCAACCCGCCTTTCGTGCTCTGAGGCTGAGAGGCTGTCGGTGGCCGCTGGGCCCGGAGGCTGCTCGGCTGCTGGGATGCTGGGGCTGCCGCTCGGCCCGTGTTGGTCGAGGGGCTGGCCGGTGTCAGCTGAGGAGATGCGTGGCCAATAGGTCGCCCAATGCCTGCTCGTGTGCTGCTGCCGGGCCGAGGGAGAGCTCGATCTGCTTCGCCCAGGCATGGAAGCGGTGCAGCGGGTAGTCGGTGTCCGCGCCGAAGCCGCCGTGCAGATGCTGTGCCGTCTGCACGACCCGGCGGACACCATCCGACGCCCAGATCTTCGCCACGGCAGTGTCGCCCTCGGCGGGCAGTGCGCCGCCGGCCCCGGTGGAGATCCGCCAGGCCGCCTGCCAGAGCGTCACCTCCATGGCGCGCAGGTCGATGTAACGGTCCGCGGTCTGTACGGCGACGGACTGGAAGGTCGCGACGGGAAAGCCGAATTGCTCGCGCTTGCCGGTGTATTCGCTCGTCATGGTGAGCACGGCCTCGCCCAGGCCCAGGGCGAGCGCGCACGTTCCGGTGGTAAGCAGGGCGCGCAGCCACTCCCAGGCCCCGGCGGTGTCGATCAGAGCATTGCTGTCGATCCGTACCGAATCCAGCCGGAGCTCGGCGAACAGCTCACCGCTGGTGGAGACCTGCTCGGCCAGAGTGACGCCGTCGTGGGTGGGCCGGATCAGGGCCACAACGGCCTGGCCCTTGCCCGTGTGGGCGGGAACCGCGATCCAGTCCGCGGCCTGCGCCCACGGCACTCCTGACTGCACCCCGTCGAGCACCCAGCCCGCAGCGTCACCGTCGGCTTCGCCAGGCCGGTTGCTCTTCGCGTGGGCTTCCCGGCGGGCAGTGACGGCCAGCTCGGCCGGATCGTGACCGGTGCTGCCGTTGGCCCCGACGGTGAGGACCAGCTCGCCCCGGCCGACCCGCGGCAGCAACTCGGCGGCCAGCCTCGCGTCGCCGTAGCGCTGGAGTGCCATTGCGACCGCGTACGTCTCCAGCAGCGGCACCCGCGCAAGTACCTTTGCGGACTCGCGCAGCACCAGACAGAGCGCGACGAGATCCAGGCCGGCCCCGCCGTGCTCCGGCGACAGCGTCAGACTCAGTAGGTCGCCTGAGGCGAGCCTGGCCCACAGGGGCCGGTCGATGTCCTCGGCCACCGCTCCCGGCACGAGAGCGGGGCTGGGCACCCCGTCGGGCACAACGCCCGAGAAGACCGCTCTCGCTGCCTCAGTGGCTGCCTGCTGTTCCTCGGTGAAGGTGAAGTCCACTGCCCTGGCCTCCTGCCAACCACTGGCTTCCGTACCCCGACCTGATGGTTCGTCAAGATAGAACAGGTTCTATGAGAAGGGAACAGAAGGAAGGAACAGAGAGAGGGCGTAGCAGGAGGCGTGGGAGGCGAGGTGGAGGAATGGGAGGTGGGGTGGGCGAGAAGGGGTGCGGTCAGCGGTCGAAGTCGAGTTCCACCTCGGGAGTGATGGGATGCGACTGGCACGCCAGCACATAGCCGGCGCCCGTTTCCTCGGGCTCCAGCGCGAAGTTGCGGTCCATCCGTACCTCGCCGGAGACCAGGAATGCCCGGCAGGTCCCGCACACACCGCCCTTGCAGGCGTACGGCGCGTCGGAGCGGCTGCGCAGCACGGTCTCCAGCAGCGATTCGCCCTCCTGCACCGGCCATGTCCCGGAGCGGCCGTCCAGGGTCGCGGTGAGGCTGCTGTGAGCAGGCGTTTCGGCCCGGGTGCGGGCAGGTGCGTTCGGGGCGTCGTCCACATGGAAGATCTCCTGGTGGATACGGGCCCGGTCGACGCCGAGGCCACGCAGTGCGCGCTCGGCGGTCTGTACCAGTCCGAACGGCCCGCACAGATACCAGCCGTCTACCTCTGGTACCGGTAGTAGCGCGGGCAGCAGCTCGGTGAGCCGGTTCCCGTCCAGCCGACCGGACGGGAGACCTGCCTGCTGCTCTTCCCGGGAGAGCGCTGTGACCAGCTGGAACCGGTCCGGATAGCGGTCCTTGAGGTCGGCGACCTCGTCCAGGAACATTGTCGACACTGCCGTCCGGTCGCTGCGGATCAGACAGAAACTGGCGCCGGGCTCCCGCGCAAGCAGTGTCGCCGCGATCGACAGCACTGGGGTGATCCCGCTGCCCCCGACGATCGCCGCGAAATGTCCGGCGCGGGGCGTGAGCACGAAGCGGCCCATCGGAGGCATTGCCTCGATCAGGTCGCCGACGGCGAGTTCCTTCAGCGCGTACGTGGAGAACGCGCCGCCGTCGACGAGGCGAATGCCCACCCGTAGCACCGGATCCGACTGTTCCTCGACGGCCGGGGAACAGATCGAGTACGAGCGGCGGATCTCCTCGCCATTGACGGTGTAGCGCACATTGAGGTGCTGGCCGGGCTTGTGGCGGAAGGTCTCGTGCAGCTCGGGCGGCACGGCGAGGGCGACGGCCACCGAATCGTCCGTGAGCCGTTCGATCGCGCGGACCCGGAGCGGATGGAACATCTACAACTCCTTGAAGTGGTCGAACGGTTCACGACACGTCACACAGCGGCGCAGTGCCTTGCATGCAGTGGAGGAGAACCGGCTCAGCAGCTCCGTATCGGTCGAGCCGCAGTGCGGGCAGCGGACCGAGAGCGTGAGCGGCACCGGGCCGCCTGCGGAGGCCGTGGCGTCGTGCGGACGCGGGGGCGCGATGCCGAACTCGGCCAGCTTGCGCCGTCCTTCCGCGCTGATGTGGTCCGTGGACCAGGCAGGCGAGAGCACGGTGACCACGGAGACCTCCGGTATGCCGTGGTCGTGCAGCACCCGCTCGATGTCGGCAGACATGGCCTCGATCGCCGGGCAGCCGGTGTAGGTCGGGGTGAGACGCACGGTGACCTTGCCTGGCGCCACCACGTCCACGCCACGGAGCACCCCCAGCTCGTCCAGGGTCAGCACGGGCAGTTCGGGATCAGGTACGGAGCCTGCCAATCGGTGCAGTTCCTCCTCCAGGAGCGTTTCGGTCACCATGACGCCCCCGGGTGGCTGCGATGCAGGTGCTGCATCTCGGCGATCATCCAGCCGAATGGTTCGGTGTGGATGCCCTGGCGTCCCGCCCCCGCCCTCCACGCTCCGGACTGCGGGCCGGCCGGCACAGTCAGCGTGGCTTGCCGCAGCACTGCGGTGACGGACTCCAGCCAGTCGCTGTGCAGCGACTGCCAGTCGATCTCCATGCCCTCGACGGGCTGGAACAGCTCGCCGGTGAACCGCCACAGGGCGTCGGCCCCGCGCTGCATCCGCTCATGGCTCTCGGCCGTGCCGTCGCCGAGCCGTAGCGTCCAGTGCTCCGCGTGGTCCTGGTGGTAGGCGACCTCTTTGACCGCCTTCGCCGCCAGCCCGGCGAATGGACTCTCACCGGCCTCCAGCTGCTCGTAGAGCAGTCGCTGGTAGGTGGAGAAGTAGAGCTGGCGGGCGATGGTGTGGGCAAAGTCGCCGTTCGGCTGCTCGACCAGTTGGACGTTGCGGAAGGCGCGCTCCTCGCGCAGATACGCCAGCTCGTCCTCGTCCCCGACGAGGGAGAGCAGCACCCGGGCCTGCCCCAACAGGTCCAGGGCGATGTTGGCCAGGGCCACTTCCTCTTCCAGCACGGGGGCATGGCCCGCCCACTCCCCCAGCCGATGCGAGAGCACCAGCGCGTCGTCGCCCAGGGCG
This sequence comes from Streptomyces sp. NPDC001832, assembly GCF_040297265.1. Lineage (NCBI taxonomy): Bacteria > Bacillati > Actinomycetota > Actinomycetes > Kitasatosporales > Streptomycetaceae > Streptomyces > Streptomyces sp. NPDC001832. The sequence goes on from NZ_JBEOYU010000002.1 coordinate 224,501, forward strand.
AGGGCTGCGGTCACAGGTGCTTCACCCCTTCCGGGATCTCGTAGAACGTCGGGTGTCGGTACGGCTTGTCACCGGCCGGCTCGAAGAAGGAGTCCTTCTCGTCCGGCGAGGAGGCCGTGACCTGTGTGGACGGGACTACCCAGATGGAGACGCCCTCGGAACGGCGCGTGTACAGATCGCGCGCGTTGCGCAGGGCCATTTCCGCGTCCGGGGCATGCAGGCTGCCCGCGTGGGTGTGGGACAGCCCGCGGCGTGAACGCACGAACACCTCCCACAGCGGCCATTCGGTCGAACTGCTCACGCTGTCGCCTCCCCGTTCCGTACTGCTGCGTGCTTCTCGGCGTACGCAACCGCCGCGTCCCGGACCCAGAAGCCCTCCTCGTGCGCCCGGCGGCGCTGGGTGAGGCGTTGCTCGTTGCATGGGCCGTTGCCTTTGAGGACCTCCTGGAACTCCTGCCAGTCGATCGCCCCGAAGTCGTGCTGACCACGCTCCTCGTTCCACCGGAGATCCGGGTCCGGGAGGGTCAGCCCCAGCATCTCGGCCTGTGGGACACAGATATCCACGAAGCGCTGCCGCAGCTCGTCGTTGGAGTGCCGCTTGATCTTCCAGGCCATCGACTGCGCCGAGTGGGCCGATGCGTCGTCCGGCGGACCGAACATCATCAGGGACGGCCACCACCAGCGGTTCACCGCGTCCTGTGCCATCTCGCGCTGCGCCGGGGTGCCGCGGCTGAGGGTGAGCAGCAGCTCGTAACCCTGACGCTGGTGGAAGGACTCCTCCTTGCAGATACGGACCATCGCCCGGGCGTACGGGCCGTAGGAGCAGCGGCAGAGCGGTACCTGGTTGGTGATCGCGGCGCCGTCCACGAGCCAGCCGATCGCGCCGACGTCCGCCCAGGTCAGCGTCGGGTAATTGAAGATCGATGAATACCTCTGGCGGCCTGCGTGGAGCTTGTCGAGCAGCTCCTCGCGGCCGGTGCCGAGGGTCTCTGCGGCGCTGTACAGATAGAGGCCGTGTCCCGCCTCGTCCTGCACCTTGGCCATCAGGATCGCTTTGCGGCGAAGCGAGGGGGCTCGCGAGATCCAGTTGGCCTCCGGCTGCATTCCGATGATTTCGGAGTGGGCATGCTGGGCCATTTGCCTGACCAGTGAGGCACGGTACGCATCCGGCATCCAGTCACGCGGCTCGATGCGCTCGTCCGCCGCCACCGCGGCATCGAAAGCTGCCTCCAGGGCCTCGTCCGCCCCTTCGGGCCTGCCTGCTCCTGCCTGCGCTGTCTGGTCCGCAGTCACTGCCGTCATCCCGGACTCCCTACCGACCGACCGATCGTTCGGTTCAATGTGTTCAATGGTGGGTCGGTGGCCCGTAGGGTGTCAACCCTGTGGATAACTCACCGGGGATCGACGGGGATCGGGGCGGGATGGATTCGTACGACGACAGGGGTGTCTGGAGCGGGAGCGGGAAGGGGGGTGTCGGGCCAGGGCCGGGACAGTGCGAGGACGCGGCGTCCGACGCCGGTCGGGGGCCGGGTCCAGGCACCCGTGTCGGCATGGCTGCCCTGTCAATTCCGTATCAGATCGTTGCAGCGATCGCACTGTCGGTCATCGGGCTGGTGGTCTGCATTCAGCTGGCCATGGTGTTTTTGCACGTCGCACCCTCCAACACACTGACCAAGCAGCACGGCGAAGCGGTCGACGACTGGATCTATCCCGAGTTCGAGCAGAACTGGAAGCTCTTCGCCCCGAACCCGCTTCAGCAGAACGTGGCCGTCCATGTACGAGCCGAGATAGTCGGAGCCGACGGCCGCCGCACCACCCCCTGGATGAGCCTTTCCGGTGAGGACGGCAAGGCGATACGCGGCAATCCGCTTCCCAGCCACGTCCATCAGAACGAACTCCGTCGCAGCTGGGACTTCTATCTCAGTTCCCATGACAACGAGAACCGGGCGAATGGCCTGCGCGGTGAGCTCTCCGAGCGCTACATCCGCCGCATTGCGATGCTGCGTCTCAGCGAACACGACTACGGCGGCACCATCGAGCGCATCCAGATCCGTTCCGAGGTGCGGTCCATCGCGGCGCCCGAATGGAGCGAGGAGAAGATCAGCACGAAGCCGTCCTACCGGGTGCTGCCGTGGTGGACCGTAACTTCCGCCGACCTCCCCGAGAACGCCAAGGGGGCGGACAAGTGAGTACGTTCACCTTCGACCGCAAGCTCGCCCGCGGCATCCAGCGCATTACATCCTCGGCACTGGGCCCGTACCAGAGCGCTGTCATCCGCATCGGTTTCTCCGCCACCTATCTGCTGTTCCTGCTGCGCGAACTGCCGCACCGCCACGAGATGTACGGACCCGACGCGCCATGGAGCTGGGACATGGCGCAGCAGCTCATATCGGGCAATCAAGCCTTCACCGCGCTCATGTGGTCGGACAGCACGGCCTGGTTCGAGATCGTGTACGCGGTTGCTCTGCTCTCTGCCGCGCTGCTGATGGTCGGCTGGCACACCCGCGCCATGTCGGTCCTCTTCATGGCCGGTGTGCTCTCCCTGCAGAACCGCAGCATTTTCATGGGCGACGGCGGCGACAATGTCATCCATCTGATGGCGATCTATCTCGTGCTTACGCGCTGCGGGCAGGTCTGGTCGTTGGATGCGCGGCGTGCGGCCCGTGTGGGGCGTCCGGCAGAGGCGGACGCGGATGCGGAAGACGATGGTCCGCGGCGTTCGGTGCGGGGGAATGCGGCCGGTCCGGTTCTCTGGGTGGTGCTCGGCCTGGTTCTGATTGTGGCCACCGTGACAGACGGCCTTGGCGGCACCTGGTGGCTGCCGGTTCTCTTCTGGGTCCTCTGGGTCGGCCAGGGTGCCTGGTGGGCTGTGAATCGGTATGCGCCGGACAGCGAAGCGCGCACCCTGCTGGATGTTGTCGCCAATCTCGCCCACAATGCGACTCTTGTCGTGATCATGGCCGAGGTCTGTCTGATCTACGCGACGGCAGGGTGGTACAAGATCCAGGGTTCGCGGTGGCAGGACGGCACGGCGCTGTACTACCCACTCAAGCTCGACTACTTCACGCCCTGGCCCGGGCTGTCGGACATCCTCGCGTCCAGCGGTGTCATGGTGATGCTGCTGACGTACGGCACGGTCATCGTCCAGGTCGCCTTTCCCTTCGCCCTGTTCAACCGGCGGGTCAAGAACGTCCTGCTCGTCGTCATGATGTGTGAGCACGTCGGCATCGCCCTGCTGCTCGGGCTGCCGTTCTTCTCGATGGCGATGATCGCCGCCGACTCCGTCTTCCTGCCGACCGTCTTCCTGGTGTGGCTCGGCGGCCGGGTGACCCTGGGGCGGGAACTGCTGTTCGCGCGCAGGGGCAAGGTGCCGGGGCAGCGGCATGCCGTCGATGACGAGGAGGCCCCGCAGCACAGTGGCGCCGGGGGTCATACGCTCGTCGGGTGAGCAGTAAGAGCGGCAGCAGTGGCAGCACCGGTAATACCGGTGGGGACGCATTGACCGAAGAGCCCGTGGGACTCGGACTCGAACCGCCCGTCGCATCTGTACCGGCGGCGGAACCGATGCAGTACGACGACGGATACGGGACGGAGGTCGGCGTCGGGCCGCATCCGCTGCCCTGGCCCGTGGGTGAGCAGTACGACCCCGAGCTGCTCGCCCACGGCGACCGGCGCAACGTGGGCGACGCCTACCGGTACTGGACGCGGGAGGCAATCGTCGCCGATCTGGATCTGCGGCGGCACGACTTCCATGTGGCGGTCGAGAACTGGGGCCACGACTTCAATATTGGTTCCGTGGTGCGCACCGCGAACGCCTTCCTCGCCAAGGAGATCCACATCGTGGGGCGACGGCGCTGGAACCGACGTGGTGCGATGGTCACCGACCGGTACCAGCATGTGCGTCACCACCCCGACACGGAGTCGCTGACCGCGTGGGCGGCTGCGGAGGGGCTGCCGATCATCGGGATCGACAATCTGCCGGGGGCCGTGCCGCTGGAGCGGACCGAGTTGCCGCGGCGGTGTGTGCTGCTCTTCGGGCAGGAAGGGCCCGGGCTGACCGCGGAGGCCCGCAAGCGTGCGGCGATGGTGTGCTCCATTGCGCAATTCGGGTCTACGCGGTCGATCAATGCGGGGGCTGCGGCGGCGATTGCCATGCATGCGTGGGTGCAGCGGTATGCGGAGATTCCGGGGGCGGAGCGGGAGTAGGGGCCCGGGGGCGGGGCCGGGGTTCTAAGAGGTTAGGTGGGGCCGGCGGGTGCGGGTGGGGCGGCGGCTGTAGCGGGCCTGTTCCTCCACCGCCCCTTCCCGTAACCGGGGCTCCGCCCCCCCCGGACCCCCGCTCCTCAAACGCCGGAGGGGCTGAGGGAGCCGGGAGGGGTGAGCAGGGGCTGGGTGGGGAGGCGAGAGGCGGACGAGTCCAAAAGGGCAGGGGCGGGTATTACGCCTGGCGACGGACTTCCACCATGCGGAAGCGGCTTGCTACGAAGGCTCCGTCACAGAGGGCTGCGTTCGCTGCCGGGTTGCCGCCCGAGCCGTGGAAGTCGGAGAACGCCGCGGTCTGGTTGACGTATACCCCGCCGGTCAGGTTCAGCGAGAGCTGGGCCGACTCTTCCAGGCAGACATCCTCCACCGCGCGCTCCACTTCCGGTGAGGTGGTGTACGCGCCTACCGTCATCGAGCCCCTGTCGCGGATCGTGCGGCGGAGCAGTTCCACGGCGTGGTCTGTCGAGTCGACCGCTACGGCGAAGGAGACCGGTCCGAAGCACTCCGACAGGTAGTGCTCCTCGTCGTCGGGCTTGGCGCCGTCCAGCTTGACGACGACGGGGGTGCGGACCACGGCATCGGGGAATTCCGGGTTGGCCACCTCGCGGGAGGCCAGGGCGACTTCGCCCAGCTCCGCGGCCGCCTCCAGGCGGGCCTTCACATCGGGGTTGACCAGCGCGCCGAGCAGGGCGTTGGCCCGGGCGTCGTCGCCCAGCAGTCCATTGATCGCGGCGGCGATGTCGTCGACGACTTCGCTGTACGACTTGTCGCCGGCGTCGGTCGTGATGCCGTCCCGGGGGATCAGCAGGTTCTGCGGGGTGGTGCACATCTGGCCGCTGTACAGCGAGAGGGAGAACGCCAGGTTGGCGAGCATGCCCTGGTAGTTGTCGGTGGAGTCGAAGACGATCGTGTTGACTCCGGCCTTCTCCGTGTAGACCTGGGCCTGGCGGGCGTTGGTCTCCAGCCAGTCGCCGAAGGCGGTGGAGCCGGTGTAGTCGATGATCTTGATCTCGGGTCGTACCGCGAGGGTCTTTGCGATGCCTTCGCCCGGCCGTTCGGCCGCCAGGGCTACCAGGTTGGGATCGAAGCCCGCCTCGAAGAGCACCTCGCGGGCCAGCTGCACTGTGAGCGCGAGCGGAAGCACGGCGCGGGGGTGCGGCTTCACCAGGACTGGGTTGCCGGTGGCCAGGGAGGCGAAGAGGCCCGGATAGCCGTTCCACGTGGGAAACGTGTTGCAGCCGATCAGGAGCGAGATGCCGCGGGGCGCCGCGGTGAACGACTTCTGCAGTTGGAGCGGGTCGCGCTTGCCCTGTGGCTTGGACCAGTCGGCGCTCTGCGGGGTGCGGATCTGCTCCTCGTAGGCGTACGCCACCGCCTCCAGGCCGCGGTCCTGGGCGTGCGGGCCGCCTGCCTGGAACGCCATCATGAAGGCCTGGCCGCTGGTGTGCATCACGGCGTGGCCGAACTCATGGGTCCTCGCACTGATCCGCGCCAGGATCTCCAGACAGACCAGGGCCCTGGTCTCGGGGCCCGCCGCACGCCAGGCTGCCATTCCCATACGCATCGCCGGAAGCAGGACGTCGAGGTCGGTGTGCGGATATTCGACGCCGAGTTCGGGCCCGTACGGAGAGATCTCTCCGCCCGTCCAGCCGTCGGTGCCAGGCTGGCCGAGGTCGAGCCGGGTGTTCAGCACGGCGTCGAAGGCTGCCTTGCCCTCGGCGGCGCTCAGGCTGCCGGGGGCACCGCCTTCGCCGTATGCCTTCGGATGCTCGGGATGCGGGGACCAGTAGGCGCGCGTACGGATCGCGTCGAGGGCCTGGTCGAGCGTGGGGCGGTGCTTCTCGGACAGCAGGTGCGGGGAGAGCTCGGCGGCCATGACGGACCAACTCCTCATCGAGCTGGGCAGGGACGGGCGGACAGAGTTAGAGTAACCGAACGATCGGTCGGGACAAGGGGGCCCGCCAAACCTGTGGACAACTCATAGGGGAGGATCGCGGACATGACCACGGCCAAGCGGGACACGTACACCCCGGAGAGTCTGCTCACCGTCGCCGTCCGTGTCTTCAACGAGCGCGGCTACGACGGCACATCCATGGAGCATCTCTCCAAGGCGGCGGGCATCTCCAAGTCGTCCATCTACCATCATGTCGCGGGCAAGGAGGAACTGCTCCGCCGTGCGGTCAGCCGGGCGCTGGACGGGCTCTTCGGAATCCTCGACGAGCCGGGAGCCACGCAGGGGAGTGCGATCGAGCGGGTCGAGTACGTCACCCGTCGTACCGTCGATGTGCTGATAGCCGAACTGCCCTACGTCACGCTGCTGCTGCGCGTACGGGGCAATACGAAGACCGAGCGCTGGGCCATGGAGCGGCGGCGCGAGTTCGACCATCGGGTGACCGATCTGCTCGAGGCGGCGGTCGCGGACGGCGATCTCCGCTCCGACGTGGACATACGGCTGGTGACACGGCTGCTTTTCGGGATGGTCAACTCCCTGGTGGAGTGGTACCGGCCACAACCGGACGGCGGCGCCGACGGGGAGCGGCTGGCGGACACGCTCGTCCGGGTGGCCTTCGAGGGGATGCGGTCCAGCCGCTGAGCCGTTGACAGGGCCGGCACCAAGGCGTCGGAGTACAAGCTGGTCTACATCAAGGGTGCGGGCGAGCACGGGGTGGCGCTGCTCAACAGCGTGAAGAACTGGGCCACGGTCCGGGCGTTCATCGAGAAGTACGCTTCCTGAAGAAGTGTCGGTCTTGATTCGGACCACTGGTTCACGGTCACTGATTTCCGTCAGGTGAGCTCGGTGGGTCTGGCCGGTCCCGGGGCCAGGTCCGTCTCCTCGAACACCAGAAGTGTGCGGGTGGAGAGCACCTCCGGGATGGCCTGGATCCTGGTCAGGACCAGCTCGCGCAGCGACCGGTTGTCCGGGGTGTGCACCAGCAGCAGGACATCGAAGTCGCCGCTGACCAGTGCGATGTGCGTGGCCCCTGGCAGCGCCTGGAGCTGCTCACGCACGGTACGCCAGGAATTCTGGACGATCTTGAGAGTGATGTACGCGGAGGCGCCCTGCCCTGCCCGCTCATGGTTCACGCGCGCGCTGAAACCGCGGATCACGCCATCGTCGATGAGCCGGTTGATCCGGGCATACGCGTTGGCCCGGGACACATGGACGCGATCGGCCACCGATCGTATAGAGGCACGGCCGTCCGTCTGGAGCAGTCGCAGGATGTCGCGGTCGATGGCGTCGAGCGGGCGCGCGGGCGGAACCTGGCCCGGATCCTCGCCCCCGTCGGCCATTTGTTCAGCTGACATCTGCCCGCGCCTCCCCGTCCTGGACGACCTGCCCCTATCCCAGGCTGTGGAGAACCGTTTGTCCACAGGCTGAAGGTGCCTGTAGCCAAAATGCGCTCGCGACCGAACAATCGGTAGGTGAGGCACACCACATTCGTGCCTCGGACAGCGCTCGACATTTCGATGTATTTCGACACCCCTCGACATCGGACTTTCCCCCGATGTAGCCAGACGCCGCTCGAAAACCCCTCGATGCCAGGAGGTGCTTGTCATGACGGTCCAAGAGCTGCCCGGCGCGGCCGCTTACCGGCCCACGCCGCCCCCGGCCTGGAAGCCGCTCACCGATCCCGCGCCGCTGCTCCCGGACCCCGAGCCGTACCGCGTGCTCGGTACGGATGCCGTGGCCGATGCCGACCCCGAGCTGCTACTGCGGCTCTACGCGGAGCTGGTGCGCGGCCGACGGTACAACGCGCAGGCCACCGCTCTCACCAAGCAGGGTCGGCTCGCCGTCTACCCGTCGAGCACGGGGCAGGAGGCCTGCGAGATAGCGGCCGCGCTGGTGTTGGAGGAGCGTGACTGGCTCTTTCCCAGTTATCGCGACACGCTGGCGGCCGTGGCGCGCGGCCTGGACCCGGTCGAGGCACTGACGCTGCTGCGCGGCGACCGGCACACCGGTTACGACCCGCGAGAGCACCGCATCGCCCCGCTCTGCACCCCCCTCGCCACCCAGCTGCCGCACGCCGTGGGCCTGGCACACGCGGCGCGCCTCAAAGGGGACGATGTGGTGGCGCTGGCCATGGTCGGTGATGGTGGGACCAGCGAGGGCGATTTCCATGAGGCGCTGAATTTCGCGGCTGTCTGGCGGGCCCCGGTCGTCTTCCTCGTACAGAACAACGGCTTCGCGATCTCTGTACCGCTGGCTAAGCAGACCGCTGCTCCGTCTCTGGCGCACAAGGCCGTGGGATACGGGATGCCGGGTCGGCTGGTGGACGGTAATGACGCAGCCGCCATGCACCAGGTCCTCGGTGAGGCGGTCGCACGGGCCCGGAGCGGCGGCGGTCCGACGCTCGTCGAGGCGGTGACGTACCGCATGGATGCCCATACGAACGCCGACGACGCCACGCGGTACCGCGGCGCCAGCGAAGTGGAGGTGTGGCGTGCGCACGATCCGATCCAGCTCCTGGAACGGGAGCTGACCGGGCGGGGGTTGCTCGGCGACGACGGGATCGAGCGGGCGCGCGCGGCTGCGGAGGGGATGGCTGCCGCTCTGCGCGAGCGGATGAACGCCGATCCGGTGCTCGAACCGATGGATCTCTTTGCCCATGTCTACGCGGAGCAGACCACGCAACTACGGGAGCAGGCCGCCCGGTTGCGTGTCGAGCTGGAGGCCGAGCGGGGCCGGCACGGCCACAACGACCTGGAGGAAGGGCGATGACCACCGCAGCGGTACCGGCCGGGGAGCGAACGGCGAAGCTCAAACCCGCCACCATGGCGCAGGCGCTCGGGCGAGCGCTGCGCGACTCGATGGCCGAGGACCCGGCGGTGCATGTCCTCGGTGAGGACGTCGGCACGCTCGGTGGGGTCTTCCGGATTACCGACGGTCTGGCGAAGGAGTTCGGCGAGGACCGTTGCACGGACACCCCGCTGGCCGAGGCGGGCATCCTCGGCACGGCCGTCGGTATGGCGATGTACGGGTTGCGGCCCGTGGTGGAGATGCAGTTCGATGCCTTTGCCTATCCAGCGTTCGAGCAGCTCATCAGCCATGTCGCCAAGATGCGCAACCGGACCGCCGGTGCCATGCCGTTGCCGATCACGGTCCGGGTGCCGTACGGCGGCGGGATCGGCGGGGTCGAGCATCACAGCGATTCCTCGGAGGCGTACTACATGGCGACGCCCGGCCTCCATGTCGTCACGCCCGCCACGGTCGAGGATGCGTACGGGCTGCTGAGGGCATCGATCGCCTCCGACGATCCTGTGGTCTTCCTGGAGCCGAAGCGGCTCTACTGGTCGAAGGCGGACTGGTCGCCCGAGGCGCCGGTGGTCGTGGAGCCGATCGGACGGGCTGTCGTCCGCCGGCCCGGGCGCAGCGCGACATTGATCACGTACGGGCCGTCGCTGCCGGTCTGTATGGAGGCTGCGGATGCGGCCGTTGAAGAGGGCTGGGATCTCGAGGTCGTCGACCTGCGCTCACTGGTGCCGTTCGACGACGAGACAGTCGCCGCTTCCGTGCGGCGTACGGGGCGCGCCGTCGTTGTTCATGAGTCATCCGGTTTCGGCGGTCCGGGCGGCGAGATCGTGGCCCGGGTCACCGAGCGCTGCTTCCACCATCTGGAGGCGCCGGTGCTGCGGGTCACCGGGTTCGACATTCCGTATCCGCCGCCGATGCAGGAGCGGCACCATCTGCCGGGCGTGGACCGGGTGCTCGACGCGGTCGCCCGCCTGCAGTGGGAGGCGGAGAGCTGATGCCCCAGGTATTCGAATTCAGGCTGCCGGACCTCGGCGAAGGGCTCACCGAGGCGGAGATCGTGCGCTGGCTGGTGGAGGTCGGCGATGTCGTCGCCATCGACCAGCCGGTCGTCGAGGTCGAGACGGCCAAGGCGATGGTGGAGGTGCCGTGCCCGTACGGGGGTGTGGTGACCGCGCGGTTCGGTGACGAGGGCAAGGAACTTCCGGTCGGGGCACCGCTGTTGACGGTGGCGGTGGGTTCCGAGGGCTTGGCGGGCTCGGACGTGCGGGCTGGGGCTGGGGCAGTGGCATCGGCTGTGGGGTCGGGGGCTGGTTCAGGCGAGTCCGGTTCCGGGTCCGGTGAGGCGGAGGCGTCCGGCAATGTGCTGGTCGGATACGGGACGGGCGCACCGGTGGCGCGCCGTCGACGGGTCCGTCCCGAGGAAATGGCGGCGCCTGCTGCCGCACATGTGACGGCTGCGGCTGCGGCTTCTGAGGCTGTTCCGGACGCGGCGCAGGGGCCGGTGGCCGTCGTCTCCCCGCTGGTGCGGAAGCTGGCGCGGCAGCATGGTCTTGATCTGCGGCAGCTGGCGGGTTCCGGGCCCGACGGGCTGATCCTGCGGGCCGATGTCGAATCCGCGATCAGGGCACTCGCAGAGGGGGCGGAGGCTCCCATGCCGGCCTCGGTGCCGGAGCCGGCCTCGGAACCGACGTCGCAGCCGCTGGTGGCGCAGAAGGCTGCGAGTCCGGCCGTGGAGCGGATTCCGTTGCGCGGTATACGGGGCGCAGTCGCCGACAAGTTGGCGCGCAGCCGCCAGGAGATCCCCGATGCCACGTGCTGGGTTGACGCCGACGCCACCGAATTGATGGCGGCCAGAGCCGCGATGAACAGCGCCACCGGTCCGGCCGCCGGGCCCAAGGTGTCGGTGCTCGCCCTGTTGGCGCGTATCTGCACCGCTGCGCTGGCCCGGTTCCCCGAGCTCAACTCCACGGTGGACCTGGAAGCGGGGGAGATCGTGCGGTTGCCGGAGATCCATCTCGGGTTCGCGGCCCAGACCGAGCGGGGCCTGGTTGTCCCCGTCGTACGGGATGCGCAGGCCCGGAACGCGGAGTCGATCGGGGCTGAGATCGCCCGGCTGACCGAGGTGGCCCGGACCGGGAGGCTGACCCCGGCGGAGCTGACCGGCGGCACGTTCACGCTGAACAACTACGGGGTGTTCGGAGTCGACGGTTCGACCCCGATCATCAACCACCCGGAGGCGGCGATGCTGGGTGTCGGCCGGATCGTGCCCAAGCCGTGGGTGCACGAGGGTGAGCTGGCCGTACGCCAGGTTGTCCAGCTCTCGCTGACCTTCGACCACCGGGTCTGCGACGGCGGTACGGCGGGTGGCTTCCTGCGCTATGTGGCCGATTGTGTGGAACAACCGGCGGTGCTGCTGCGCATGTTGTAGGCGGAAAGGGGCGCGGGCTCCCGTTTCCTTCCGTCGCTGATGCACCGGATCACGGACGGGAGGATCAACGGGAAGCCGCGGCCCGCATACTCGGATGCATGACCGCGTATGACGCCATCGTCCTTGCCGGAGGGGCCGCCAAGCGGCTCGGCGGCGCCGACAAGCCCGGAATCCGGGTCGGTGGCCGTGCGCTGCTCGACCGGGTGCTGGCAGCCTGCGCCGATGCCTCGACCACCGTGGTGGTTGGCGGGCGGCGGCCCACCGTGCGCGCAGTGACATGGACGCGCGAAGAGCCGCAGGGCGGCGGCCCGTTGGCCGCGCTCGGCGCCGGGGTCCGGTGTACCGCCGCGGAATGGGTTCTCGTACTCTCCGCCGATCTGCCGTTCCTCGGGGAGAGCGCGGTCGGAGCGCTGCTGGCCGCCGCCGTTGACGGGCAGCGGGACGGGGCCCTGTGCACCGATCAGGACGGCCGCGACCAGCCTCTCGTCGCCGTGTACCGCGCCGAACCGCTGCGCCGCGAGCTCGCCCTGCTCGCCACTGAGCACGGCAGCCTGTCCGGACTGCCCCTGCGGTTGCTGACGAATGAACTCGACCTTGCCCGGGTGGGGGCCGGCCCCCACGCCTCCTTCGACTGCGACACCTGGGAGGACATTGCGTCGGCACGGGCCCGTATCAGAGAGCATGGGACCGTGCTGGACGAATGGATTACCGCAGTCAAGAACGAACTGGGCATCGAACTCGACGTCGACACCGACGTCCTGCTCGATCTCGCCCGTGATGCTGCCCACGGCGTCGCCCGGCCCGCCGCGCCCCTGACGACCTTCCTGGTCGGGTACGCGGCGGCGAAGGCGAGCGGCGACGGGCCGGCGGCGGTGGCCGAGGCCGCCCGAAAGGCTGCCACGCTCGCACTTCGGTGGGCGGACGAGAACGAGACGCAATGACAGCCCACAACGGCAGGCCAGACCCACCTCCGACGGTCGGCGTCGCGTCGATGGGCGTCGGGCCTTCGGCGGGCGTGAGGCCCTCGGCAGGGCTCGGGCCTTCGGCCTGTGACCATCCGGAGTCGGCCGACCGCGGAATGGAGGCAGGTGATCGGTCGGCGGCCACCAACTCCTCCTCGACGGTCAGCTCGTCTTCGGTGGCCACCCCGTCGTCAGCCGTCGACCTGCCCTCGGCGAGCGGCCGTCCTCCCACGGCGCATCGAGGCCTGACTCCTGAGGAGCTGCGGGCTGCCGAGGAGGACAGGGCTGTTGAACAGGCTCTCGCTCTGGTCGGGCATCAGTCGTCGGATGAGCCCCACCTCGCACGTCGCCCTCAGCCCGCGGATCAGCCCCACTTCATGGACTTCGGCCTCTCGGCGCAACCGAGCTCCACGGACCTGCCCCGCCGCACGGAAAGACTCGCGTCCGCGTCCCAGATTCCGCCCCCGCCCCCGAACCGGAGCGCCGACCGGCACCGGCACAGGCGGGCGACGCCCTGGCGGCAGGCGCGTGCCCTCGCCGCGCGGTCGGGCCGGGATGCTCCCGCCCGCGTCCGGCGACTCCCCCTCGACCAGACGCTCGGACACGTACTCGCCGAGCCGCTGGTCGCGCTCACCGATCTGCCGTCCTTCGACACCTCCGCCATGGACGGCTGGGTCGTCACCGGACCGGGGCCGTGGGCCATCCGCAAGGCCGAGGGAGCCGGAAACGAGAAGAGTTCCGGGGACACGGGTGCAGGTTCACGCCCAGGCCAGGATCTGGGCATCCTTGCCGGGCACAGCACCCCCGCCACGCTCCCCGACGGCGATGCCATACGTATCGCTACCGGCGCCCGCATCCCGGCGGATGCCAACGCCGTGATCCGCAGCGAAAACGCTCACGTGGACGAGGTCAAGGGGCTGCTTCACGCGAAGCATCAGGTGCTCCCCGGACAGGACATCAGGCCCCGTGGTCAGGAATGTCGTTCCGGCGATCAACTCCTGCCCGCAGGAGCCCTGGTGACTCCAGCTGTCCTCGGTCTGGCCGCCGCTGCCGGGTACGACGAGCTCGTTACCGTCGCCCGCCCTCGCGTCGACATCCTCGTCCTCGGTGACGAACTGCTGACCAGCGGTCTGCCGCACGACGGGCTGATCCGTGACGCGCTCGGCCCGATGATCGGGCCCTGGCTCCGAGCGCTGGGCGCCGAGGTCTCCGCCCCGCAGCGTCTCGGCGACGACGCGGCGGCCCTCCGGCACTTCCTCACCACCTCCGACGCCGCTCTGGTCATCACCACCGGCGGTACCGCCTCGGGCCCTGTCGACCACGTCCACCCAGTCCTGGCCGAGATCGGGGCCGAGCTGCTGGTCGACGGTGTCGCGGTCCGCCCCGGTCACCCGATGCTGCTGGCCAGACTCAAGACGGAGGGTTCAGACGTGGGCCCGTATCTCGTTGGACTGCCCGGCAATCCCCTGGCCGCTGTCTCCGGGCTCCTCACGCTCGCCGAACCGCTGCTCCGCGGGCTGGCGGGCCTTACGCCGGAGACACCGTACCGGGTCGTCGTGCACGACGAGGTGCACGGGCACCCGCACGACACCCGTCTGGTGCCTGTCGTCCGCCGCACAGGCAGCACCGGCGACAGCGCCGGTTACCTCGGCGACGCGGGCACCGGCAGTGGAGCCGAGTACGTCATACCGCTGCACTACAACGGTCCGGCGATGCTCCGAGGAATTGCCGCGGCGGACGGGCTGGCCGTCGTACCACCGGGCGGGGTACGGTCCGGCACTGAGGTGGAGATTCTTGACCTGCCGTGGGCCTCGGCGACGCCGTGGACGGAAGGGTGTTTCACGTGAAACTTCCCGGCCACGATGCGATGGCCAGGCGCGCCGACGAGTATGTCGCGCCCACACGGGTGCAGCTCCCGCGCAGGGTCGTCTACGGACCGGCTCGGCAGGTCGCCAAGCGGCTGATGATGGCGTTGATGGTGCTTGCCGTCACTGTGCTGATCGTCTGGCTCGACCGCGATGGATATCACGACGCTGCCGATGGCACGGTCGACCTGCTGGACGCGGTGTACTACGCGACGGTCACCCTCTCCACCACCGGCTACGGCGACATCACCCCGTACGGGGACGCTGCCCGGCTCACCAATGTGTTGCTCGTGACACCGCTGCGGGTGCTCTTCCTGATCATCCTGGTCGGCACCACTCTCGAGGTCCTTACGGAACGGACCCGGGAGGACTTTCGGCTGAAGCGTTGGAGAACCAACTTGCGTGACCACACCGTTGTCGTCGGCTTTGGCACGAAGGGCCGTTCGGCCATTCAGACCCTGCGGGCCAGCGGCCTGAAGAAGGAACAGATCGTCATCGTCGACCCGGCGACCAAGGTGATTGAGATCGCCAACGCCGAAGGGTTCGTGGGCGTGGTCGGCGATGCGACCCGCAGCGAGGTGCTTTTGCGGGCCGAGTTCCAGAAGGCACGTCAGATCATCATCGCCACCCAGCGCGACGACACGGCGGTGCTGGTGGCGTTGACGGCGCGGCAGCTCAACCGCGGCGCGAAGATCGTCGCCGCGGTGCGTGAGGAGGAGAACGCTCCGCTGCTCCGGCAGTCCGGCGCCGACGCCGTGATCACCAGCGCCAGCGCGGCGGGTCGACTTCTCGGCCTCTCCGTCCTCAGCCCCAGCGCGGGCACGGTGATGGAGGATCTGATCCAGCAGGGCAGCGGTCTCGATCTCGTTGAACGGCCGGTGATAAAGGCCGAGGTGGGCAAGAGCGTCCGGGAGACCGACGATCTCGTGGTCAGCGTGCTGCGCGGGCATCGGCTGATCGGATACGACGATCCGGCGGCCAGTCCGCTGCAGTTGACGGACCGTTTGATCACCATCGTGCGTGCCTCGAACGAACCACCGCTGAGCTACCCGGCTACGGGTACGCCGCGACCGTAGCCGGGAATCGCGCCGCGCAGGTAGCGGGCGTCGCCAAGGCATGGTTTGCTTCCGCCGGCCCGGCCCGGCCCGCCGCCAACGGCGTCGCCCGCCGCCCATGGCTTCGCCCGCCGCCCACGGTGTCGCCCGGCCCGCTGCCCCCGGTGTCGCCCGTCTCACGGCGTCACGGCGTTGCCCGGTCTGCGCCGCGGAGTAGCCTCGCCGCCATGTATGCGATCACGATCCCCGAACCCGGTGGCCCCGAGGCGCTCGTATGGGCCGAGGTGCCAGATCCGGTAGCCGGCGCGGGCGAGGTCCTCGTCGATGTCGTGTCCAGCGCTGTCAATCGCGCCGACGTGCTGCAACGGCAGGGGTTCTACAACCCGCCGCCCGGCGCGTCCCCGTATCCGGGCCTGGAGTGCGCGGGCCGCATCTCGGCGATCGGGCCCGGTGTCACCGGCTGGGCGGTCGGTGACGAGGTGTGTGCACTGCTCGCAGGCGGCGGTTACGCGGAGAAGGTCGCCGTCCCCGCCGGGCAGCTGCTGCCCGTACCGGACGGAGTCGACCTGACTCTGGCCGCAGCACTGCCCGAGGTGACGGCCACGGTCTGGTCGAACGTGTTCATGGTGGCCCATCTACGCCCTGGCGAGACGCTGTTGGTGCACGGCGGATCCAGCGGCATCGGCACGATGGCGATCCAGCTCGCCAAGGCCGTGGGTGCACGGGTCGCGGTGACCGCGGGCGGACCGGAGAAGCTCGCGCGCTGCGCGGAGCTCGGGGCCGACATCCTGATCGACTACCGGGAGCAGGACTTCGTCCAGGAGCTGCGCAAGGCGACGGAGGGGGCCGGTGCGGACGTCATCCTCGACATCGTCGGCGCGAAGTACCTGGACCGGAATGTGAAGGCACTCGCCGTCAACGGCCGGCTGGCCATCATCGGCCTCCAGGGCGGCGTCAAGGGCGAGCTGAATCTGAGCGCTCTTCTGAACAAGCGGGCCGCCATCACCGCGACCTCGCTGCGTGGCCGACCGCTCGCCGAGAAGGCCGCCATCGTCGCCGCCGTACGCGAGCACGTCTGGCCGCTGATCGCCGACGGTGTCGTCCGGCCGGTCGTGGACCGCACGCTGCCGATGCCCGATGCCGCCGAGGCTCACCGGGTGCTGGAGTCCAGCGCACACATCGGCAAGGTGCTTCTGCAGACACCCACGGGCTGAAGCGCCGCCTCCCCCACTGCGCAGGAAAAGGCCCGGCGCACAGGTCGTTGACCATGTGCGCCGGGCCTTGATGTTGCCATGTGATCTAGGTGCGCGAACCAATTGCGATGTACGGGCTAGAGATAAGGGCCCGACCGGATGGCCCCGTGCTGGTCCCCGCTGCCGTCCTGATCCTCGTGTCCGCTCCCCGACGGAAGGGCGCGCCGCATCTGCTCCAGCTGGGCCCGTGCCGCCATCTGCTGGGCGAACAGCGCCGTTTGGATGCCGTGGAAGAGGCCCTCCAGCCAGCCCACCAACTGGGCCTGCGCAATGCGGAGTTCCGCCTCGGAAGGTACCGACTCATCGGTGAACGGCAGGGAGAGCCGCTCGAGCTCCTCCACCAGCTCCGGTGCGAGGCCGTCCTCCAGCTCCTTCACGGAGCTTGCGTGGATTTCCTTGAGCCTTACCCGGCTCGCCTCGTCGAGAGGAGCCGCCCTGACCTCCTCCAGGAGCTGCTTGATCATGCTGCCGATGCGCATGACCTTGGCGGGCTGTTCGACCATCTCCGTCACTGGGACCTCACGCGATTCGTCGTCAGTGCCACCGCCGCCGATCGCCATGCCGTCCTGCCCCACTACGAGGACTTGGGGGTGCTCCTGCGACCGTTCATTCCTCGGCATCTCCATGGCGCCATTGTCTCGCACACCTGCCGTACAACACGGTGGTGCCCCCGTAAACGGTTGATCCACCGTTTACGAGGGCACCGAATCAGCCGGTCAGGCCACTGACCGCACCGCCCGCGTCATCATCCGGCCCGCCGTGCCAGCACCAGGCGCGACCGCGTGAACGCCGCCGCGAGCAAACCGGCCAACATCGGAACACACACGACGAGCAGACCGAGGGTTTCCCAGGGCAGCACGATCGGCGTGTACGCCGACTGCGTGGGATCCGCCCGCATCACCTGCAGTGCCTCCCGCAGGTCGGTGAGGCGCAGTGCCACCGCGGGCACCACGCCTGCCAGTGTGCCGAGCACCACACCCGTCAGCGCCACCACCACGCACTGGAAGCCGGACAGCTTCCGCCGCATGCCGTCAGTCGCACCAACCGCGCTGAGAGTGTTGAGATCGGCTTCCGCGTCCGCCTTGGCGAGGCCCGTAGTGATCGCGGCCGCGCCCAGGGTCACCACGCCGGCGAACAGGGTCAGGACCAGCAAGATGGTGTCCTGCTCCTGGCCGAGGCCGCGTTCGGACTGCACCCACATGCCGCCGCCCGCCTGCTCGATGGCACTGTTGACCCGCTGGTACTCGGCGTCCGTCGGCGCATGGCCGACGGCATACACGCTCCCGGACACCCTGGTGTGCAGGCCGAGCCGCTCTGCGGTCTTCTCTGGGAGGATCATGCGGATTCCAGGGGTGGCAGCGTACTTCGCCGGGGCTACGTACACCTTCAGCTTGTCCACAGTGGTCCGCGCCTTGCCCGGGTGCAGCTTCCAGTTCGTTCTGTCCTTCTCGCTGTACTGGTGCACCGCCTTGATGGTGACCTCCCCGTTCTCCGCGTACACCGGGTTGAGCAGCACCGGTGTGCCCGCGGCCAGTGCCTTGGCGGCTTCCGGGTCGTCGAGCTTCACATACGTGTCGAGCAGGGCCGCGTCCGCGACGACGATGTTGCTCTCATCGGTGTTGAAGACGCCCGACCCCACCAGGTCGAGGCAGACGGGGGAACTCATCAGCTTCTTGTGCTCGTCGGCGGAGAGCCGCGCGGCCAGTTTCTTGGCTCCCTTGCCAGTGAGCGGGCAGCTGCGGGCTTTGCCGGTGGGCTTGACGAGTTCCAGCGAGTTGCACTGGCTATCCTCGTAGACGTAGCAGTCGCTGCCTGCCCAGACCCGCCGGAAATTCACGGGTTTGCTGGTGACGTCCATGTTCCGCTCCACCGCTGTCCGAGCCAGCGGGAGGCGCTCGGCCGCCTTCTCGTCGCCGGACGCAATGACGATGGCCCCCTTGGCGAGCGAGGGAATGTAGTCGTACTCCGCCTGGGCCGAACGGCTGGCCGCGTATGTGGCGATGGCGACCGAACCCGCGACGGCCGCCATCACCGCGGCCACGGCGGGAGCGGTACGACCGCGGTTGCGGGCCGCGTCCCGCAGCGCCATCCGGGGCGAGAGAGGCAGTCTCTTGCCGAGCCGCCCGAGGAAGCCGACGATCACCGGGATGCAGGCGAGCAGCCCGAGTTCGGCGGTGATCGAGCCGCCGACGACCAGTACCGATTTTCCGCTGGTGCCGCCGAGGACGGCGACGGCACAACCGATGGCCAGCAAGCAGACGCCCAGGATGGGCAGCACGCGGGAGGAGCGGCGGACGCCGCGCCGTCCTGTGAGCGACTCCAGTACCGACTGCCGGCTCGCCACGATCGCCGGGGCGAACGCCGCCAGGAGACCGGTGATCAGGCCGAGCGCGGCGATGGCAAACAGCTCCGCGGGCTTCAGGGAGAGGGAGCCGAAGCGTGTCCCGGCCCAGTCTTCGATCACGGGGCGAAACGCCGCGGTCAGCCCGAGCCCGGCCACCACACCGGCCACGGCCCCGGCGCCGCCGAGCACCAGACCGCCGCCGAGCACCACGGCCCGCACATGGCTCTTGTCTCCGCCGCAGGTGCCGAGCAGGCCGAGCTGACGGCGGGAGCGGCGCGCACCGACGGCGAAGGCAGGTCCGGCGAGCAGCACGATCTCCAGGACCGCCATGGAAATCACGGTGATGAGGGCCACGCTCAGGTCCTTGGAACTGTCCAAGTACATGTTGGGGGCGTTCTTGGCCAGTGGGACCTCGGAGTCCGGCGGCGGGGCGAGGACGACCTGGCGGGACTTGACGAGGATGCCCGACTTATTGGCCTCCATGATGTGCGGCCAGGTCACCCCCACCCCTTCGGGCGCCTTGACCAGCCAGTTCTTGGAATTGGCGTTCGGCGGCAGCACCTTCTTGTCGTGGTCGGCCTTGGCCTTCCACGGCGCGATGACCGTTCCCGGGTCGGCGTACAGAGCCTTGGCCTTCAGCTCGTCGGGCTGCTCGACCACTCCGGTGATCGTGTACTTCTCACCGGAGTTGCGCAGGGTGGTGGTTGAACCGATGTGCAGCCCGGTCGACTTGAGGAACGGTTCGGTGGCGGCCACCTCGCCCTTGCCGTGCGGGTAGGTTCCGCGAACCAGGTCGATCTTGCCGCGGGCCAGCTTGTCCGACGTGCGGAACTCGCGGACTTCGGTGTCGGCGATGCCGTACTTGGTGGTGACGCTCGCCGGGACGGACTGGATGCTGATCGCCCGTGAGCCCTTGGGGAACGTGGTTCTGATGTCGACCGAGGGGCCGGTGTCGTTCTCCAGCCGGCCGCCTCCGATTTCGTTGTACATCTCCCCGTCGGGCATCTGCTCGATGGGGCCGACCTGCGGGTCGCTGAAGAGCGCGTCGGCGGAGCCCATTTCGGCCGTCAGCTGCTCGGAGGTGGTCGGTGTGACACTGCGGTACGTCACGTCGAGGGCCGTGACCCCTAGTACCGGGACCGCGATCATCGCGACCACCAGCGCGCTGCGGCCCTTGGCACGCATTGCGTCGCGCCTGGCTATCCGGAGGGAGGCGCGCCAGCCCGTGAAGACGCTCACTGGGCGCCCTCGGCAGCCAGCAGCGAGTCGGCACCGGCGGTGAGCGTCTGGTCGACGATCGAACCGTCGCGGAGGAAGACCACCCGGTCCGCCCAGGCGGCGAACCGCGGCTCGTGTGTCACCATCACGCCGGCCGCACCCTGGTCGCAGCGTTTGCGCAGCAGCGCGAGCACGGCCTCGCCGGTCTCGGAGTCGAGGGCCCCGGTCGGTTCGTCGGCGAGCACGAGGCGCCGGTCCCCCACCAGCGCACGGGCGATCGCGACGCGCTGCTGCTGGCCGCCGGACATCTCGTCCGGGAACCGGTCGGCGACCTTCAGGAGCTTCAACTCCTCCAGCGCCGCCCGTGCCTCCTTGCGGGCCTTGCGCGCGGAGACCCCGTCGAGCTCGCGCGGCAGGGCGATGTTCTCGGCGGCGGTGAGTGCCGGGATCAGGTTGTAGTCCTGGAAGACATAGCCGACGCTGCGGCGGCGCAGAGCGGCGACGCCTTTGCGTCCGAGGCCGGAGATGTCCTGGCCCTCGATGATGACCTGGCCGCTGGTCGCGGTGTCGAGACCGCCCGCGATGGTCAGCAGGGTGGACTTGCCGGAGCCGGAGGGGCCCATCACGGCGATGAGCTCACCGGTGTGCACGGAGAGGTCGACGCCGCGTAGGGCCTGCACCTCGGCGACGCCGGTGCCGTGGGTGCGGGTGAGCGCTCGGAGTTCGAGTACCGGTGCGTGGAGCGACAGCGGCGAACCGGGCGAGGACGCGGATCGGGACGGGGCACGCGAGGACATGGTGGGTGGTTCCCCCCCTTGGAACGGATCTGTGGGCCGACGTCTGTGGGGCCGACGTCTGTGGGGCCGACGGCTGATACCGCAGCGGCCAATGGTCGGCGGTCGGCGTCGGCACCTGGGCGGTTCGAGGGTGGTTCGAGCGCCGGGTGCGTACGCGGGCTGTCTGTGGACGCGGGCTGTCTGTGGTCAGCGCCGGCTGCGCAGGTGCGCGATACGGGCACGGGTAGGGGCCGGGGCTCGGCTGGTCGTACGCACCGCGGGCTCCGGCTCCGTCGCGGCGGCCTCGGCGAGGCGGACCAGCCGGGACTCGCAGTGGTCCAGCCAGCGGGCCTCGGCCTCCGCCTGGAAGATCAGTTGCTCGAGTACGAGGAGCCAGGCGACCTCGTCGCGGTTGGCCGGGACATCGGCCAGGGCCTGTCCCTTGAGGCGGGTGTAGTCCTGCATCGCCTTCACGGTGTGGCGGCGCTGGGACTGGATGACGGCCCGGATGTCGACCCCCGGCGCGCCGACCGCCATGGCGAGCTTGATGGCCAGCTCGTCGCGCGGCGGGTTGCTGCGGTCGACGGGCGTCTCGAACCAGCTCCGCAGCTCGGTGCGGCCGTCGTCGGTGATCGTGTAGAGGGCGTGTCCCTGGTCGTCCTCGTCCTCCTGGGCGACCAGGCCGTCGCGCTCCAGTCGGCTCAGTGTTGTGTACACCTGGCCGACGTTGAGCGGCCAGGTGGAGCCGGTGCGCGATTCGAATTCGGTACGGAGCTGGGAGCCGTATCCGGGCCCCCGCTCCAGCAGGGCCAGTAGGCCGTGACGGATCGACATACTGAGTATGTATACCGAGTATGTTGCTTGTTGCAAGTCGCCGCCGGAGTGCGTGGGAGCCGGGGGAGGCCTGTGGACCGGTCTCAGTTCGGGCGGCGCAAACGGAAGGCCAGGAAGCCCAACCCCAGTCCTATCAGCGCGATTCCGGCGCCCAGAGACACTCGCTGCACCCGCTCGACGGCAGGCCTGTCGAGTGCCTGCGGAGCGAGTCGGCCGGCTTCGGGGGATGTGCTCGCCGCCGGTGTCGCGGCGGTCACCGGCGGCGGGTCGGTCGCCGCGGGTCGCGCGTCGGGCTCGTCGAACGAACCGTCCGCGGGTGCGAGCTCCCACGGCAGGAGCTGCCGCCCGGGCCGCAGCCGCCCCCCGCCGGCCTCGCGCCCGGCGAGCGGGGGCTGCACTTCGGGAGGCGGTGACCCGGCGTTAGCGGTTGCGGAGGAGGGTGAGGCCGAGGGGGAGCCGGAGGCCGAGGAGGAGGAGGGGGGAGCGGATGCCAGAGGTGTCGGGGCTGCCGAGCCGCCCCCCGAGGGAGTGGTCGTCGGTACGGCTGAAGAAGTCGGTACGGCTGAAGGAGTCGGTGCGGCCGAAGGGGTGGCCGAACCCTTGCCTGACGGTTCGACACCGGGGGTGCTGGAAGGTGGGGCGGAGGGGGCGGCCGGCGTGGTCGTGGGCGGCGCCACCGAGGCGCTGTTCGCCCCCGGCGTCCCACCGGGGGCGCGCCGGTCCGCGTGCGCCACGCCGGTTGCGCCCCCCATCGCCGCGCCCGTCGCGAATATGAGACAGGTCACACACCTCGTAGACCGTGAGGGGAGAAGTCCTGGAGCCATGAGGTCAGCGTCACATGTGGCGATATGTCCGGCATCTCGGATATGTGACGACCTCGGAGGGGTGCCGTCACGTGTATGCGGTCGGGGAAGCCCGCCCTCTCATGCACTCGGCTACCCGTGTACCCGAGTGCACGTCCGCTCAGGCCGGGTCGCCCGTCGCGACGCGCAGTTCGAAGTGGGCACCGGTCTTGTCCACGGCGGTGCCGGACGACGGGAACTGGTCGATGACCTGATCCTCCGCGTACGCGTTCCCAGGGACCTTGACCTTCTTGACGGTCCAGCCGGCCGCGTCCGCGCACGCCTTCGCGGAGAGATAGTCCTTGTACAAGAACTTCGGCGCGATGACTTTGCTCGGATCGACTGAGTCCTCCAGGGCGTCCGTGCAGTTCTCGGTCTTCATCGTCCGGTTCCGCTCCGGATCCTTGTGCTCGCTCGCGGTCGGAGACTCGTTCGCGGAGGAATCGCCCAAACCCGAGTCATCCTTCGTCACGTTCTCCACGATCGCTCCGCCGACCGAGAGCAGCGCGACCACGATCGCGCCGATGATCACCTGCTTCATCCGCTTCGAGCTGACCTTGCCGGAGCCGGTCCGCGACTGTGTCTGCGGCGCGGTTGTGTAGGGCGGCGGGGTCTGCTGCTGCATCGGAGACATGGGCGCCGGGCTCTGGTATGCCGGAACCGTCTGCGGATAGCCGTACGACGGAGACGGAGCGGGCGCCGGGGTCGGCGGACCGTACGGTCCCGGCTGGTACGGACCCGGCTGGTACGGCATCTGGACGTTCTGCGGCGCCGGCTGGTCGACCGGCGGGAAGACCGCCGAGCTGACGCCCATACCGCTGTTCGACGGCGCGCCGCCGCCCGCGACGATCGCCGGGGCGCCCGGTTGCCCGCTCGCGTTCAGCACGCGCGCGATCTCGTCCTGCATGGCCGCGGCGCTCGGGAAGCGCTCGTTCGGGTTCTTTCTCAGCGCGCGGGCGACGAGCGCGTCCATCGCCGGGGTGATCGACCGGTTGATGGTGGAGGGCGCGACCGGCTCCTCCTGGACGTGCGCGTACGCGATGGCGAGCGGCGCGTCCGCGTCGAACGGGAGCCGCCCGGTCAGCAGCTGGAACAGCATGATGCCGACCGAGTACAGGTCGGAGCGCGCGTCCACCCCGCGGCCCAGGGCCTGCTCGGGGGAGAGGTACTGCGGGGTGCCGACGACCATGCCGGTCTGCGTCATCGACGTGACGCCCGACTGCATGGCGCGGGCGATGCCGAAGTCCATGACCTTCACGGCACCGCGCTTGGTCACCATCACATTGCCGGGCTTGATGTCGCGGTGGACCAGGCCCATCTCGTGGCTGGTGTCCAGCGCGGCCAGCACGTCGGCCGTCACCTTGAGCGCCTTGTCGGCCGGCATCGCGCCGTAATTCTGGATGTCCGCCTGGAGCACGGAGCTGAGCGGCTGCCCCTCGACGTACTCCATGACGATGTACGGCATCAGCGCGCCGCCGAGCTCGTCCTCGCCGGTGTCGAAGACCGAGACGATGTTGGTGTGCTGCAGTTTCGCAACGGCCTGCGCCTCGCGCCGGAACCGCTCGCGGAAGGACTGCTCGCGGCCCAGCTCCGTGTGGAGTGTCTTGATCGCGACCTGGCGGTCCAGCGCGGAGTCGTACGCCAGGTATACGGACGCCATTCCGCCTTCGCCGAGCAGGTCGCGAAGCTGGTACCGGCCGCCGGCGACCGAACCGCCCGCGTAGCGACCCTGAGCGCCGTGTGCGCCGTCCTGGCTCATGACTTGCTTCCCCCTCGGCGCGCGACTGGCGCGGTGATCCTCAATTACGCGCCAAGTCTGCCCGAGGGGTACGACACGTCAAGCCAAGAGCTCGTTCCGTGATCCTCAGCACAAGGAGCGTCTCGGAAGCGTTACAGGAAAAGCACGGAATCTGCGCGCGCGGCACGCCGGTCGGCCGGATGACCTGTCCCTCCCGGAAACGGTGTGTCCGGCGGAGGCTGTAGCGTGACGTGGCAATGCAGCTAGTGCCGCTGCCGGCAAGGTTTGCCCGTCAAGGAGCGGCGACCGGTGCATGTGATCAAGGCGGCCGGAAGCCCTTGTAGGGGAGCTACCTGGGCTTTTGGTCAATGCCGCGAGCGCGTGTGCCGGACGTCGCGACGGGGGCAGACCTTGCCGGTCGCGGCACTGGACACCGTGAGAACCCGCGGACGCGCGGACAGATACGACGGCGAGGACTGATGGCACCCGATTCCGAAGCAAACGGCGGCGGAGTTTCGGATGGCACCGACTCCTGGGGCATCGGCGGCGTCGTCGGTGACGGGCGATACCGGATGACCCACCGGCTCGGCCGGGGCGGCATGGCGGAGGTCTTCGCGGCCGAGGACGTCCGGCTGGGACGCACGGTCGCGGTGAAGCTCCTGCGTTCCGATCTCGCCGAGGACCCGGTCTCCAAGGCCCGGTTCACCCGCGAGGCACAGTCGGTGGCGGGCCTCAATCACCATGCGATCGTCGCCGTGTACGACTCCGGCGAGGACGTCGTGGGCGGCCAGACCGTCCCCTACATGGTGATGGAGCTCGTCGAGGGCCGCACCATCCGCGATCTGCTGCTCAATGCCGAGGCCCCGCCGCCCGAGCAGGCGCTGATCATCGTCTCGGGTGTGCTGGAAGCCCTCGCGTACTCGCACCAGCACGGCATCGTGCACCGTGACATCAAGCCGGCCAACGTGATCATCACGAACTCCGGTGCGGTCAAGGTGATGGACTTCGGCATCGCCCGTGCGCTGCACGGCGCGCAGTCGACGATGACGCAGACCGGCATGGTCATGGGCACGCCGCAGTACCTCTCCCCCGAGCAGGCGCTGGGCAAGGCCGTCGACCACCGCTCCGACCTCTACGCCACCGGCTGCCTGCTGTACGAACTCCTGGCGCTGCGGCCCCCGTTCATGGGTGAGACACCGCTCTCCGTGGTGTATCAGCATGTGCAGGACACCCCGGTTCCGCCGTCCGAGGTCCTGGACGCGGTGCCGCCGGAGCTGGACGGGCTGGTCATGCGCTCGCTCGCGAAGGACCCGGACGACCGGTTCCAGAGCGCCGAGGAGATGCGCGGCCTCGTCCAGTACGGCCTGCAGATGCTTCAGGTGCAGGGCGGCCATACGGGTACCTGGAACACCGGCCCGATCGCGATGCACCAAGGCGGACACACCCCGGCCATGGGCATCGCCGGGGGCACGATGGCGATGAGCCACCCGCAGCACGGGGACACCTCGCAGGGCCCGATCCTGCCGCCGATGAACCCCGACGACGGTGGCTACGAAGGCGGACACCACGGCGGCGGCCGCGGCAAGCTGTGGCTCTTCGTCGTACTCGCGCTGATCGCGATCGGGGCCGGTGTCGCCTTCGCCGTCAGCGCGGCGAACGACAACGGCAACCAGCACGAGAAGAAGCCCACGAAGACCACCAGCCCGTCGGCCAAGCCGGAGAGTTCGCCCCCGCCGAGCGACAAGCAGAGCGAGCAGACCCAGCAGCCGGAGAACTCCACCGGCAACCATCAGGACTGGCAGCCGCGGCCCACCTACACCCCGTCGGCCACCCCGAGCAAGTCGTCCGAGCCGCCGTCGACGAATCCGTCGACACCGGCTACGGGTGGCAGCACCGGCGGGGGCACGGGTACGGACGGCGGCGGTACCGGGTCGGACGGCGGGGGCACGGGTACGGACGGCGGCGGTACCGGGTCGGACGGCGGGGGCACGGGTACGGACGGCGGCGGTACCGGGTCGGACGGCGGAGGCACGGGTACGGACGGCGGCGGTAACGGGACCACCACGGGCGCGGCCGGCACGACAGGCACCCTCGCAGGCTCCGCCACCCAGTGACCCGACAGGCTCTGAGGCGTTCACGGGGCCTCACCCCGTGAACGCCTCGCACACCGCCTCGTACTCGCGCGTCCACCAGACCGCCAGGGCCGACACCGCAGGGAACTGCGGGTCGGCCCTTCGGTCGTGCAGGCAGTAGCGCCAGCGCAGTATCCAGAAGTCGTTGAGCCGCTCCCACCACACCCGGTGTACCGCCGCGGCCAGCTCCGCCGCCCCAGCCCCGGCCGCCCGCCGGTAGGCCCCCGCGTACGCCCGTACCTTCTCCAGTTCCAGCTTTCCGGCCGGCTGTACGAAGAAGATCGCCGCGGCTCGTACCGCCTCCTCCGCGCGCGGCTGGACCCCCAGCCGGTCCCAGTCGAGGATCGCTACCGGGGCCGTGCCCCGGTAGAGGACGTTCAGCGGGTGGAAGTCGCCGTGCACCCAGCCGGTGGCCGGGATGCCGGGGGTGGGCGGCCTGCGGTCGGCGTGCTGTTCCAGCAGGATGCGCCGCTCCAGGAGGCGGTGCTCGGCCAGCTCGTCGAAGGAGTCCCGGGGGTGGCGCCCGCGCGCGGCCGCCAGCAGGTCGTCGATCAGCGCGAAGGTGTCGGCGGGGTCGGGGCTCTGGTAGCCGCCGGACCGCCCGGCGAGCCCCGTGCCCGCCTCCATGACCTGTTCGAGCCCGGTGTGCACCGCCCCGAGCAGCGCTCCTAGCCGTTGCGACTGGGCAGCGGTGAGCTGGGCGCCGGCTCGGTGCAGTCCGTCGACCCAGGGGTGCAGGGCGTAGCACCGGCCGCCGATCTCCGTGACCGTGTCGCCCTCGGTGTCCTCCACGGGCGGGGCGACGGGCACGCCGAGTGACTGCAGCCGTTGGGTGGCGCGGTGCTGGCGGGCGATCGTGGCGCGGTCGCCGGTGGAGTCGTCGAGGTGATGCTTGAGGAAGTAGGAGCCGCGGGTCGTGGAGACGCGGTAGCCGCGGTTGAGCAGGCCCTGGGTGACGGGCTTGCAGGTGAGGGGCTCACCGGCATTCGGGTAGCGGCGCAGCACCTCGTCCACCGGAGGGACGGGAGGACAAGCCGTGGTCGAACGGGGCACGGACGAGCACAGCACCTCGCCGGCCGGCGGAGCAGACGGAAGGGTTACAGATGAGCGCGCCACTCACCAGATGTTAGATCACGCTGCGTTGCGGATCAGTTGACTTGCGTGGAAGTTCAGAGTGTGCGCAGAGACGAAGTGCGGGTCGACCCCGAGGTAGGCCGGGGCGAAGGGCTCTCCGTTCACCTGGACGGGGGCGGCGCCGAAGCGCTCCCGCTGTTCGGGGGTCGGGTGCACGATCTTGGCGGGGCCGGTGAACTGTACTGACCACAGCTCGCCGTCGTCCTCCGAGGGCGCGGCGTTGAAGTTGTCCGCTCCGTACGCCACGACCGTGCCGTTGCAGGCTTCGTGGTAGCCGAGGCCGCTGTGCATCCGCAGGACGACGCGACCGTCGACCACGATGTGGCGGGCGACCGCCAGTATCGGGAGGGCCCGCATGCTCGTCGCCAGCCGGCCGTACGGGACGCGGCCGAGCAGGTCGATCGCGTGCAGTTCCTCAGAGGGCATGTCGTCCACTCTCCGCCGCCGACCAGGCCGCAGAAAGAGGCCGCGGCCCCAAGTGGTCCGGGACCAAAGTCCCGAGGAGGATCACCGAGGACCGCGGCCGCTCCGTGCACGTCCTGGCCTTGCCGCGACGCGGCGCTCAGCCCCCGGCCTTCCCGCCACGTGGCGCTCAGCGCCTCTCGGCCTGCAGCCTGGCCACGTACGCGGCGGCCTGCGAGCGCCGTTCCATGCCCAGCTTGGAGAGCAGGCTGGAGACGTAATTCTTGATCGTCTTCTCGGCGAGGTGCAGTCGCTCCCCGATCACCCGGTTCGTCAGTCCCTCCCCGATCAGATCGAGGATCTTGCGCTCCTGATCGGTGAGACCGGCGAGCTTGTCGTCGTCCCGGCCCTTCTTGCCGTCGCGCAGCCGCTCCAGCACCCGGGCGGTCGCCACCGGGTCCAGCAGCGACTTCCCGGCCGCCACGTCCCGTACCGCGTTCAGCAGTTCGTTGCCGCGGATCGCCTTCAGTACATATCCCGACGCGCCTGCCATGATCGCGTCGAAGAGGGCCTCGTCATCGGCGTACGAGGTCAGCATCAGGCATTTGATGTTCTCGTCCTGGGAACGGATCTCCCGGCAGACCTCCACGCCGCTCCCGTCCGGCAGCCGCACGTCGAGCACCGCCACATCGGGCCGGGTCGCGGGGATACGGACCAGTGCGTCCGCCGCCGTGCCGGCCTCGCCGACGACCTCGATGCCGTCCTCGACCGAGAGCAATTCATGGACCCCGCGCCGGACGACTTCGTGGTCATCCAGCAGAAAAACAGTGATTTTTCCTTGTTCGCGCACAAAATGCAGTCTCACACACTCGCCTCTTCCCTGCCGCCGAACGGCGGGATAACGTGCCGTTGTTCCGGCGGCCTGCAAGGCTGTTACCAGTGCTGTGACCAGCGAAAGTTCCCGACGTTTTCGATTTACTTGGAAATCCAAGCAAAATCGCAGGTCAGAGGGGTTTCGCAGTTATGCGGCGTACTGGGTAACGTGCTTTTGGCAGGGCGCTCGCCGGGGCACCTGTCACGCCTGTTCCCGGACCGAGCGGCACCCACCCCGTGCACGGGTACGGAAACAGGCGAGCCGCACTGGCTTCCCGGCAGACCCCGGGGGCCGGACCGACGGAGGAGCACCGCAAGTGACCGTGGAGAGCACTGCCGCGCGCAAACCGCGACGCAGCAGCAAGCGGACCAGCGCCGTGAAAACGCCCGCTAAGAGGGCCGCCAAGACGCCACAGAGTTCCGAGCCCGAGCTCGTACAGCTGCTGACGCCCGAGGGCGAGCGGGTGGAGCATCCGGACTACCAGATCGACCTGACCGCCGAAGAGCTGCGCGGTCTGTACCGGGACATGGTCCTGACCCGCCGCTTCGACGCCGAGGCCACCGCCCTGCAGCGCCAGGGCGAGCTGGGCCTGTGGGCCTCGCTGCTCGGCCAGGAGGCCGCCCAGATCGGCTCAGGCCGGGCCCTGCGCGACGACGACTACGTCTTCCCGACCTACCGCGAGCACGGCGTCGCCTGGTGCCGGGGTGTCGACCCGACCAATCTGCTCGGGATGTTCCGCGGTGTGAACCACGGCGGCTGGGACCCGAACAGCAACAACTTCCACCTGTACACGATCGTCATCGGCTCGCAGACCCTGCATGCCACCGGCTACGCCATGGGCGTCGCCAAGGACGGCGCGGGCTCGGCCGTGATCGCGTACTTCGGCGACGGTGCCTCCAGCCAGGGAGACGTCGCCGAGTCCTTCACCTTCTCCGCGGTCTACAACGCCCCGGTCGTCTTCTTCTGTCAGAACAACCAGTGGGCGATCTCGGAGCCGACCGAGAAGCAGACCCGCGTCCCGCTCTACCAGCGCGCGCAGGGCTTCGGCTTCCCCGGCGTCCGGGTCGACGGCAACGACGTACTCGCCTGCCTGGCCGTCACCAGGTCGGCGCTGGAGCGGGCCCGCCGGGGGGAAGGGCCCACGCTCGTCGAAGCGTTCACCTACCGCATGGGCGCGCACACCACCTCCGACGACCCGACGAAGTACCGGGCGGACGAGGAGCGGGCCTCCTGGGAGGCCAAGGACCCGATCCTGCGGCTGCGTACGTACCTGGAGAAGCAGGACGCCGCCGACGAGGCGTTCTTCACCGCGCTGGAGGCGGAGAGCGAAGCCCTCGGCAAGCGGGTGCGAGAAGCGGTACGAGCGATGCCCGATCCGGACCGGATGGCCATCTTCGACCACGTCTACGCCGACGGGAACCCGCTCGTCGACGAGGAGCGCGCCCAGTTCGCCGCCTACCAGGCATCGTTCGCCGAGGAGAGCAACTAGCCATGGCCATGGAAAAGATGTCCATTGCGAAGGCTCTCAACGAGTCGCTGCGCAAGGCCCTCGACACCGACCCCAAGGTCCTCATCATGGGCGAGGACGTCGGCAAGCTGGGCGGGGTCTTCCGGATCACCGACGGACTCCAGAAGGACTTCGGCGAGGAGCGGGTGATCGACACCCCGCTCGCCGAGTCCGGCATCGTCGGTACGGCGATCGGCCTGGCCCTGCGCGGCTACCGGCCCGTCGTGGAGATCCAGTTCGACGGCTTCGTCTTCCCTGCGTACGACCAGATCGTCACGCAGCTCGCGAAGATGCACGCCCGGGCGCTCGGCAAGATCAAGCTGCCGGTCGTCGTGCGGATTCCGTACGGCGGCGGCATCGGTGCCGTCGAGCACCACAGTGAGTCCCCCGAGGCCCTGTTCGCGCATGTCGCGGGCCTGAAGGTGGTCTCGCCCTCGAACGCGAGCGACGCCTACTGGATGATGCAGCAGGCCGTCCAGAGCGACGACCCGGTCATCTTCTTCGAGCCGAAGCGCCGCTACTGGGACAAGGGCGAGGTCGAGACCGACTCCATTCCCGTCCCGCTGCACCGGGCCGCGGTGGCACGTACGGGCTCCGACCTCACGCTCGTCGCGTACGGACCGATGGTGAAGGTCTGCCTCGAAGCGGCCGCGGCCGCCCAGGAGGAGGGCAAGTCGATCGAGGTCCTGGACCTGCGCTCGATGTCCCCGATCGACTTCGACACCATCCAGACTTCGGTCGAGAAGACCGGCCGGCTCGTCGTGGTCCACGAGGCGCCGGTGTTCTACGGCTCCGGGGCCGAGATCGCCGCCCGGATCACCGAGCGCTGCTTCTACCATCTGGAAGCACCGGTGCTGAGGGTCGGCGGCTATCACGCCCCGTACCCGCCGGCGCGGCTGGAGGACGAGTACCTGCCGGGTCTTGACCGTGTGCTCGACGCCGTCGACCGCTCGCTGGCGTACTGAGGACTGGGGCGTGACAACGATGACCGACACTTCCAACGCTGCTCGCTTCCGTGAGTTCAAGATGCCCGACGTGGGCGAGGGACTGACCGAGGCCGAGATCCTCAAGTGGTACGTACAGCCCGGCGACACCGTCACCGACGGCCAGGTCGTGTGCGAGGTCGAGACGGCGAAGGCGGCCGTGGAGCTGCCCATCCCGTTCGACGGGGTGGTGCACGAACTGCGCTTCCCCGAGGGCACGACCGTCGACGTCGGCCAGGTGATCATCGCGGTGGACGTGGCGCCGGGCAGCGGTGACGCGGCCCCGGCCCCGGCTCCTGAGCCGGTCGCGGAACCGGAGCCGGAACCCGAGGCCCCCAAGGGCCGTCAGCCCGTCCTGGTGGGTTACGGCGTCGCCGAGACCTCCACGAAGCGGCGCGCCCGCAAGGGTGCCGAGACGGCGGCACCCGCCGCGGCGGCCGCGGTCCAGAGCGAGATGAACGGTCACGGAGCCGTGACCGCCCGGGAGACTCGGCCGCTCGCCAAGCCGCCGGTGCGCAAGCTGGCCAAGGACCTGGGCATCGACCTGGCGACGGTCGTCCCGACCGGCAAGGACGGGATCATCACCCGCGAGGACGTGCATGCGGCGGCCGCGCCCGTAACGGCACAGGCGCAGGCCCCCGTCGCGGTGGAGGCCGCGCCGGCCCCCGCCCCCGAGGCACCGGCCGCCTTTGTCGCGGGCGCGCGGGAGACCCGTATCCCGGTCAAGGGCGTACGGAAGGCCATCGCGCAGGCGATGGTCGGCAGCGCGTTCACGGCTCCGCATGTCACCGAGTTCGTGACTGTCGATGTCACGCGCACGATGAAGCTGGTCGCGGAGCTCAAGGAGGACAAGGACATGGCGGGGGTGCGGGTCAACCCGCTCCTGATCATCGCCAAGGCCCTCCTGGTCGCGATCAAGCGGAACCCGGAGGTCAACGCCGCCTGGGACGAGGCGAACCAGGAGATCGTCCATAAGCACTACGTCAACCTGGGCATCGCCGCCGCCACCCCGCGCGGCCTGATCGTGCCGAACATCAAGGACGCGCACGACAAGACCCTCCCCGAACTCGCCGCCGCACTGGGTGAGTTGGTATCCACGGCGCGCGAGGGCAAGACGTCCCCCGCCGCCATGGCGGGCGGCACGGTGACGATCACCAACGTCGGTGTCTTCGGCGTCGACACCGGGACGCCGATCCTGAACCCGGGCGAGTCCGCGATCCTCGCGGTCGGCGCGATCAAGCTCCAGCCGTGGGTTCACAAGGGGAAGGTGAAGCCCCGTCAGGTCACCACGCTGGCCCTGTCGTTCGACCACCGCCTGGTCGACGGTGAGCTCGGCTCCAAGGTACTGGCGGATGTCGCCGCGATCCTGGAGCAGCCGAAGCGGCTGATCACCTGGGCGTAGGGGTTTTTGCGGTACGTGTGCCGAGTGGGCCCGCGCGGTATTCGCGGGCCCACCAGTGCGTCCGGCCTTTGCCGCAGAGTGAGTTCGGCGAAAACGGTCTTTTTCAGCCTGACCTGTAACGGTGAGCAACTCTTTGAATCTGGTCAACGTGCCAATCCTTACCGGGAAATGGGCCGCAGAGGCTCGCTGTTAGGGTGGCCCGATGGCATCGGTCAAGAAGTTTCAAGTCACCTTCGACTGTGCAGAACCCGAGCGTGTTGCTCGTTTTTGGTGCGAGGCGTTGGGGTACGTCGTAACGCTGCCTTCTGAGGGACAGGGTTCATGGGCTGCGTGCTCCGATCCCACGGGTGAGGGCCCGCGCATGTATTTCCAGCAGGTTCCCGAGGGCAAGGTCGCCAAGAACAGGGTGCATCTCGACGTGCGGGCCGGTACCGGGCTCGTGGGTGCGGAGCGTCTGGCCACGCTTGAGGCCGAACGCGATCGGCTGGTCGCGCTCGGGGCGGTGTGCTTGAAGGTGCTGTATGCCGACGAGAACAACGAGTCGTGCATCAATATGCAGGACATCGAGGGCAACGAGTTCTGTCTCGACTGAGTATTTCTCCGGTACGGCGAGAGGGGGCCCGCGTGGCGCGGGCCCCCTCTTTGCGTGCGTTGCCGGGCCGGGCTACTTCTTGAAGGAGTAGTCCATGATCTTCTTCATGTCAGCGGTCCGGGTGGTCGCGCTGGTGGAGGCGAGTACGGTGCCGATGACCGTCTTGCCGTTGCGGGTCGAGGCGAAGACCAGGCAGTACTTGGCCGCCGGGCCGGAACCGGTCTTCACGCCGATCGCACCGCTGTAGCTGCTGAGCATCGCGTTGGTGTTGGACCACGACATGTAGCGGTAGCCACCGGACTTCGTGGTGACCTTCTGCTTGGTCGACTTGGTCTTCACGATTGTGCGGAACGTGGAGCTCTTCATCGCGCTGCTGGCGATCTTCGTCAGGTCGCGCGGCGTCGAGTAGTTCGAGCCATTGCTTATGCCGTCGAACGAGTCGAAGTGGGTGTTCTTCAGCCCGAGGGACTTGGCCTGGGCGTTCATCTTGCCGATGAACGACTTCACACGGGCCGCGCGGGTGGTGCCGGAGCCGAACTTGTCGGCCAGCGCGTAAGCGGCGTCGCAGCCGGACGGCAGCATCAGGCCGTACAGCAGCTGGCGGACGGTGACCTTGTCGCCCACGATGAGGCGGGCCGACGAGGCACCCTTGGAGACGATGTAGTCGCTGTACGCCTTCTGGATCGTGACCTTGGAATCCAGGTTGAGGTTCTTCTGCGACAGGACAACCTTGGCGGTCATGATCTTGGTGGTCGAGCCGGTGGAGCGACGGGTGTCCGCGGCCTTGCTGTACAGGGTCTTAGCGGTCCCGTTGTTCATCACGTAACCGCCTTTGGCGGTGATCGTGGGGGTGGGCAGCGTGGCAGCCTGCGCGGTGGAGGCGAATACGCTGCCCGAGATGACGGCACCCGCGGTGAGGGCCACGGTGGCAGCGGCGGAAACGCGATTTATGCCCTTGATGCCGATTTTCAACTTGAACGCTCCAAATGCCCCTGGAATGCGGCCATATGAGGTGCCGCTCAGTGGTGAGACTCATGAGGGGGGTGAATGGATGTACCGATTTCCGGGCTGACTTTGGGGCGTGTGCAGATGGCCGGGTGGTGTCAGGAGTGTGGTTGCGGTGACCCGGGGAGTGCGAGTTCGGCGAAGACGGTCTTGCCGACCGTGCGTTGTTCGACGCCCCAGTCGGCGGCCAGTGCGTCGACGATCAGCAGGCCCCGCCCGTAGCTCTCGTCGTCGGCGGGAGCGCGCAGCCCCGGCAGTCGTTCACCGCGCGGATCGGTCACCTCGATACGGAGTCTGGTCTCCGTGAGGATGAGACGGACCCGGAACAGTCGGTCCTGCAGGCATCTGTGCAGCAGTGCGTTGGTGGCCAACTCGTTGACCAGGATGGCTGTGTCGGACGCGAGGCGGGGGTGGCCCCACTCGCGTACGAGCCGTGCGGCGCGACGCCGACAGAGGGTGACGCTGCGGGCGTTCGGCGTGTAGTCGAGCCGGTCCTCGCGAAGTGCGGGTTCGGGTGTGGGCGCGGGGAGGGGCTGGGCTGCGGTCATGGACGCGCCTCTCGGTGTGGAGGGCGGTGGCAATGCCGGGCCTGCACGGGGGCAGGGCGGTGCGCTTCCGCCAACGGGTTTCGCTCGGTGGGTGGTTCGTCGCCGAACGTAGAGGTTGGCATATCTGGGATTCAAGGCTCTGGGAGATATATTCCCCATAGGAGTGGTGGGGTGCTGGGCGCGCAGCTCTTGCTGCGACACTGTTGACGTCGAGTGGGAGGGCGATATGCAGGCATCTGGCAATGGGGCAAAGGGAAACCGGGTCTCCACCGTGCTTGGCCGACGGCTGGGCGGAGATCTGCAGAGTTTGCGTGTAGCGGTCGGCAAGACTCAGCGTGAGGCGGCTGAAGCGCTCAGCGCGACGCCGACGAAGATCGTGAAGATGGAGAGCGGCTGGGTGCCGATCCGCGACCCCGACATCCGTGCCCTGTGCATGCTGTATGGCGTCGAGGACAGCAGGACTATCGCCGGGCTGCTGGACATCGCCAAGGCGGACCGCGAGCGCAGGAAGGTAAAGGGTTGGTGGAACGACACCCCGACCCTCGCCACGCAGGTGGAATACATCGCCATGGAAGATGCTGCCGTCAGGGTGAGACAGTGGCAAATGGCGCTTATCCCCGGCTTGTTCCAGACGGCTGAGTACACGCGAGCCATGGGCGTGGCGGACATGTCGTGGGACGACCTCGATCGGATCGAGGATGTTGTCACGGGGAGGGCCAAGCGACAGGCCAGGCTGTACGGCGATACGCCGCTGCGCATCCATGCGGTTATCTGGGAAGCAGCGCTGCACCAACTGATGGGCGGACCGTCAGTGATGGCACGCCAGTTGGCGCACCTGGGTCAGTTGGCCGAACTTCCGAATGTGCACATTCAGGTGCTGCCATTCCGCGCGGGCAGCCATCCTTGCATTGGCGGCCCCTTCAACGTCCTCTCCTTCGGAGAGGATGAAGCGGTGGACGTTGTGCACATGGACACCCCGAGGTCGACGATCTGGGTTGAAGACGCAGCCGAGAGCCAGGTCTTCGTGGACCTTTTCAACCAGGCATCGCGGATGAGCCTCTCGCCTTACGACTCAACGCAGTTCATCCAGCGCATCGAGAAGGAAATGAGCAGGTGAAGGTGTTCCACTTCCACAAGTCCAGTTACAGCGCCACGTCCAGCGAATGCGTGGAGGTCGCCCGCAACATCCCCCACACCGTCGCCGTCCGCGACTCCAAGAACGTCACCGGACCCGTCCTCGTCCTCACAGCCGCCGCGTGGGACGCCTTCCGGGACGGGCTCCGGCAGCCCTGACGGACGTACGGACGCACAAACGCCGCGCCCCCGCTACGGATGGTTCAGGACATAGACCGGTGCGCCGTCCACCGTGCCGCCCCGGGAGCGGATACAGGCGTGCTTGCGCATGAACCGCAGGCACTCGTTCACCCGCTGCACGGTGAGGCCGGTGCGGTCGGCGATGGACTCCAGGGGCTGGGACCACTCACCCTCCGCCGCCAGTACGGGGGCCATGGTGACGGCGACCGCCCAGACGTCCTCCGTCAAGGACATGCGTGACCTCCAGTCGTCGAGGACGGCCTCGGCGGTGGGGCGTACCGGTTGTGCGGGTACGACGGTCGCGGGCGGGACCAGGGCGGAGCCGTCGGCGAACAGGGTGTCGAGCCGGTCGGCGATCCGTTCCAGCGCGCGTGCCGTGGCCCGCTGCGCGAGGAGCGTCTCATGCTGTGCGGCTGCGAACTGCTCGTCCAGCTTGAGGTTCCGCTCTTCGAGCCGGACGATCGCGTCGGCGACCTGAGCCGGCAGTGCGTGGATGACGGGGGCGGTCACAGCCGGTTCCGAGTTGGCCGGTCGAGGACTGTCGAGACAGTAACTGCCGTCCCGCTGGACCGCGACGATGACGTCGACGACCCACTCCTTGAACGGTCTGCACGAGAGCTTCGTGCAGCCGTTGACGAGGTGGATCAGTCCCCGTAGATCGATGACTTGCAGGTCTCGACGCCACTCTCTACCTGCGGGAACGCTGAGACCGTGACTTCCAGTCACTGTCTCAAGAAAGTCTCGCATTTTCTCAGGAACGTGATCGCGAAGGGCCTTGTGCGGTGTCGTGTACCCCAACTGCCCGCACACGTCCACCGCCGGAAACCAGTGCTTTCCGTCCGGCATGGTCAGCCGTCGGACCCGGGCCCCTGTCGCTCCGTACACGAAGTCGTTGATGTCGATCGCGTCACGCCGTGCGGGTGTCCGCTCCACCCCGTCGGCCGCGCCCGGTGTGTTCTCCATGGTCATGTGAACCACCTCCGTGACGGAACGTAAAGCGGAGCAAATCGAATGTGCCACCGGAAGCAAAAATGTTCATCACTACGGGGCGGGCTCTCGGGGTTTCGCGCGTCCAGATCCTGGAGGGGCGAAGCATATGTACGCATGTTGTATCTATGCTGTGTGCATGCCTGTCGCGCCCCCTGCTGTGAAGCCCCCTGCGAATTCCGCCGCGAAGTCGACCGTGAAGTCTTCCCTCAAGCAGCCCCCCGCCGCCGAGCGCGTGTACGTCCATATCAAGGGGGCGGTCCTGGACCGCCGCTACGAGGGCGGCACGCTCCTCACCGAAGGTGAACTCGCCCAGGCGGTCGGTGTCTCCCGCACGCCCGTGCGTGAAGCGCTGCTGCGGCTGGAGGTCGAGGGGCTGATCAAGCTGTATCCCAAGAAGGGCGCTCTCGTTCTCGCCGTCTCCGCGCAGGAGATGGCCGATGTGGTGGAGACCCGGCTGCTAGTCGAAGAGTTTGCGGCCCGCAAGGCCGTGCCCGCCTCCGCGCAGTTGATCGGACGGCTCGAAGAACTTCTGGAGGAGCAGCGGCAGTTGGCCGAGGCCGGGGATCTGGCCGCGGTGTCCGTGAAGGACCGCTGCTTCCACGCCGAGATCGTGCGCAACGCGGGCAATGACATCCTCTCGCGCCTCTACGACCAGCTGCGCGACCGGCAGTTGCGGATGGGCGTCGCCGTGATGGAAGCGCATCCGGGGAGAATCGCCGCCAACATCGCCGAGCACGGTGAGCTGCTGGAGGCGATCAGGTCCGGTGACGCTGACGGTGCCGCGCACGTCGTGCGGCGTCATGTCAGCCGGGTCAGGGTGCTCGTCAGGGGTGAGGACCGGTGAGTTCTGCTGCCTCTCCCACCCTGTCCCTGCCCGGTGATCCACCTGGTGGTCGGCGTGCCGTGTGGGTCTGGGGCATCGGTGTCGCCGTCTACTTCGTCGCGATAATCTTCCGCACCAGTCTGGGGGTCGCCGGACTCGACGCCGCCGACCGGTTCCACGTCAACGCCTCCGCGCTCTCCACGTTCTCCATGCTTCAGCTGCTCGTCTACGCGGGCATGCAGATACCCGTCGGCCTGATGATCGACCGGCTGGGCACCAAGAAGGTTCTCGCCCTCGGGGCCGTCCTGTTCACCCTGGGGCAGCTCGGCTTCGCGCTCTCCCCGTCGTACGGCATGGCGCTGGCGTCCAGGGCGCTGCTCGGCTGCGGCGACGCGATGACGTTCATCAGCGTGCTGCGGCTCGGCGCCCGCTGGTTCCCGGCCCGGCGCGTTCCGCTGATCGGGCAGGTCGCCGCGCTCTTCGGGATGGCGGGCAACCTCGTCTCGACGCTCTTCATCGCGCCCGCCCTGCACGAATTCGGCTGGACCGCCACCTTCGTCGGCAGCTCCGCCGCCGGGGTCGTCGTCCTCGTCCTTCTTCTGCTGTTCCTGAAGGACCACCCCGAAGGGCACGAGCCGCCGCCCGTCGAGCGCGCGGGCGCCGCCTACGTACGCAAGCAGATCGCTGCTTCCTGGCGGGAGCCCGGCACCCGGCTCGGCATGTGGGTGCACTTCAGCACGCAGTTCCCGGCCATGGTGTTCCTGCTTCTGTGGGGACTGCCGTTCCTGGTGGAGGCGCAGGGGCTGAGCCGGTCCACCGCCGGTCGGCTGCTCACCCTGGTGGTGCTCTCCAACATGGTGTTCGGGCTGGTCTACGGGCAGATCATCGCCCGCCACCACGCGGCCCGTGCCCCGCTGGCCCTCGGGACGGTCATGGTGACGGCTCTGCTCTGGGCGTCGACCATCTTCTACCCGGGCGACCACGCCCCGATGTGGCTGCTGATCGTCCTGTGCGTGGTGCTCGGCGCCTGTGGTCCGGCCTCGATGATCGGTTTCGACTTCGCCCGGCCGGCCAACCCGCCGGAGCGCCAGGGCACCGCGTCGGGCATCGTCAACATGGGCGGCTTCACCGCCTCGATGACAACGCTGTTCGCCATCGGCGTGCTGCTGGACGCGACCGGCGACAACTACCGGATCGCGTTCGCCTCGGTCTTCGTACTGGAGGCGCTCGGCGTCGTACAGATTCTGCGGCTGTACTCCCGGGCCGCGCACCGCGAGCGGGACCACCATGTGATCAGCCGCGTGGAAGCCGTGCACGTACCCGCTTGACGTGCTTGTCGCGCCGGATCGGCGGCGCGCCCGTCCCGTACGACGGGCGCCGCCGACCACGGTGGCATGAGGCCGGAGCGTTACGGCGTCACGGCGAAGTTCTGCAGGATCGCCTCTGCCAGATCCTCGTCGCCCTCGACCTTGATCCGGTCCGCGACCGCCCCCGCGCGCACCCGCCCGCAGGCGAGGCGGTAGTACGTCTCCCAGTCCATCGCCAGCGTCACCGCGGGGCCGAGGGACGGCGAACCGTCCACCGAACCGCGGCCCTCCGCGTTGACCCTGACCGTGCGCAAAAACTCCAGCGGCCCGTGCACATCGATCACGACCGCAGAGTTGGGCGGCGCCCCCGCGTCCTTGGCGACCACCTTCGGCAGCCCGTCGAGCAGCGTGTCCTGGACGATGGTGGCGCCGGGGGAGTCCAGATTGCCGGGCTGCCCCAGCGTCGTCCGCAGATCCTGCTCATGCACCCAGACGTCGAAGGCCCGCATCCGCAGTGCCAGTTCGAGGGTCTGTTCGGCGCCGAGCGGCGCCCGGACCATGGTCTCGGGGTCACGTGTCTCGTTGCGCAGCTGACGTGCGCGGCGAATGATCGTGTACTCCAGCTCGGAGGTCATCTCCGGCGCGGTGTGGTGGCGCCGCACATCGACCTGCATCTCCATGTAGCGAGCGAAGTCGTTCTGGACGTGGTAGAGGTCGCGCGGCAGGCTGTGGATCGGGCGCGGGTCGCCGAGCTGCTCGCACTCCATGCCGATGACGTGCGAGACGATGTCACGCACCGACCAGGCAGGGCACGGCGTACGGCGGTTCCACTCTCCCTCGGCGAGTGGCTTCACCAGCTCGGCTATCGACTCGATGGAGTGGGTCCAGGCATCGGCGTAGGTCTGGAGGCTGGGATGGACGGTCACGTGACCCCTCGTGCGGTTCTGCGGTGCATGGGCTGGAGTGCTGGGCGCGGCGGCGGGCTGCGTGGGAGGTTCGATCGCTCAGAGCGTCTGGTGACCGGGGGGTGGCGTCACGGGGCTGGGCACGCACATCTGCGGCGTTGTCGTCGGTCACCAACGCTCCGCGTTGGCTCCCTCTTCCGCCTTGCAGCTGCACGCACCCAGCCCCGCTCCTTCTTCCACCCCCCAGTCGCCGGACGCTCTAAGTTACGCTGCGAGCAGGCACCCCGGCAGTGCTTTCGTGTGACGATCGTAGGCCCGTGTTGACGGCTTGAATGCCAGAACGGTGGTAGTGTGCGCGCCTCCCTCATCCAGATCGCGGTAGACCCGGACGAATCCGTCGAATTCCGTAGGCGGCGCGCGGCTTCGCTGATCGCGGCCCAGGGCGGTGCGGATCTGGTGGTCCTTCCCGAACTCTGGCCAGTCGGCGCG
The DNA here is from genome assembly GCF_040297265.1 of Streptomyces sp. NPDC001832. Classification (NCBI taxonomy): domain Bacteria; kingdom Bacillati; phylum Actinomycetota; class Actinomycetes; order Kitasatosporales; family Streptomycetaceae; genus Streptomyces; species Streptomyces sp. NPDC001832. The sequence goes on from NZ_JBEOYU010000002.1 coordinate 265,239, forward strand.
TTCGCGTATACCGCCTTCGCGGACGAGGCCGAGCCGCTCCAGGGGCCCACGCACGACATCATGTCGAAGGCCGCGGCCGATGCCGGGGTCTGGCTGCACGCGGGCTCTTTCGTCGAGCGCGCGGCTGACGGCACCCTCTACAACACCGCGCTCGTCTTCACACCCGACGGCGAGCTGGCCGCCGCGTACCGAAAGATCCACCGCTTCGGTTTCGACCAGGGCGAGGCGGTCATGATGGGCGCCGGCGAGGAGCTGGTCACGGTCGCCCTGCCACAGACCACCCTGGGCCTCGCCACCTGCTACGACCTGCGTTTCCCGGAAATGTTCCGTGGCCTGGTCGACGCGGGCGCTGAGACGCTGATCGTCGCGGCGGGCTGGCCGGAGCGACGCCGCGCTCACTGGACGCTGCTGGCCCGAGCCCGCGCCGTCGAGAACCAGTCGTACGTCCTGGCCGTCGGCACCGCGGGCACCCACGCCGGAATCCAGCAGGCCGGACACAGCATCGTCGTCGACCCCTGGGGCGAGGTGCTTGCTGAGGCGGGCGCGGACGAGGAGGTGCTCACCGTGGAGTTCGATCCGTCGAAGGTCGCCGCCACGCGCGAGCAATTCCCGGCGCTCAAGGACCGGCGGCTGGGGCTGGCCCCGCCAGAGACGGGCAAGTAGTCACGTTTCACGTGAAACGCGCCGAGGTCAGCCCACGTGCTCGGTGAAGACTGTGGGCCGACCATGACACGATCGAGCTAAACCGACCTCATACCTGCTCCCCAGCGAGCAGTTGCCAACCCTCCGGAATGTGTGGACCCTTCGGAATGTGTGCGGGCCACCGTGATGTTGACTGTTCCCATGGCAACACGTGCGCGCGTCAGGGCTCCCGAGCTGATCGGCAAGGGCGGCTGGCTCAATACAGGCGACCAGCAGTACACCCTCGCTGACCTGCGAGGACGCATTGTGATCCTGGATTTTTGGACCTTCTGCTGTGTGAACTGCCTTCATGTCCTCGATGAGCTGCGTGAGCTGGAGGAGAAGCACCGCGACACCGTCGTGATCATCGGTGTGCACTCGCCGAAGTTCGTCCACGAGGCCGAGCACCAGGCGGTCGTCGACGCCGTGGAGCGGTACGAGGTCCACCACCCGGTTCTCGACGACCCGGAACTGGCGACCTGGAAGCAGTACGCCGTACGCGCCTGGCCCACGCTCGTCGTCATCGACCCCGAGGGCTATGTCGTCGCCCAGCACGCGGGTGAGGGCCATGCGCACGCCATCGAGAAGCTGGTCGAGGAGCTGGAGGCCGAGCACGGCGCGAAGGGCACGCTGCGCCGCGGCGACGGCCCCTACGTCGCGCCCGAGCCGGTCGCCACGCATCTGCGGTTCCCCGGCAAGGTCCTGCTCCTGCCCGACGGCGGCTTCCTTGTCTCCGACACCACCCGCCATCGCCTGGTCGAGATCGAACGTGACAGTGAAACGGTTCGCCGTCACTTCGGTACGGGGGACAGGGGGTTCGCCGACGGCGGGCCCGACGAGGTCCGGTTCTCCGAGCCGCAGGGGCTGGCCGTGCTGCCCGACGGCCGGATCGCGGTCGCCGACACCGTCAACCACGCCATCCGCGCCCTCGACCTCACCACCGGGGTGACGACGACTCTCGCCGGCACCGGCCGTCAGTGGTGGCAGGGCTCGCCGACGACGGGCCCGGCCCGCGAGGTCGATCTCTCCTCTCCCTGGGACGTCGCCTGGTTCGCGGACCGGCTGTGGATCGCCATGGCGGGCGTGCACCAGCTGTGGACGTACGACCCTGCTACGGGGACGGTGCGGGTCGCGGCGGGCACGACCAACGAGGGCCTGGTCGACGGACCGGCTGACGAGGCCTGGTTCGCCCAGCCGTCCGGGCTCGCCACATCGGCCGACGGGGAGCGGCTGTGGGTCGCGGACTCGGAGACGTCCGCCCTGCGGCACGTCGAGCGCGACGGCCCCGGCTTTGCCGTCCGTACAGCCGTCGGAAGTGGCCTCTTCGACTTCGGACACCGCGACGGTGCAGCGGATCAGGCCCTGTTCCAGCACCCGCTGGGGGTGACAGCTCTGCCCGACGGGTCCGTCGCCGTCTGCGACACGTACAACCACGCGCTGCGGCGTTACGACCCCGCGAGCGGCGAGGTCACCACCCTGGCCACGGATCTGCGCGAGCCCAGCGACGCCGTGTTGGCCGAAGGCGATCTCGTCGTCGTCGAGTCCGCCCGGCACCGGCTGACCCGGCTGCGGCTCCCGGAGGAGGCCGTACGCGTCGCCGACCAGGCACACCACACGCAGCGCGCGGCCACCGAGATCGCCCCGGGCACGCTCCGGCTCGATGTGGTCTTCCAGGCCCCCGCCGGACAGAAGCTGGACACCCGGTACGGTCCCTCGACCAGGCTGCTGGTCTCGTCGACCCCGCCGGAACTGCTGGCGGAGGGCTCGGGCCCCGGTACCGACTTGTTCCGCGACCTGGTCCTCGCCGACGGTGTCACCGAGGGGGTCCTGCATGTGTCCGCGATGGCGGCGTCCTGCGACGACGACCCTGCGAACGAGTACCCGGCCTGCCATGTCCACCAGCAGGACTGGGGCGTCCCCGTCCACGTGACCGCGGAAGGAACGCCCCGGCTGCCGCTGGTGCTGGCGGGGATGGACGAGCAGGCCTGACGGCACGCGAAGACCCGGATACGGAGGGCCTGCTGCGCCGGGTGCGGCGGGGGGGGCAGGTCACGCGAGGCCCGTCGTACGGCTCTCAGCGGGTCAGGAGGTGCCCGCCTGCTTCATGGAGCTCACCGCTTCGGCAACCGTGCTCTGGTACAGGCCCAGCTTCGGATCGCGCACCTTCACATCGGGGCCGAGCGCGAAGTTCTGCGTGTCCGCGTTGGGCATGTGGTCGCCGTCGGCGAGCACGTTCATCTCGTCGATCCAGGTCAGACCGTTCGCACCGCTCGGGTTGAGGTCGATCACCGCGATGGCGGCCGTCTTGGGCTTGACCGGGTACGCGGGTGCGCCGCCCAGGCCGCCGGGAACGGCCGGCGTGATGTCGGAGCTGCGGTCCGAGGCCTTCGCGGCGCCCAGGCTGACCCGCGGGAAGTAGCTCAGGCCGCAGGAGTTCGCGCCGACGTTGTTGACCTCGATCACGTGCTGGGTGGCCGAGCCCTCGCGGGGGTACACACGCACCGACAGGTCCTCGCTCTTGCACGGGTGCGTGTAGGCGTAGCTGTCGCTGGTGTTGCCGCCCGTCCCGGTGCTGCCGTTGGACGTGCCGGTCTTCGAGGCGCCCGTCTTCGTGGCTCCAGTGTTCTGCCCGGCACCGCCGGTCTTCGCGCTGCTCGTGGTCGCCGCGTCGCCGGCGGGCTGGGAGGCGTTCGTCGAGGCGGCAGCCGCTGCGGCGTCGCTCGCCGGGCCGGCGGACTTCGTGCCGGTGCCGTCGTTGCCGCCGCAGGCGGTGAGGGCCAGGGCGAGCACGGCGGTGGTCGCGGCGGCGAGGGCGGCGGAGCGGTTGCGGAAGGTACTCATGGAATTCCCCCGAGTGTGACGAGTGCGATACGGGGCGGACGCCCCAGTCATGTGGCGAACGCCTCTGACCTGCTGACATCCATGAGTCTGGGGTCCGTCGCTCATGTTCCGCTGACCTCCCACTGACGTCCCGCTGACGTCCGGGACCGTCACTCTCACGTCACCGCGCGGGCGTACCGCTCAGCCGCTGTCGGTGAGCCGCCGGACCGCCTCTTCGTACCGCCTGCGGTACTCCGTCCGCGCCGTGACCCGCAACAGCGCTTCGAGCGCCCGGACCGCACCCTCGTCGTAGCCGACGCCTTCCGCCTTCCCGGCCGCCAGGTCCAGCAGCTGGATGCCGTCGTCCTCCTCGCCGAGTGCCAGCCGGGCCTCGCCGCTGACGGTCAGCAGCAGCACACGGCGCGCGGCCTCCTCGTGCTCGGGCCCGAGGTCGAGTGCCGTCCGGGCGGAGCGAAGGGCGTCCTGCGGGCGGTTGGCAGTGAGCTGCATCCGGGCGAGGTGCTGCAGGGCGAGCATCTCGGTGTGCGCGTCGGATTCCTCGCGGGCCAGGCGGACGGCCCGTTCGCAGCGCTTCAGCGCCGCGTCGAGTCCGCCCTGTTCCGCCTGGACGATGGCCAGGTTGATCAGCGCGGTCGCCTCGCCGAGCCGGTCACCGGCCTGCCGGGCGAGGGCGGGCGAGCGTTCCAGCAGGGTGACGGCCTCGGCGGTCCTGCCCTCCTCGGTCAGCACCCAGCCCAGCAGATTGAGGACCCGTGACTCGGCGTACGGATCGCTCTCGGTGCGGGCGGAGTCCAGCGCCAGTTCCAGCAGCGGGGCCCAGCCGTCCCGTACCCGCCAAACCACCTGCGGCCACTGGAGCAGAATGATCCGCCAGGCCCGGTCGTCGAGCCCAGCGGTCCGGGCCGCGACGGCGGCCAGGGCCAGATCGTCGCGTTCGGCAGCCAGCCAGCTCATCGCCGCCGCCCGGTCGGTGAAGTCCCTGACGGCGGCGGGGCAGTGGTAGTCGTCCGGCAGGACGAAGCAGGGCTCGCCGCCGGGTTCGGCTGTGTCGGCGGCGGCGAGTGCCGTGGCGATGTAGTGGTCGAGGACGCCGACGAGGGCTTTTGGCCCGGACGCGGGGTCCAGACCGCGGGCGTACAGACGGACCAGATCGTGCAAAACCCAGCGCCCGGGCGCCGTCTCGGTGACGAGGTGGGCGGTGGCGAGCCGTTCCAGCGCCGCTGTGGCAGCGACCGGGTCCGTGCCGGCGAGCGCGGCGGCCGTGTACGGGTCGAAGTGGCTGCCGGGGTGGTGGCCGAGCCGGGTGAACTGGTGGACGGCGTCCGGCGGCAGCTGCTGCACGGTCAGCCGCAGCGCGGCCGAGACACCGGTGTCGTCCACGTCGAGGTACATCAGCCGGCTGCGTTCGTCGGAGAGTTCGTCGGCCAGTCCGGCCAGCGTCCACTGCGGGCGCCCCGCCAGCCGGGCCGCGGTGACGCGCAGGGCGAGCGGCAGGCCGCCGCAGAGCTCGGCTAGTCGGCGGGCCGCCACCGGTTCGGCGAGGACTCGTTCCTCGCCGAGGACACCGGCCAGCAGGCCCGTGCTGTCCTGCGGTTCGAGTATGTCGAGCGGGACGGGACGCGCCGCGTCCGAGGCGATGAGGCCTTCCAGCCGGTGCCGGCTGGTGACCAGCGTGACGCAGTCGGTGCCGCCCGGCAGCAGTGTCCTGACCGTGGCGGAGTCGCGTGCGTTGTCGAGGACGACAAGCAGCCGGCGCCGGTCGGTCAGGGACCGGAAGAGCGCCGCTGCGGCGGGGACGGATTCGGGGACACGGCGCGGTGCGACGCCGAGCGCCAGCAGGAAATCACGCAGCACTTCGATGAGCGCGGGCTCACCGGTGTCGCTGAATCCGCGCAGATCGGTGAAGAGCCGTCCGTCCGGGAAGGCGGCGGGGTTGCGGTGCGCCCACTGGAGGGTCAGCGCGGTCTTTCCTACGCCGGCCGGTCCGGTGACCAGACAGACGGGTGCCTCGCCGGCCGCGGCCCGGGTGAGCGCGGCCAGTTCGGCAACCCGCCCGTGGAAGCCGCGGGGTGCGCGGGGCAGCAGATCGGTGGGGTGCGGCTGGCCGCCGAGGGGCGGCAGGGGGAGGGGGCGGGGTGACGGCGGGCCGGGAGCGCTGGGGGTGCCGGTTTCCGCCCCGACCTCCGTGGTGCCGGTCGAGTCGTCCGAGGGAGCTGCCGGTTCGGTCCGTGCGTCCGGCTCGGGGGCACCGCGCAGGATCAGTGCGTATGCGTCGGCGAGTTCGTGCCCAGGGTCGATTCCCAGCTCGTCGGCGAGCAGCCGCCTGGTGCGGTGGAACCAGTCCAGTGCCTCCGACTGACGCCCCGCCCGGTACAGCGCCGCCATCAGGGCTGCCGCCAGCGACTCCCGCATCGGATGCGCGACCGCTTCCGCCCGCAGCGTCGCCGCGGCCCGGCTGTGCTCCCCCAGCGCCGCGTAGGCCCGCGCCAGTTGCTCGACCGCCGCCAGCCGCGACTCCTCCAGCGAGTGAGCGGCGGCTTGGAGCGGCGGCCCGGCGAACGCGCCGGTGAGCGCCGGGCCCTGCCACAGGGACAGGGCGTCCTTGAGCATCAATACGGCGTCGGCGGGGCTGCGTTGTTCCCGAGCCAGTACCAGCAGCTCCTCGAACCGGTACGAGTCCAGCAGGGTTTCCGGTATTCGCAGCACATACGCGTCGCCGAGCGTGACCAGTTCCACCCCGTAGGCTTCCGCGTCCGCGCCGACCAGGAGGGCGCGCAGCTGCGACACGTGCCCCTGGATGACGCTACGGGCGTGCAGCGGCGGTGCCTCGTCCCACAGGGAGTCCGTCAACCGGGCCATGGACACCGGTGTGTTGGCGGACAGCAGCAACGCGGCGAGCAGGCTGCGGCGTTTGGCGGGACCGAGCGGCAGCGGCCCGGTGCGCGTATCCACGGAGACGGTGCCGAGCAGCCGGAACTCCACGTACGGCTTCCCTTCCGGGCGAGGTGCGCCCGGCGTGGGGCACGGGCGAAGTCCCAGAATATCGGGAGGTTCCGTCGAGCCGACGAAGGGTTACCGGCCAGTTCGCGGAGCGCGGCCGTGGGGTGGGAGCCGGGGCGCGCCCACCCGACAGCCTCTCAGCCGGCCAGGAACGCCGCCAGCGCGTTGGCCAGCAGATACGGGTCGTCCGCGCCGCACAGTTCACGGGCGCTGTGCATCGACAGGATCGCGACGCCGATGTCCACGGTCTGAATGCCGTGCCGGGCGGCGGTGATCGGGCCGATCGTGGTGCCGCACGGCATCGAGTTGTTGGAGACGAACGTCTGCCAGGGCACGTCCGCCTGCTGGCACGCCGCCGCGAACACGGCCCGGCCGCTGCCGTCGGTCGCGTACCGCATATTGACGTTGACCTTGAGGATCGGTCCGCCGTTGACCATCGGGTGGTGGGTCGGGTCGTGGCGCTCGGCGTAGTTGGGGTGGATCGCGTGGCCGGTGTCGGAGGAGAGACAGACGGTTCCGGCGAAGGCCCGGGCGCGGTCCTCGTACGTACCGCCGCGGGCGAAGACGGAGCGTTCCAGAACCGTGCCGAGCAGCGGCCCGTCGGCGCCGGTGTCGGACTGCGAGCCGTTCTCCTCGTGGTCGAAGGCGGCCATCACCGGGATGTACGGAAGCTCGGAGTCCGGCTGCCCGGCGACGGCGACCAGCGCGGCGGTCGCCGCGTGCACGGACAGCAGGTTGTCCATCCTGGGCCCGGCCAGCAGCTCGCGGTCCCGGCCCAGGTAGGCGGGCGGTTCGACGGCGTGCAGCATCAGGTCCCAGCCGGTCACGTCCTCGGCGTCGACGCCCGCTTCCTCCGCAACGAAGCGGATCAGGTCGCCCTCCTCGACGTCCCCGAGCCCCCAGATCGGCTGCATGTGCTTCTGCCGGTCGAGCTTCAGACCGTCGGTGTTGGACGACCGGTCCAGGTGCACGGCCAGCTGCGGCACGCGCAGGAGCGGCTGGTCGATGTTCACCAGCCGGTGCGTGCTGTCGCGCAATGAGATCCGGCCGGCGAGACCGAGGTCCCGGTCGAGCCAGGTGTTGAGGAGCGTCCCGCCGTAGATCTCCACCGCGACCTGCCGCCAGCCGTACGCCCCGGTGTCCGGGAGCGGCTTGACCCGCAGATTCGGCGAGTCGGTGTGCGCCCCGACGATCCGGTACGGGGTGTGCGCCGCGGCGCCCTCCGGCACGTACCAGGCCACGATCGCACCGCCGCGCAGGACGTACTTCCCCCCGCTGGTGCCGTCCCAGGCCGCGGTCTCCTCGACCTGTCGGAAGCCGGCCTTCTCCAGCCGCCCGGCCGCGGTGGCCACGGCGTGGTACGGGGAGGGGGAGGCCATCAGGAAGGCCATCAGATCGTCGGTGTGACCGCGGTCGAAGCGGAGGGAGGAACTCATGTTCCTCACTGTAACGAGGCCGCACCGGCCGGATTCACCGTCGCCCCGCGGCCGGGGTCGCGGGACGTCCGCGGAGCCGGGGCGCGTGCGGGGAGGCCGGGCCTACAACTGGTCGATGGCGGTGAGGTCGATGTCGCACGGGTCGGAGAGCTTCAGGCGGTCGACGGGATTCTGAGCGCTGCAGCCAGCGTACCCAGCTGATACGACAGCACCGCCACCCGAAAGCGTGTCCGGGTGACGGTGCGTGTTGCGATCGTGAGCGGGGGCGGAGGCTAGAACGCTGCCTCGTCCAGCTCCATCAGCGAGTTGTCGACGGACTCGGCGAGCGCGCGCTCGGTGGAGACGCCCGGCAGGACGTTCGCGGCGAAGAACTTCGCGGCGGCGATCTTGCCCTGGTAGAAGGCGACGTCCTTCGCGGAGGCGGTGGGCAGCTTCTCGACCGCCACGGCCGCGCCCTTGAGCAGCAGGTAGCCGACGACGACATCGCCGGAGGCCATCAGCAGGCGGGTGGTGTTCAGGCCGACCTTGTAGATGTTCTTGACGTCCTCACCGGTCGCGGTGAGGTCGGTGATCATCGTGCCGACGATCGCCTCCAGGTCCACGGCCGCCTTGGCGAGCGAGTCCAGCGCACCGGACAGCTCCCCGTCGCCCTGGGCGCCGGCCAGGAACTTCTTGATCTCTTCGGAGAGGGCGTTCAGCGAGGCACCCTGGTCGCGGACGATCTTCCGGAAGAAGAAGTCCTGGCCCTGGATGGCCGTCGTGCCCTCGTACAGCGTGTCGATCTTGGCGTCACGGATGTACTGCTCGATCGGGTACTCCTGGAGGTACCCGGAGCCGCCGAACGTCTGCAGCGACTGCGCCAGCTGCTCGTACGACTTCTCGGAGCCGTAGCCCTTCACGATCGGGAGCAGCAGGTCGTTGAGGCCGTGCAGCGCCTTGGCGTCCTCGCCCGCGGCCTCCTTCTCCTGGATCGCGTCCTGGACGGAGGCGGTGTACAGCACGAGGGAGCGCATGCCCTCCGCGTACGCCTTCTGCGTCATGAGTGAGCGGCGCACGTCGGGGTGGTGCGTGATGGTGACCTTGGGGGCGGTCTTGTCCATGAACTGCGACAGGTCCGAGCCCTGGACGCGCTCCTTGGCGTACTCCAGCGCGTTCAGGTAGCCGGTCGACAGGGTCGCGATGGCCTTCGTGCCGACCATCATGCGGGCGAACTCGATGATGCGGAACATCTGGCGGATGCCGTCGTGCTTGTCACCGATCAGCCAGCCCTTGGCGGGGTGCTGGTCGCCGAACGTCATCTCGCAGGTGTTGGACGCCTTGAGGCCCATCTTGTGTTCGACGTTCGTCGCGTACACGCCGTTGCGCTCGCCCAGCTCGCCCGTGGTCCAGTCGAAGTGGAACTTCGGGACCATGAAGAGCGAGAGGCCCTTCGTACCGGGGCCTGAGCCCTCGGGGCGGGCCAGCACGTAGTGGATGATGTTCTCGGACATGTCGTGTTCACCCGAGGTGATGAAGCGCTTCACACCCTCGATGTGCCAGGAGCCGTCCTCCTGCTCGACGGCCTTCGCGCGGCCCGCGCCGACGTCCGAGCCGGCGTCGGGCTCGGTCAGCACCATCGTCGAGCCCCACTGCTTCTCGACGGCGATCTCGGCGATCTTCTTCTGCGCCTCGTTGCCCTCGTCGAAGAGGATGCCTGCGAATGCCGGGCCCGAGGAGTACATCCAGACGGCCGGGTTCGAGCCGAGCAGCAGCTCCGCGTAGGACCAGATCAGGGAGCGCGGGGAGGTGGTGCCGCCGATCTCCTCGGGCAGGCCCAGGCGCCAGTACTCGGAGTCCATGAAGGCCTGGTAGGACTTCTTGAAGGAGGCCGGGACCGGTGCGGTGTTGGTCTCCGGGTCGAAGACCGGCGGGTTGCGGTCGGCGTCGGCGAACGAGTCGGCGAGCTCGTTCTCGGCGAGGCGGTTGACCTCGTCGAGGATGCTCTTCGCGGTCTCGACGTCCATCTCCGCGAACGGTCCGGTGCCGTACAGCTTGTCGCGCCCGAGGACCTCGAAGAGGTTGAACTCGATGTCGCGGAGATTCGACTTGTAGTGCCCCATGGGAAGGCTCCGTAATCAATAGCAGTGGCGCACAGCGCCCCGGGAAGGGGTATGGGCCGGGCGGGCGACGAGCTGGCGGTACGTATATCAGCTGACCTCTCCGATGATGCTACCCGCCAGTAATAAGACGCAACCCCTCCAGGGCCGATGTGTCCGATTACTCTTTGCGGCATGTACGGCTACGACCAGAACCCGGGTGCACAGCAGCAGATGGGTGGCGGCTACGGCGAGCAGCCGCTGTATCCCGAGCCCTCGCCGCCGTCCCTGGGGGACGCGGTACGTGCCTTCACCACCGGCTCGCTGTCCGCCGAGGACTTCCAGCAGATCTTCGCGACGTCGAAGGTCTACTGCCCGCGTGGCGACAATCCAGGATTCCTCGCGCTGCACAACACCCAGCAGCCGGTGATCCCGATGTTCACCACGCTCAAGGAGCTGCGGCTGTACGCGGGCAAGGAGTCCAAGTACTTCGTGATCACCGGGGCCGAGGTGATCGACCTGCTGCCGACCGGCTATGGCTTCGTCCTCGACATGGAGGGCGAGCACCGCATGGTCTTCGACGCCAAGGCCGTGGAGCAGATGGTCGACTTCGCGATGCGCCGTATGTACGGCTGACGTCCGGATCTTTCCGAGAAGGGGCCCGTACCGCGCCGCGGTACGGGCCCCTTCTCGTCGTCGTGGCCGGTGCGGGAATGAATGACGCCTTGCGGGATGTTCACCATTCAACTAAATTGGGGCTCAGGACAATCCCGGAGGTGGCTCCCATGCCCGCAGTGACCGTTGAAAACCCGCTGACCCTGCCCAAGATCGCCGCCTCGGGCGACGCCACAGCCCGTCCCGTGCTCGCCGTCACCACGGCGCCGAGCGGTTTCGAGGGCGAGGGCTTCCCGGTTCGCCGTGCGTTCGCCGGGATCAACTACAAGTACCTCGACCCGTTCATCATGATGGACCAGATGGGCGAGGTGGAGTACGCGGCCGGAGAGCCGAAGGGCACCCCCTGGCACCCGCACCGCGGCTTCGAGACCGTCACGTACCTGATCGACGGAACCTTCGTCCACCAGGACTCCAACGGTGGCGGCGGCACCATCCGCAACGGCGACACCCAGTGGATGACCGCCGGATCCGGCCTCCTCCACATCGAGGCGCCGCCGGAGTCCCTCGTGATGTCGGGCGGCCTCTTCCACGGCCTCCAGCTCTGGGTGAACCTGCCCAAGGCCGACAAGATGATGGACCCCCGCTACCAGGACATCCGCGGCGGCCAGGTCCAGCTCCTCGCCTCCCCGGACGGCGGCGCGCTGCTCCGCGTCATCGCCGGTGAGCTCGACGGGCACGAGGGCCCCGGTATCACCCACACCCCGATCACGATGATCCACGCCACTGTCCGTCCCGGCGCCGAGGTGACCCTGCCGTGGCGCGAGGACTTCAACGGACTCGCGTACGTGCTCGCCGGACGCGGCAGCGTCGGTGCGGAGCGGCGCCCCGTACACATGGGGCAGACCGCGGTGTTCGGCGCCGGTTCCTCGCTGACTGTCCGCGCGGACGAGAAGCAGGACGGCAACGCTCCGGACCTGGAGGTCGTCCTGCTCGGCGGCCGTCCGATCCGAGAGCCGATGGCGCACTACGGGCCGTTCGTGATGAACAGTCAGGCCGAATTGAAGCAGGCCTTCGAGGACTTTCAGGCCGGCCGTCTCGGTACGGTGCCCGCGGTTCACGGAATGTAACAGCTGTGGCTGAAATGTGACAATCTAGCACCCGTACGGCAGTGCAGGCGGGACATCGCACCCGTACTGTGATCGGGTGGGAGGGTGCAAAATCAGAAGCCCCTCCTGCCCGATGCCGCGCGGCGCACAGCGGCCTGGTGCGGTGTCGTTCTCCTGGTCACCGGGGTCGCGGCGGTCGCCGTCTGGCTGTGCGTCGTCTTCAAGACCGCGGTCACCCCCATCCTGCTCGCGCTGCTCGGTACGGCGCTGCTCGGTCCGGTCCACCGCTGGCTGACCGTCCGCGGAATGAACCGCTCGCTGGCCGCCGGGCTCACCTGCGTCCTGCTCGTCGCGGTGGTCGGCGGCGCCGGATACATCGTCGTCACCGCGCTCGTCGACACCGGCGAGCAGATCGTCCGCTCCCTGAAGGACGCCGGGCAGTGGGTCGTCGACCACTTCGGCATCAGCAAGAACACCAATTTGAACGACGTCGTCGCCAACGCCCAGAAGCTTGCCGAGAAGTTCGGGGCGAGCGCCGCGGGCGGGATTCTCTCCGGGATCAGCCTGATCGGCTCGCTGATCGCGACCAGCGTCCTCGCCCTCCTGCTGACCTTCTTCTTCCTGCGCGACTCCGACCGGGCCGTGAACCTCGCCCACTCGGTCGCCCCGCGCGGTACCGGGGAACAGGTCGAGGCCATGGGGCGGCGGGCCTTCGAAGCCGTCCAGGGTTTCATGCGCGGCACCACGTTCATCGCCATGATCGACGCGACCTGCATCACCATCGGTCTGCTGATCCTGAACGTCCCCGGCGCGGTGGGGCTGGGTGCGCTGGTTTTCGTCGGTGCCTACATCCCCTATCTCGGGGCGTTTCTCTCCGGCGCGGTCGCGGTCCTGGTCGCGTTCGCCGACCGGGGGTTCGTGATCGCGCTCTGGGCGCTGGGGGTCGTGCTCGCGGTACAGGTGCTGGAGGGACACGTCCTGCAGCCGATGATCCAGAGCCGAACGGTCCAGATGCACCCCGCCACCATCATGATCGCGCTCACCGCGGGCGCCAGCGTTGCGGGCCTGCTGGGCATGCTGCTCGCGGTACCGGCCTGCGCGGCGGCCTTCGGCATCGTCGGTGAACTGCGCGGAGGGCGTTCCGGCCCGCCAGCCACCTGAGAGGCTGCCGGGTGGGGCAGCCGCGAACCAGGCCCCCTCAGTCCGCCGTCCTCGACCCCTGCGACTCGTACAGTTCGAACCAGATCGACTTCCCCGCCCCCCGCGGATCCACCCCCCACGCATCGGCGAGCATCTCCATCAGAACCAGCCCCCGCCCGCTGGAGGCCATCTCCCCGGGCTGTCGCTTGTGCGGCAGCTCGGCACTGCCGTCGGCCACCTCCACCCGCAGTCGCCGTTCACCGTGCTCGCCCGTCGCCTGGGCGACCATCAGCGCGTCCCCGTCCGTGTGGACGAGGACATTGGTGGCCATCTCCGAGATCATCAGCACCGCCGCGTCGACCTGCTCCGGATCCGTCCAGTCGTGCAGCAGCTCCCGCAGCCGCTGCCGCGCCGCCGCGATCCGCTCCGGTTCGGCCTGCTCGATGGTCAGCGCGGTGCGCCGCGACGCCTTCTGCAGCCGCACACCCCCGTCGCGCCGCAGCAGCAGCACCGCGATGTCGTCCTCCCTGCGGTCCGCCAGCGGCCCCGTCGTGTAGTGCGACGTCGGCCCGTGCACGGCCTGTACGAGGGTGTCGGCGAGCTTCTCCAGATCGGCCGTGCGCTGTTCCAGGAGCGGCCGCAGCCGCATCCAGCCCGTCGCCATGTCATGGCCGCCGGTCTCGATCAGCCCGTCCGTGCAGAGCATGATCGTTTCTCCGGCGTCCAGGGTGAGCCGGCTCGTCGGATAGTGGGCGTCCGCCTCGACGCCGAGCGGCAGCCCGCCCCCGGTCTGGCGGATCACCGCGCTCCCGTCGGCGGTCACCACCACCGGGTCGGGGTGGCCGGCCCGCGCGATGTCGAGGGTGCCGGTCTCCGGGTCGGCCTCCGCGTACAGACAGGTCGCGAAGCGCGGCCCGGTCTCCTCACCGTCCTCGTACGCGTCGGTGAGCCCGGAGAGGAACCGGGAGGCGCGGGAGAGCACCGCATCCGGGCGGTGGCCCTCGGCAGCGTACGCGCGCAGGGCGATCCGCAACTGGCCCATCAAGCCCGCGGCACGCACATCGTGGCCCTGGACGTCACCGATGACGAGGGCGATGCGGCCATTGGGGAGCGGGATCATGTCGTACCAGTCGCCGCCGACCTGGAGCCCGCCGCCGGTCGGTATGTAGCGGGCGGCGACCGTCATCCCAGGGATGTCGGGGCCGAGGGACGGCATCATCGAGCGCTGCAGCCCCAGGGACAGCTCCCGCTCGTTCTCGGCGACGCCGGCACGGGTAAGCGCCTGCGCGAGCATCCGGGCCACCGTCGTCAGCACGGACCGCTCGTCCGGCGAGAACGACACCGGGTGCCGGAACCCCGCCATCCAGGCGCCTATGGTCCGCCCCGCCACGATCAGTGGCAGAAAAGCCCAGGACTGGCGCTTGAATGGACTGGCGAGCGGCCAGGTGGTCGGGTACCGGCGCCTGTAGTCCTCGGGAGAGGGCAGATAGATCGCCCGGCCCGTCCGTACGACCTCGGCCGCTGGATAGTCGGTCTTCAGCGGCATGTCGTTGAACGGGTCCTCGTCGCCCGCCTCGTGTCCATGGTGTCCGGTGACCGTCAGCCGCCCGCCCGCGATGCCGAAGACCGCCAGGCCGTCCGGCGAGAACCCGGGCATGGAGAGCGAGGCGGCGACCCGCAGCACCTCCTCCGTCGACCGGGCCTCGGCCAGCGCCCGGCCCGCGTCCAGCAGGAATGCCTCGCGGGAGCGGCGCCAGTCACCGGTGATGGGGGTGTGCGCCCCGGTGGTGCCGGGCTGCGGCTCGGCGACCTCCTGAAGGGTGCCGACCAGCACATAGGCCGTGCTGTCCGGCTCCTCGGGAGGGAGCGGCTTGGAACGGCTGCGTACGGTACGCAGCACCCGGCCGCTTTCGTCCACGATCCGCAGCCGGGCCTCGGCGAGGGTGCCCTCGGCGAGCGCGAGATTCACCACCCCGTTGATTTCGTTCCAGTCGACCGGATGGCAACGGGAACGCAGCGCGGACTCACGGAAGACACCGGCCGCCGCGGGCATCTCAAGAAGCCGGGCCGCCTCCGCGTCGAGCGTGACGGTCCCGGCTCCGTTGTCCCAGCGCCACAGACCGGTTGCGGTCGCGGCCAGAACGTCCTCAGTGAGCATTGCCCTACTTTAAGAAGATTTGCTCCGCAAAAGCCACCGAGGTCGTTCCCCCAGGGCCCGTCCGGGCAGATCCAGGACTCGTCCGGGCAGGTCCAGGACTGGTCCGGGCGCGGTCCGCCGGGCGCCCGTCACACACTTGATGATCTTGAAATGTCAATGTCAATGATTCGGTGCGGGCGCGGGCGGTAGCCTGGGGTGGTTGAATCCACCCCGAACCGCGAAGACTGGATGAACGACGATGCATCGGTACAGGTCCCACACCTGCGGCGAGCTCCGCGCCTCTGACGTCGACACCGACGTCCGGCTGAGCGGCTGGCTGCACAATCGCCGAGACCTGGGCGGCATCCTCTTCATCGATCTGCGCGACCATTACGGTCTGGTGCAGCTCGTCGCCCGTCCCGGCACCGCCGGCAACGAGGCGCTGACGAAGCTCACCAAGGAGACCGTCGTACGGATCGACGGCAAGGTGTCCGCGCGCGGCGCGGACAACGTCAACCCGGAGCTTCCGACCGGCGAGATCGAGATCGAGGTCACCGAGGTCGAGGTGCTGGGCGAGGCCGCCCCGCTGCCCTTCACGATCAACGCAGAGGACGGGGTCAACGAGGAGCGGCGCCTGGAGTACCGCTTCCTCGACCTGCGCCGCGAGCGCATGCACCGCAACATCATGCTGCGCTCGGCCGTCATCGCCTCCATCCGCTCCAAGATGGTGGCCCTCGGCTTCAACGAGATGGCGACCCCGATCCTCACCGCGACGTCCCCCGAGGGTGCCCGTGACTTCGTCGTCCCGTCCCGGCTGAACCCGGGCAAGTTCTACGCCCTGCCCCAGGCCCCGCAGCAGTTCAAGCAGCTGCTGATGATCTCCGGCTTCGACCGCTACTTCCAGATCGCGCCGTGCTTCCGTGACGAGGACGCCCGTGCCGACCGCTCGCCCGGCGAGTTCTACCAGCTCGACGTCGAGATGTCGTTCGTCGAGCAGGAGGACGTCTTCCGACCGATCGAGAAGCTGATGACCGAGCTCTTCGAGGAGTTCGGCAACGGCCGTCACGTCACCTCGCCGTTCCCGCGCATCCCGTTCCGCGAGGCGATGCTGAAGTACGGCAACGACAAGCCGGACCTGCGCGCCCAGCTGGAACTGGTCGACATCTCCGACATCTTCGCCGACTCGGAGTTCAAGGCGTTCGCAGGCAAGCACGTCCGCGCCCTCCCGGTCCCGGACACCGCCGGCCAGTCCCGGAAGTTCTTCGACGGCCTCGGCGACTACGCCGTCCAGCACGGCGCCAAGGGCCTGGCCTGGGTCCGCGTCGGCGAGGACGGCTCCCTTGCCGGCCCGATCGCCAAGTTCCTCACCGAGAACGACATCAAGACCCTCACCGAGCGTCTGTCCCTCGTCCCCGGCCACGCGGTCTTCTTCGGCGCGGGCGAGTTCGACGAGGTCTCCAAGATCATGTCCGCCGTCCGCGTCGAGGCCGCCAAGCGCGCCGGCCACTTCGAGGAGGGCGTCTTCCGGTTCTGCTGGGTCGTCGACTTTCCGATGTACGAGAAGGACGAGGACACCGGCAAGATCGACTTCTCGCACAACCCCTTCTCGATGCCTCAGGGCGGCATGAAGGACCTGGAGGAGAAGGACCCGCTCGACATCCTGGCCTGGCAGTACGACATCGTCTGCAACGGCATCGAGCTGTCCTCCGGCGCCATCCGCAACCACGAGCCCGACGTCATGCTCAAGGCCTTCGAGATCGCCGGCTACGACCGCGAGACAGTCGAGCACGAGTTCGCCGGCATGCTCCGCGCCTTCCGCCTCGGCGCCCCGCCGCACGGCGGCATCGCCCCGGGCGTCGACCGCATCGTGATGCTGCTGGCCGACGAGCCCAACATCCGCGAGACGATCGCCTTCCCGCTCAACGGCAACGCCCAGGACCTGATGATGGGCGCCCCGACGGAGCTGGACGAGAGCCGCCTGCGCGAGCTGAACATCCAGCTCCGCAAGCCCGCCGCGACGGCGAAGGAGAAGGCCGGGGCCAAGGACTCGGTAGCGAGGGACACCGGCGCGAAGTAGGCGTCAGCGGTTCCGCTGCTGTTCCACGTGAAACAGCCCCCGGCCGGACGGCCGGGGGCTGTTCGCCATCTCCGGCGGGTGAGCGGTGAGCCCGTCTTGACGAGCACTGGACTCCGCAAGAGTCGGAGGGCACGCCGACATTCGGCTGTGGGTTCGATGGGTGGCCCAGCGCGAGTAGATGTTGGTTATGTATCTTATTTATGTACATGATGTGGGCCGGTGGAGGTGGTGAGCATGTCCGTAACTCAGATCGACCTGGATGACGAGGCGCTGGCTGAGGCGATGCGCCTGATGGGCGCGACGACGAAGAAGGAGACCGTCAACGCGGCCCTGCGGGATTATGTGGCTCGTATCAGGAGGCTTGAGGCTGCCGAGAAGCTGGCCCAGCGGGGCGAGCGCGGTGAGTTCGAGAAGGCCGCAGCGGCGTACGACGCTGTCAAGCGCGCGCGGCGGGCGGCGTTTGAATGATCACGTATCTCGTTGACACCTCTGCGCTGTGGCACCTTTTTCGCACCCCAGGGGCGCTGCGCCCGTGGGAAGGGCACATCGCCGCCGGGGTGTTCCGCATGTGCGAGCCCACGCGTACTGAGTTCCTGTACTCGGCCACCAGCCCCGCCCACCGCGACGAGTTGGCCGGAGAGCTGGACGATCTCTGCGAGCTCTCGCCGGTTCCCAAGAACGCGTGGCGCTGGGTCGATACGGCCCAGTACAAGCTCACGCAGCACGGGCAGCACCGGGCGGCGGGCGCCATCGATCTATTGGTGTGTGCGACAGCGGTCCATCATGGTCACACCGTGCTCCACGTGGATAACGACTTCGCCGCAGTGGCGGCGGTCCTCAAGGAAGTGCAGCAGCGGGACGTACGGGTTTGACCCGTCTGTCAGCGTCGATCCTGGCGGCCCGGCCCGCCGTTCGTAGCGAACGATGCTGCGTGCCGCCATCACCGGCTCCGGCTGGTTGCCGCCGGGAAGTGGCCGATGCGAGGAATGTGCGTTTGTATGCCGGCGAGGAGTCAGCCGACCGCACGCCAGGTGCGCCTGGGTGTGGAGTTGCGCAAGCTGCGGGATGCAGCGGGCATGACGGCTCGGGAGCTGGCAGGACTTCTCGGAACGAACTCTGCTCAGATGAGCCAGATAGAGGCTGGGAATGCCGGCGTCAGTGAAGAGCGGCTGCGAAGGCTCGCGGCCCACTGCGCCTGCGCCGACAAAGAACTGATCGACGCGCTCGCGGCGATGGTGACTGACCGTACGCGTGGCTGGTGGGAGGAGTTCCAGGGAGTACTGCCACCGGCGTTTCTGGATCTGTCGGAGCTGGAGCACCACGCCTCGTTCCGGCGCGATGTGGAGATCGTCCACGCGTCGAGCTTGCCGCATAAAACAGCTTGATACGGCTCCGTGAGAGCGATGACCCCGGTACGGAGCTGGCGGTCACCCCGGCTCAGCTGGGCCGGCTTCTGGGTGGCGTGAAGGGCGGGCAGTTCGGCGAGGCGTGACTTCCGCGGCCTCGCAGCAACGCACAGCCCGCACACATGCCGCTTACCGGATGTCCTCGCCGGCAGGCATGCCACACACCTCTCTCCAGCCGAGGAACGGCGCTCCCGCCTGCCGCAGATCGAAGTGCGATCCGGATCAACGTGTTGCCTCTTTTGTGTACTGAAGACGGTGGAGAAGCGGTTGTCGTTGAGCGAGAGGACGAGAAGACGTGGATGTGTATGAAGCCGTGGACAGCCGCCGGGCCGTGCGGGCGTTCAGCGATGAGCCGGTATCCAAAGAGGTACTCGAACGAGTGCTGGCTGCAGCGACGCGGGCACCGTCGAGCGGGAACCTCCAGCCGTGGCATGTGTTTGTCGTGACCGGCGAGCCCTTGGCCGGACTGAAGAGGCGTGCGACGGCCAGGGCACTGGCGGGAGACCCGGGAGATGAGCGGGAGTATCCGATGTACCCGGCCGAACTGACCTCGCCGTATCTGGACCGTTTTTCCGCCGCGGCCGCCCAGCGGTACACAGCGCTGGGAATCGAGCGCGACGACCTCGACAGGCCCACAAAGATCGCTGCCTTGAACTCGGAGGCGTTCGGGGCGCCGGTCGTGCTGTTCTGCTACCTCGACCGGACGATGGGGCCCGGGCAGTGGGGGGACGCGGGGATGTACTTGCAGACGGTCATGCTGTTGCTGAGGGCGGAAGGGTTGCACAGCTGCCCCCAGGTGATGTGGACGATGTATCGCAAGACCGTCAGCCAGATGGTCGGAGCCGATGACGGGCTCGTACTGTTCTGCGGTGTCGCGGTGGGATTCGAGAAGGAAGGCGTGCCACGGCTGCGTACCGGGCGGGCGGACATGACAGAAACAGTGAGCTTTATCGGAGTGTGACCGCCAGCTGATGAAGCTCTCGTACCGCAAGCACCACATGGCGCGCGGTGTCGTCGGCTCGATCACGATGGGTGTGGACCCGGACGAGACACACGACGGCACGGATCTCTGACCGGCCCTCAGACCTCCGTACCCCCCCGCGGAGACGAAGCCCGGACCCTACACCCAGGAAACGGTTCCGGGCGCCTTCCGCGTGCGTGTCCGGCGGGCGGTACCGCCGTATGGCCTCGTGCGGATTCGCGCTCGCGAGTGGCGGCGTTAACCGGGTTCGGCGGGAAGAAGCGTGACGGGGAGCCCGCCTGTGCCGCCTTCGCCCACGACCGCTTCGGAGTGCTCGTGTCCGTGACCCGTCCGTCGGCCGCCCGGGGCCGCCGGATGGGTGCCAGGGTGCGAGACCGCTGAGTGATCACCGCACCCACCGAGGACGAGGTGGCCAGATTGCCGAGAAGACCTCAGTGGTCGCACACCACTTGGTGTGCCTTCCGCCAGGTACGGCCGAGCCGCACGGCTATGGGGCAGGGCAGCCAGGTGCGGCAGCTGCCGCAGGTCAGGGTGGGGCCCAGGGGCACCTTGTACGCGGCGTTCGGCTCAGTCTTCTTCAGCGCTGCAGGGTGGGGCAATCGCCGTCGTGTGGTCATCCAGCTGCCGTGGTTGGATCACCGGTACCGCGAGGTCGTGCGCAAGCTGGAGACGGTCTCGTTGGGCGTCATAGAGTCGAGGGACTTCATCCATCGCCTCGTGCGGAGCATGTGAAAGGTCCCGGCATGACAAAGGACATCGCGTGGCAGAAGTCCTCGTTCTCGGGCGGGGGTGATTCCTCCAACTGCGTCGAACTGGCCGTCACCGACGGCCGGATACGCCTCCGCGAGAGCGATGACCCCGGTACGGAGCTGGCGGTCACCCCGGCTCAGCTGGGCCGGCTCCTGGGCGGCGTGAAGGGCGGGCAGTTCGGCGAGGCGTGACATCCGCGGCCTCGCAGCAACGCACAGCCCGCACACATGCCCCGCCAACCTCCCCTGTCTGGACGATCGATTCCAAAGGGTTCGCTGGCCGCGGCGCGATGCCCACGGTCGGTCTTCGCACAGAGTGTCCAACTCTGTTCATATAGAACGAGGTTGCAATCGCTCCTTCCAGACGCGCGGGCGATTATCTGGAACAGATGAGCATGTGGAGATCGGTGGCTCCTGCGGAGTCAGGCGCCCACGGTCCCGTCGACACCTTCACGCAGAAAGTCCGCGTGCCCGTTGTGGCGGCCGTACTCCAGGAGCACGTGCACCATCACCATCCGCAGCGATACCTCCTCGCCCCATCTTGGCTGATACCCGGCCCGGTCCAGGGACTCAGCCTCCCGCTCGATGCGGCGCGAGTTCTCCACCTCGGACTCCCAAGCTACGAACGCTTCGTCCCGCGTTGACGCGCTTGCGTCGTACGCCGCCTGGAAGTCGATCTTGTCGGACCAGACCATGGGCGCGTCGTTGTCCTCGAACACTCGGCGGAACCAAGCACGCTCCACCTCCGCCATATGCCGCACCAGACCGAGCAGCGAAAGCGTGGAAGGCGGCATCGACTGCTGCCGCAGCTCCTCGTCGGTAAGCCCTTCGCACTTCATGGCGAGAGTCGCGCGATGGTAGTCGAGGAATGCCCGCAGCATGTCGCGTTCGCTTCCAAAACTGGGCGGCCCTATCCGAATGTCGCTGGTCACTGGCGTGCTCCGCATCCGTGCTGTATTCAGGGCCAGTATCTACTCCCGTCAGGTGTCCCCAGACGAGGGCCGTCAGGATTTGCGGCTGCTGCTGGGACCGCTGCCCTGGCGGCTGGCGGCGAAGCGGGATGGGGGCATGCCGAAGGCGCGCGTGAAGGCGGCGGTGAACGCGGCGGGAGAGGCGTAGCCGAGACGGCCACCGACCGTGCTGACCGACGCGGTGCGCAGCAGCGGCACGGCCGCGAGCAGGCGGGCGCGGGCCCGCCAGACTGCGGGGCTGTCACCGGCCTCTGAGCGGAAGCGTCGGGTGAAGGCTCGTTCGCTCATGGCCGTCCTCGCGGCCCATGCGGCGTTGGTGACGCCGGCGTCTGGGGCGGCCAGATACTCGCGGCAGAGACTGGCGAGATCAGCGGCGGCGGGAATCCCGACGTGGAACGGGAGCGGGGCGCGCTCGGCGATCTCGTGCAGGAGGAGGGCGGCAATGCTTCCCTCCCGCCCGGACAGGCTGTAGTCGATCTCGAACTCGACAGCGACCAGGAGCAGTTCGCGCAACAGCGGCGGAACGTCCACGACCGTGCAGGTGACGGGCCACCAGGGGACGGCATCCGGCTCGATGTACAGGCTCCGGGTGCTCACCCCCAGCATGCGGACCCGGTGCAGGGTAGCGGCCGGAATCAGTACGGCGCGCTCGGGCGGAACGGTCCAGGTGCCCTCGGCGGTGTCGACGACCATGACCCCGGTGGCGCCGTAGAGGAACTGCGCGCGCCGGTGTTCGTGCCAGTCCAGTACGTGGCCGGGCGGGTAGTCGGTGCCGATCGGCAGGACAACCCGGTCGACGTGGTCGACGTCGGCCAGGGAGACGTTCTTCACCCAGCCACCCTACTGGCTGAGACGCGAAAGAACGGTGCTGACCATCGCATGCGAGAAACCCGTCGGAGCTGGTGGGGTGGGGCCCATGGACGTTGTGGCGTTGATCGGGATCGGACTCCTCACCGGGGCGACGACGGTGTTGTTCGGGTTCGGCGGCGGGTTCGTCACGGTGCCGGTCGTGGTGTGGGCGGACGTCGCACTCGGCGCGGACGCGATGCGGGTGGCGACGGCCACCTCGGCCCTGGTGATGGTGGTGAACGCGGGATTCGCGACAGCCGTCACACCGCGACGGGTGCTCCTCGCGCTCCGCGGCAACGGCACGCTGCTCCTCCTGCTGGCCGCCGGTGCCTCGGCTGGGGCGCTCGCCACGCGTCTCGCCCCGGCCGATCTGGCTCGTTGGGCGTTCGTCGCGTACATCGCTCTCACCATCGCCGACTTGCTCCTGCGTCCCGGCTTCCTGCGCCCGGGCGCCCTGGCCGAGGCGACCTTCGATGCCCCGCGTCCGCTGCCAGTCGTCCTCGGCGCGCCGGTCGGCGCGGTCGCGGCCTTCCTCGGCGTGGGAGGCAGCGTCATGACCGTCCCCGCGATGCGGCGGGCCGGGCACACCATGCACGTGGCGACTGCGCTGGCCAACCCTCTCACCCTCGCCATCGCGCTCCCGGCCGCCGCTGTGTCCCTGGGCGGCGCCGCGGTCCCCGCCCCCGCCGGCGCGCACGTGCACATGGTGGGTCTCATTGACCTCCGCGCCGCCTCGGCGCTGCTCCTCGGAGCTCTGCCGGTGATCGCTGTATTGCGGCGGCGCCCGCCGCGGATCCCCGACCACACCTACGCCTGGGCGTACATCGGGCTGCTTGCCATGGTGATGGTCGCGATGCTGCTTTCGGCTTAGCCCCCGCGGCTTTACCTGGCAACGGCGACTGCTGCACGACGGTACGGATCGCTGACCTGTCCTCAGCCTCCGGGCGGTACCGCCGTATGGCCCTCGTGCGGATTCGCGCTCGCGTGTCGCGGCGTTAACTGGGTTCAGCGGGACGAAGCGTGACGGGGAGCCCGCCTGTGCCGCCTTCGCCCACGACCGCTGAGGAGTGCTCGTGTCCGTGACCCGTCCGTCGGCCGTCCGGCGTCGCCTCCCGTACGCCGTCCGGGCAGGTGCCTGCGTTGCCGCGATTCTGTCGCTCGCCGCGTGCGGCGGTACGGCCATCACCGACACCGCCTCCCGCGCCACCCCGGCGCCGTCCACCTCCTCCGCCGGGTCGAAGGCGGACGGGCCGCCGGGGCGGGCCGCCGCGCCCGCGCCACGGGCCCCGGGCACTCGCCCTGCCCTGATCCCCGGGCTGGGGCTGCGGACCAGGGGCAGGATCTCGGCCGACACCCGGCAGGCGCTCGTCGTCACCGGTGACTCGTACAACTCCAGCCTGTCCACCGCCGTCCTGTACACCCGTGACAACCCGGCCCAGGGCTGGCGGGCGGTCACCTCCCGCTGGCGGACCCACAACGGCCTCAACGGGTGGGCCGACCAGCACTGGGAGGGCGACCTCCGTACCCCGGTCGGGATCTACGGACTGACGGCGGCGGGCGGGCTGTTCAAGCCGCCGGAGTCCGTGTTCCCGTACGAACAGAACCCCGCCTACACCGTGGGTGGCAAAGGGTTCGACGGCGAACCACTCGAAGGGTCTTTCGACTATGTGGTCGCGATCGACTACAACCGGACCCCCGGCGTCTCGCCCCTGGACCCCGAACGCCCGCTCGGCCAGAAACGGGGCGGCGGTATCTGGCTCCACGTGGACCACGGCGGCCCGACGCAGGGCTGTGTCTCGCTGCCCGTGGAGCACATGAAGGAACTGCTGAGGCTGCTCGACCCACGGAAGAACCCGGTGGTGGTGATGGGGGACGCCGAGTGGCTCGAGCGATGAACCGGGCCCCCGGCCGGGGTATGGGTCCGTACGCTGGACGCTTCCGGTTTCCAGCAGGAGGCAGTGACGACCGTGGTTGAGGAGAGCGTGCTGACCCAGGAGGTCTTCGAGGTCCTTGCCCGTCACGCCATGCGCGACGAAGAAGCGCCGCGCCTGGAGTTCCTGAACGGGAAACCGGGGGCCAAGGCCCTGTCGGACGGTAATCACGGGCGGATCATCGAATGGTTGACGCGCAGGTGCGTGCACGCCGACCCGGGGCATTGGCTGTTCGCCGGGCAGGGGCTGCGGATCGGAACGCACCGTAAGGGCAATGCGCGTCCTGATGGTTCGCTCGCCCCGATCGACACCTTCGTCGGCCAGGGCGAGTGGGCCAGCCCCGACGGCGTCCTGATGGTCGTCGAGGTCACCTCGTACGACGAGGACACCGACCGCCGGGACCGCGTCGAGAAGCCGCGCGCCTACGCCGAGACCAGCATTCCCGTCTACCTGCTGATCGACCGTGACACCTGCGAGGTCAAGGTGCACTCGCAGCCCGACGGCGTGCGGTACGAGCAGGTGGTGACAGTGCCGTTCGGGAAGACCGTCGAACTGCCCGACCCGGTGGGCATCGAACTGGACACCGAGCCGCTGAAGAACTGGGTCCGCTGACCCCAAGGCGGCAGAGCACGGCGAAGGGCCGGGACCCATCGTGCGGTCCCGGCCCTTCGCCGTGTGTATGTGCGTGCGCCCGTCGCTTACGCCGGCTTCTCCTCCAGGCGGGGGAACAGCACCGCGCCCTTCGTCACCGTCGCGCCCACCGGGAGTCGGCCCCAGGTGCCCGCGTCCTGTACGCGCTGGTCGGACAGCGCGCCCAGGGACGCTTCGGCGCCCAGGGAGTCCCACAGCTTCTGCGAGGTCTCCGGCATCACGGCGTTCAGCAGGACCGCGACACCGCGCAGCGACTCGGCGGCCGTGTAGAGGATCGTCGCGAGGCGGGCCTGGCCTTCGGGAGAGGTGTCCTTGGCGACCTTCCAGGGCTCCTGCTCCGTGATGTAGCCGTTCACCTGCTTCACGAAGTCGAAGATCGCCAGGATGCCGGCCTGGAAGTCCAGCTCCTCGCCGATCTTCTGGTCGGCCGTGGCGACGGCCTTCGCCAGCCCCTCCTGGACCGCCTTCTCGGCGTCACCCGTGGCGGTGGCCTCCGGGAGCGACCCGCCGAAGTACTTGCCGACCATGGCGGCGACGCGCGAGGCGAGGTTGCCGTAGTCGTTGGCGAGTTCGGAGGTGTAGCGGGCGGAGAAGTCCTCCCAGGAGAACGAGCCGTCGCTGCCGAACGCGATCGCGCGCAGGAAGTACCAGCGGTAGGCGTCGACGCCGAAGTGCGAGGTCAGATCCTGCGGCTTGATGCCCGTCAGGTTCGACTTCGACATCTTCTCGCCGCCGACCATCAGCCAGCCGTTGGCCGCGACCCGGCCGGGCAGCGGCAGACCCTGCGCCATCAGCATCGCGGGCCAGATCACCGCATGGAAGCGGAGGATGTCCTTCCCGACCAGGTGGACGTTGGCGGGGAAGGTCCCGTCGAACTTCTCCTGGTTGGCGCCGTAGCCGACCGCCGTGGCGTAGTTGAGCAGGGCGTCGACCCACACGTAGATGACGTGCTTCGCGTCCCACGGCACCGGGACGCCCCAGTCGAAGGTCGAGCGGGAGATGGAGAGGTCCTGCAGGCCCTGCTTGACGAAGTTCACGACCTCGTTGCGGGCGGACTCGGGCTGGATGAAGCCCGGGTTGTTCGCGTAGAACTCCATCAGCTTCGGGCCGTAGGCGCTCAGCTTGAAGAAGTAGTTCTCCTCCTTGAGGATCTCCACCGGCTTCTTGTGCACCGGGCACAGCTTGACGCCGTTCTCGTCCTCGATGAGGTCGCCGGGGAGCTTGTACTCCTCGCAGCCCACGCAGTACGGGCCCTCGTACCCGCCCTTGTAGATCTCACCCTTGTCGTACAGGTCCTGCACGAACTCCTGCACCCGGTCGGTGTGCCGCTTCTCCGTCGTACGGATGAAGTCGTCGTTCGCGATGTCCAGGTGCTCCCAGAGGGGCTTCCAAGCCTCCTCGACGAGCTTGTCGCACCACTCCTGCGGGGTGACGTTGTTCGCCTCGGCAGTGCGCATGATCTTCTGACCGTGCTCGTCCGTGCCGGTGAGGTACCACACCTTCTCGCCGCGCTGGCGATGCCAGCGCGTGAGCACGTCGCCTGCGACGGTCGTGTAGGCGTGGCCCAGGTGAGGAGCGTCGTTGACGTAGTAAATGGGGGTCGAGACGTAGTACGCCGTCGCCCCCTGCTTCTCGGATCCAGTGGCCGCCATGGTCGAAATCCTAACGGCCTGCGGAAGATCAACTCACACCGTTAAGACCGACCTGCGAATGGGGGCGGTGTCGCGGGGCTGGGCGCGGAGACCTTTGCGAAACATCCCTTCCGGTAGTAAAGACGCATCCTGGGAGGGAATGGACACGCATGCACAAGGCAGGGGACATCACGATGCGGGTACTGGTCGCCGAGGACGAAGAGATTCTGGCGGAGCTGGTCGCCACCGGGCTGAGGCGGGCGGGGCTCGCCGTCGACACGGTGTACAGCGGCGATGCCGCCCTCGCCTACCTGGGGCTGCACGACTACGACGTCGTCGTCCTCGACCGCGACCTGCCACGGGTGCACGGCGACGACGTGGCGCGGCGGCTGGTCGCCGCCGGCTCGCGGACCAGGATTCTGATGCTCACCGCCGCCGGTTCCATGGAGGACCGGGTTGCCGGCCTCGACCTCGGCGCCGACGACTATCTGGGCAAGCCGTTCGAGTTCCCGGAGCTGGTGTCGCGGGTCCGGGCGCTGCGGCGGCGCAGCGCCCGCCCCGTACCTCCGCAGCTGGAGCGGCAGGGCATACGGCTCGACACCGTACGGCGCACCGCTTTCCGGGAGGGCCGGGAGCTGGATCTCTCACCGAAGGAGTTCTCGGTGCTGCAACTGCTGCTGGAGGCCGACGGCGGGACCGTCAGTGCGGAGGAGTTGCTGGAGCGGGCCTGGGACGCCAACGCCGATCCGTTCACCGGCGCCGTTCGCGTCTGCATGAGCAAGCTGCGGGGGAAGCTCGGGGAACCGGCCCTGATCCGTACGGTGCAGGGTGTGGGGTACGCCCTGTGAAGCGTCAGTCGCGCTTTCCGGGTGCCCTGCGCGTCCCTCGTGTCCTGCGGCGTGTCTTTCGTCTCCTGCGTGTCCCTCGTCTCCTGCGTTTCCTACGCTTCCCTCGTCTTCCGCGTGTTCAGGACTCCACGATCCGGACGCGGATCGCGGTCGTGTACGGCGGGGTGTTCCTGGTGCTCGGGGCGGTGCTGCTCACCACCGTCAACCTGGCCTCCCGCGCGGGTACGGAATCCCAGGCGCGCGCCATCGCCCGCACGGCGGCGGTGGCCCAGCCCGGCTACGTGGTGAACGGTCCCCTGGTCACCCGGCGGACTCTCGGGTCGTCAACCGTCTACGACCTCACCGACAACGTCAGCGACGCGGCCAGTCATCAGCTGCTCATATGGTCCGCGGCCTCGCTGCTCGTCATGACGGCCTGCGCGGTCGGTGTGGGGTGGTGGACCGCGGGGCGGTTCCTGCGGCCCGTCCACGCCATGACGGCGAAGGCGCGACGACTGTCCGAACACACCCTGCACGAACGGATCGCGGCCAGTGGCCCCGACGACGAACTGAAGGAGCTCGGCGACACGCTCGACGCGCTGCTGGCCCGGTTGGAGAAGGCGTTCGACAGTCAGCGCAGGTTCATCGCCAACGCCTCGCACGAACTGCGGACACCGCTCGCCACCCAACGGGCCGCGATCCAGATCGGCCTGGACGCCCCGACCCAGGAGGATCTCGTACAGACCCGGCAGACGCTGCTGGACAGCAACCGGCGCAGCGAACGGCTCATCGAGGGGCTTCTGGTCCTGGCGCGCAGTGAACGCGGGCTCGCGGCGAGCGAGCGGGAAGCGGTGGACCTCGCGCAGGTGGTGGCGGAGGAAGCGGCCCTGCACCCGGGCGTGGCGGTCGATGCCGAACCCTGTGCGGTACGGGGGAACCGGCTGCTGCTCGCCCAGCTGGTGGCGAATCTGCTGGCCAACGCAGTCACGTACAACGTGCCCGACGGGACGGTGGAGGTGTCGCTGGTGACGGTCGGCGACGCGGGACTGCTGGAGGTGCGCAACACCGGGCCCGTGGTGGACACGGCGGACATCCCCGGGCTGTTCGAGCCGTTCCGGCGAGGTGAGGGCAAGGACCGGATGGGGCGGGGTTCCGGGCTCGGACTCTCGATCGTACGTTCTATCGCTGTGGCGCACGGCGGTACGGTCACGGCGGTGCCGGGCCCCGAGGGCGGGCTCGCCGTGACCGTACGCCTGCCGGTGGATCAGTCCTCGGCCGCCGCTTCGCGGGACGCGATCCAGGCGGGGAGGGCGGCGAGGACCTCGCGGTAGAACGTGGTGTCCGCGACCTCGCGGGGGGCGGGGCCCGCGTGGAAGAACCCGGCGTTCGGGGCGTTCAGCTTCCGCAGGAAGTCGAAGCCCTTCGCGTCCTCGTCGCCGAACGCGACGAACTGGAAGAACAGCGGCAGCCGCGCCGCCTCGGCCAGTGCCTGCTTGGCGGGCTGCTTGGCGTCCGGCGGGCCGTCCGTCTGGAAGATCACCAGTGCCGGGCCGGTGGCCTCCGACTTCTCGTAGTGCGCGACGACCTCTTCGACGGCGCGCTGGTAGTTCGTACGGCCGAGGCGGCCCAGGCCCGCGTTCAGTTCGTCGATCCGGCCCTCGTGCGAGGTGAGGTCGACCGTGCCGGTGCCGTCGATGTCGGTCGAGAAGAACACGACGGGGACGGTGGCGTTCTCGTCCAGGTGCGCGGCCAGGGCCAGGGTGCGGTCGCCCAGGTGCTGGGCGCTGCCGTCCTTGTAGAACGGCCGCATGGACCCGGAGCGGTCGAGGACCAGGTAGACGGTGGCGCGCAGCCCGGTCAGCCCGTGCGCCTCCAGCCCGGCCTGGGCGGCCTTGTACGAGTCGACGAGCCCGGGCGCACGGGACTTGACCCGGGCGAGGGGGAGGGCGGACTCGGGGGCGGTGTCGGGCGCGGGCTCGGGGGCCGTGTCGGCTGCGGGCTCGGGCTCGGGCTCACGCTCGGGTTTGGGCGCGGGTGCAGGATCCGTGTCGGCCGCGGGCTTGGGCGCGGGCGCAGGCTCCGACTCGACCTCGACCTCGACTTCGACCTTGGCCTTGGCCTGGGTCTCGGCGGTAGGCGCCGGCTTGGTCTCGGCGGTGACGGGCTCGGGCTTCGGTTCGGGCTCGGCCTCGGCCTCGTTGGCGGGTGCGGCCACCGGCTCGGCGGGGGTCTTGACCTCGGCCTCGGTGGTGAGGGGCTCGGGCTCAGCGGGAGCCTCGACTTCGACGGCAACGGGTGCGGCCACCGGCTCGGCTTCGGCGGCGGGTGCCGCGTCCGGCTCAGTGGGGGCCTCGGGCGCCTTGACCGGCTCGGTCTCGGTCTCGACGGGGGCCTCGGCGGCGACGGGCGTGGCCTTCGGCTCGGGCTCGGTTTCGGAGGTGAGGGGCTGGGTCTCGGCGGGGGTGTCGGTCTCGGTCTCGGTGGTGACGGGCGCGGTCTCCAGCTCGGGCTCCGCCTTCGTAGTGACCGGCTCGACCTCGGTCTCGGCGGCGACGGGCGTGGCCTCCGGCTCCGGCTCCGTAGTGACTGGCTCGGCCTTGACCTCGTCGGCGACGGGTTCGACCTCTGCTTTGTCGGTCTCCGCAGCCACCGGCTCCACAGTTTTGACCTCCGGCTCCGCCGACTTCGGCTTCGGGGCCGAGCCTTGTGCCGGGACCGTGGGGATGGACGCCTTGTCGAAGGCCGCCGCTACCAGGTCCGACGCCAGACCGCTGGTGCTGGTGGCGGACCGGGGAGAGGCGGGGGCCGGTACCGAGGCCTTGGTGGCCGAGGCGGCTTCGTGTACCGGGGCGGTCTCCGCAACCGGCTCGTCCACCGTCACCGTGATCGGCTCCGACTCCGCGGGTGCCGTGCGTTCGGTCTGGGGCGGGACCGTGGCCGTCGGCGCGTCCTGCTCCGCGCGGTCGCGGCCGAACACCTTGCGCAGCAAGCTCCGAATGCCCATGGGCGAGGCCTTTCGCGTGAGTTGGGTGCGATAAATGTCCGACCTGTGGGAATTCATCCCTGGCCAGGACGGATACGTAAGGTTAGCGGCCGGATCCGGCCGTTCGGCGGTGCGGCCCGCCCGTGGGGCAACCGAGCCGCAACCGAGTCCCGACCGCCCACCTGGCCCCGAGCCGCCTTAGAGGTCGCGCACACAGGTGGGGCGGCGTCACGTGCCGATGGGCGGCGCCTGGCGGCGTTGTCGTCGGTCGACGACGCTCCTTCCCCAAGCTCTCAGCTGCGCTCGAGCAGGGGAGACCCCATCCG